>NZ_JBEOVU010000003.1:0-336986 GCF_040295685.1 Streptomyces sp. NPDC002734
TGCACCATCACCATCCGCGACGGCCCGTCCGACCGCGGGACGTCCGCGGTGGTGACCCACTCGGGCGTACCGGGCGGCACGTTCTTGGAGAAGAACACCTGACCGTGCGGCCCGTCGGGATACCGCAGGAAGGACACCGGCCGGTCCCGCAGGTGCGGCAGCAGCGCCCCCGCGGCCGACGCGTAGTAGTGCAGCAGCTCCCCCTTGGTGAAGCCGTCCTCCGGATGGATCACCTTCTCCAGGTTGGAGAGCGGGATCCTTCGCCCCTCCACCTCTGTGATCGGCGTCATACGATGAGAATCCCACGCATCATGGCCATATCGGTGCAACTCCGGCGAAAGGGTGCTGAACGTGCGATCGATCTGGAACGGCGCCATCTCCTTCGGCCTGGTCAGCATCCCGATCAAGCTGGTGAACGCGACCGAGAACCACAACGTCTCCTTCCGGCAGATCCACACCGAGGACGGCGGCCGGATCCGCTACCGCAAGGTCTGCGAGCTGGAGGACAAGGAGGTCAGCCAGTCCGAGATCGGCAAGGCGTACGAGGAGTCGGACGGCTCGATGATCCCCATCACCGACGAGGACCTCCAGCAGCTCCCCATCCCCACTGCCAAGACCATCGAGATCGTCGCCTTCGTGCCGTCCGAGCGGATCGACCCGATGCAGATGGAGTCCGCCTACTACCTCGCGGCCGGCGGAGCGCAGGCCGCCAAGCCGTACACGCTGCTGCGGGAGGCGCTCAAGCGCAGCAACAAGGTCGCCATCGCCAAGTTTGCCCTGCGCGGGCGGGAGCGGCTGGGGATGCTGCGGGTGGTGGAGGAGGCGATCGTCATGCACGGCCTGCTGTGGCCCGACGAGATCCGCGAGCCGGCGGGGGTGGCCCCGGAGGGCGACGTCAAGATCCGTGACCAGGAGCTGGATCTGGCGGACGCGCTGATGGACACGCTCGGCGAGGTCGACATGGACGACCTGCACGACGAGTACCGCGAGGCGGTGGAGGAGATGGTCGCCGCCAAGGCCTCGGGCCAGGAGGCGCCGGCCATGCCGGAGGCCCCCGCGGGCGGCGGCAAGGTGCTCGACCTGATGGCCGCGCTGGAGAACAGCGTCCGCGCGGCGCAGGAGTCCCGCGGCGAGAGCGGGGAGGTGCGCGAGATGAACCGGTCGCGCACGACGCCGAAGGACACCTCCGGCAAGAAGTCCACCTCCACGGCGGCGAAGAAGTCCACCGCCAAGAAGACGGCCTCCTCCCGCGCCGGTTCCGGGGGCTCGGGTTCCGCCTCCTCCAAGAAGTCCACCAGCTCCGGCGGCGGGGGCAAGAAGGCGGCCGCGAAGAAGACCCCCGCGAAGAAGGCGGCCTCCCGCAAGCGGTCCGCCTGACACCCCGGGCCCGGGGCCCGGGGCCGAAGACCTGACGCCCGGAGCCGGGGGCCGCGAGTTCTGACGCCGGGGGGTCCGGGCCCGTCAGAGCTCCTGCGCGGGCCAGTTGAGGAGGCGGGCGCCGATCGCCGCGGTCTGCAGCGTGTACCGCTGCGCGGGGTCCGCCGCGTCCGCGCCGGTCAGCTTCCGGATCCTCTCCAGGCGGTAGGTCAGCGCCCGCACGCTCAGCGACAGCCGCCGCGCCGCCTCGGCCGCCACGCACCCGGAGTCGAAGTACGCCGTGAGCGTGTCCAGCAGCGGCTGCGCCCCGCCCCGGGCGCTCCGCAGCGGTCCCAGCGCGCTCAGGACCAGGTCCGCCAGCGCCTGCCGGTCCCGCGCCAGCACCGGGTAGACCAGCAGGTCCGCCGCCATCAGCACCGGCCCGTCGAACCCCAGCCGCTCGGCCATCTCCAGGGTGCTCAGCGCCTCCTCGTACGACTGGACGACGCCCCCGGGACCGCCGTGGGACCGCCCGACCGCCACCCGCCCGCCGTCCGTCGCCGCGAACGCCTGCTTGGCGAACCAGTTGAGGACGTCCTCCGCGTCGCCCGGCGCGACGCACAGCAGCCGGCCGTCCTTGGTGGTGACCAGGATGCGCCGGCTGTCGAACCGCGCCGTCACCGCCCGCGCCACCTGCCGCGGCACCGCGTCGCCCTCCTCGTACGCGGCCGGCCCCTCGGCCACCGCCACCGCGTGCGCCCGCGCCAGCCGCAGCCCGAACCGCTCGGCGCGCTCGGCCAGCCGGCCCAGATCGCTGCGGCCGAGCAGCAGGTCGTCGATGAACTCCCGCCGCGCCGCCTCCTCCTGGCGGATGGCCTGCCGCTGCGCCCGCTCGTACCCCTCGGCGAACGAGTCGACCGCCTGCTGCACCGCGGCCAGCGCGCAGTCCGCCGAACTCGAGCCCGAAGCCCACCCGTTGGCGGAGGAGGGCCAGGCGTCCCGGGCCGCCGCCAGGTGCGCGCTGACCATCCTGCGCAGCCCCAGCCCGGCCTCCGCGGCCTGCTCGCCCAACTCGCGCCGGGCCTCCATCTCCTCACGGGTGAGGCGACGCCCGGTGCCCGCGATCTCGGTCAGGATGCGGTCGAACCCGTCCAGGTAGTCCGCCGGTTCCGCGTGTGATGACACCGGGTCCCCGCCCTTGTTGATGCTTCCTTGACGCCGCTCCGGCAGGCAGACCCTAGCCAACACTGCCGGAAACCGGCAATGCGGTTACCGGTCACCGGAGTTCATGATGAGTCCACGGGGAGCCCGGGGGATGACTCCGGTTCCGGACACCGGCAGCGTGCCGCCGTCCGGAGCCGGAGCCCTCGACGACCGACGCCGTGGCCACGTGCCGGCGCCGCCCGGCCTCCTTGCCCCGCTCAGAGGTCTTCCCTGACGCATCGAGGACGTTGCCATGGACGCTGTCTCCACCGGCATCGGCGTGCTTCTCGCCGGCTGCCTGCTCGTCGCCCTTCTGCTGGTGCTGGTCTTCTCCAAGCTGTTCCGAAAGGTGGAACAGGGCAAGGCGCTGATCGTCTCCAAGATGCGCAGGGTGGACGTCACCTTCACCGGCCAGGTCGTCCTGCCGGTGCTGCACAAGGCCGAGGTCATGGACATCTCGGTGAAGACCATCGAGATCAGCCGCACCGGGCGCGACGGCCTGATCTGCCGGGACAACATCCGCGCCGACATCCGGATCACCTTCTTCGTCAAGGTGAACAAGACCGTGAACGACGTCGTCCGGGTCGCCCAGGCCATCGGCACCCGGCGCGCCAGTGACCAGGGCACGCTGCAGGAGCTGTTCAACGCCAAGTTCTCCGAGGCGCTGAAGACCGTCGGCAAGCAGATGGACTTCACGGACCTGTACACCAAGCGCGAGGAGCTGCGGTTCCGGATCATCGAGGTCATCGGCGTCGACCTCAACGGCTACTGCCTCGAGGACGCCGCGATCGACCACCTGGAGCAGACGCCGCTGACGCAGCTCGACCCGGCCAACGTCCTCGACGCCCAGGGCATCCGCAAGATCACCGAGCTGACGGCGATCGAGCACGTCCGCACCAACGAGGCACGCCGCACCGAGGAGAAGGAGATCACCCGTCAGGACGTCGACGCCCGCGAGGCCATCCTCGAGCTGGAGCGCCGGCAGACGGACGCGGAGATCAAGCAGAAGCGGGAGATCGAGACCGTGCGCGCCCGCGAGGAGGCGGAGACCTCCCGGGTGATGGAGGAGGAGCGGCTGCGCGCCCAGACGGCCTTCCTGCGCACCGAGGAACAGCTCGGCATCCAGCGGGAGAACCAGGCCCGGGAGATCGCCGTGGCCGCGAAGAACCGCGAGCGGGTCATCTCCATCGAGAACGAGCGCATCGAGAAGGACCGGCTGCTGGAGGTCATCGCCCGCGAACGGGAGACCCAGCTGACCCGGATCGCCGCGGAGAAGGAGCTCGAGGCGGAGCGGCGGGAGATCGCCGAGGTCGTGCGCGAGCGGGTCGCCGTGGACCGGACGGTGGCCGAGCAGGAGGAGTCGATCAAGCGGCTGCGCGCGGTCGAGGAGGCCGAGCGGGAGCGTCAGGCCGTCGTCATCGCCGCGGAGGCCCAGGCGCAGGAGAAGCTGGTCAAGGACATCAAGGCGGCCGAGGCGGCGGAGGCCGCCGCGACGCACCGGGCGGCGGAGCAGCTCACCCTCGCCGACGCGCGGCTGAGGACGGCCGACCTCGACGCCCGCGCCAAGCTCCGGCTGGTCGAGGCGGCCAGGGCCGAGGCCGCCGCCGAAGGACTCGCCGCCGTCGAGGTCCGTGACGCGGAGGCGCAGGTGGTGGAGAAGACCGGACGCGCCGAGGCCGCGGCGACCGAGGCCCGGATGCGGGCCGAGGCGGAAGGGCTGGAGGTCCGGCTGCGCGCCGAGGCCGCCGGCCTCACCGAGAAGGCCGCGGCCATGGCCGCGCTGGACGACGCGTCCCGCACGCACGAGGAGTACCGGCTGCGGCTGGAGGCGGAGAAGGACATCCGTCTGGCCGGCCTGGACGTCCAGCGACAGGTCGCCGAGGCGCAGGCCACGGTCCTCGCCACGGGGCTCGAGAACGCCGACATCAACATCGTGGGCGGGGAGTCGGTCTTCCTGGACCGGCTGGTCTCCTCCGTCTCGCTCGGCAAGGGGATCGACAGCTTCGTGCAGAGCTCGCAGACGGCCCAGGCGCTCGGCGGGGCCTGGCTGGACGGCACCTCGTCGTTCACCGAGGACCTCACCCGGATGGTGGGCTCCGTCTCGACCGGCGACGTCCGCGACCTGACCGTCTCGGCGCTGCTGACCCGGCTGATGACGTCCGGCGGCGACGGTGACGGCCGGCTGCGGTCGCTCCTCGACCACGCGACGGCACTGGGCCTGGCCGAGACACCGGTGGCCACCCTCGACGGCCACCGGCCGGTCCCCGCCGACCGATAGCCGTCCGCGCCGCCACGGGCGGGCGGGGCGGGGGCCCCGGCACGGGCCCCCGCCCACGCCTCCCGCCACTCCCGATCCGCGCCGCCCACGCCTCCCGCCCGTCGCGATCCGCGCCGCTCGCCACCCGCGCGATCCGCGCGGTACGGGCGGGGACGGTCGCGGCATCGGGCCCGACCCACGACCCGCACCGCCCGACCAGCACCACCCCGCCCTCGACCCGCACCACCCCGCCCACGATCCGCCCCGCCGGGTGGGGCGCTCCTCCCGGCCACCCACCTCGCGGCCGGGGGCCGAGACCACCCGGCGCGCCGGGTCCGCCCCGCCCGGGGACGAGCCCGCCGCCGGCCCAGGGCGCCCGACGCCCCGGCGGCGTCCGGCCCCTCCCCGCACCGCCCAGGCCGGGCCCGCCCGCGGGCCCCGCCCGTCCCGTTCCCGATGGAGGCACGCCATGACCGACACCACCGCCCCCACGGTCCGGGACACCGTTCCCACGGCAGCGGACACGGGGCCGATGGACGCGGGCGCCTACGACGTCCTCCGCACCCGCCTCGCCGCCCACGCCGCCGACCTGGCGCGGCGCGCGGAGGATCTCAACGCGCGCCGCACGGCCGCCTTCGGGGACGCCCGGCTGGAACTGGTCCGCACCGCCCGCCTGCGCACCGCCCGTCCCGCTCTCCCGTGCGACCTCCTCCCCGTGGCCGACGGCATCCTGCTCGCCGCATGCAACACCGTCCCCGCGCAAGGTGAACGGACCGCCGTCGCGGACGTGTTCACCTTGCACAGCCGCGAGGACCTGAGCCCGCTCGCCGAGGACGCCCTCCCCGGCCTGCTCGACGACCCCGCCTTCCACCGGGAGTTCGCCGACCTGCACCGCTACTACCGCGACGCCCGCCTGATCCGGCTGCGCCGGGTCGACGACACGCTGCTCGCCGTGTTCCGCACCGGCCGCCGCGCCGGCGCGGCCCCCGGCGGCTCCACATCAGGCACGGGGCCCGCCGCGGCCGCCCGCCCGGCGCCCACCGACGACATCCGCGTGCTGCGCTGGACCCTCCCGCAGGCCGCCGGGGACGCCGCCTCCGGCGAGCCGGCCCGCGCCACGTTCCTCGACGCCCGCGGCGACCGTGACCACGTCATCCCGCCCACCCACGACTTCGCCTGGACCGCCGCCACCCGCGAGGACCACGTACCGGGCCGGCACCCCCATGTCCGCGTCCAGGACGGCCTCTACGTCAGCACGGTGGGCGGCGCGCTCACCGTCAGGACGGACAACGACACCACCGCGCCCGACGACGGCGTGTTCCGCGAGCCCGTCCAGGAACCCCTTCAGTCCCTCGCCGACGCCGAGATCGCCCACGCCCGCGTCGGCCACCTCGTCCTGCTGCGCGTGCGCCCCTACAACGAGGACACCGTCCGCTGCCTGGTGTACGACACGCTCACCCGGACCGTCGTCCGCCTGGACGCCGTGGACCAGGCGTGCCGCAGGCTCCCCGACGACCAGGGCATCGTCTTCCCGGGCGGCTGCCACCTGGCGGGCGTCGGCCCCCGCGCCTTCCAGCTCGACCTGCCCGCCATGGAGTTCGAGCGCGAGGTGCGCTCACCCAACGGCGAGGACGTCCTCCACGCCTTCCACTCCGCGACGACCGGCCTCAGCCTGCTGCTGCCGTACAACCTGATCCGCCAGGAGATCGTCACCCCGATCCTCTGCCAGGGCTGGGCGCTCTTCGACGACGGCACCCTGCTGGTGCTGCGCGCCGAGGGCGACGAGCCGGCCCGCGTCCACCCGGTCCGCGTCTGGCGCTCCCCGTTCGTCTCCGACACCCACGCCGCCGCCCAGGCGGCCCCGGACGACTTCGCCGACCCCCTGCTGCGCATCGGCAACGCCGACCTGGTGCGCGGCCTCTCCGACTGCCTCGCCGTCGCCCGTACCGTCACCGAGACCGCCGCGTCCCCCACCCCCGAGGCCTACCGCGCCCTGGCCGCCGCCTGCCTGCGCGTCGCCGACGCCCACCACTGGCTCACCGAACCCGCCCTGGGAGCCCTCGCCGAACCGCTCGGACAGGTCGGGGAGACCGCCGGGCAGGTGCTCGCGGAGTACGAGACGGTCCGCGCGCTGACGGCCCACGCCGAGGAGGAGGTCGCCGGGGCGGAGGCACAGGCGGCCTCCCTCGTCCGCCGCCTGCGGGGGGAGACCCCCCGCACCGCCCTGGCCTGGGTGGAGGGACTCACCGCACTGCGCTCCCACCTCGGCCGTCTGCTCGGGCTGAAGGACCTCCGGTACGCCGACGCCGTCCGCATCGACGCCCTCGCCGCCGACCTCACCGGGAACCTGGAGGTCCACGGCCGCCGCGCCGTGGCGTTCTTCGCCCGTGACGACGCCTTCACCGCCCACCACGAGGCCGTCGAGGAGCTGGCCGACGAGGCCGGGCGCATCACCACCACCGCCGCCGCGGCCCCGGTGACCGCCCGGCTGGACGAACTGGCCGCCGGCCTGACCACCGTCACCGAGGTGGTCACCGGCCTGGAGATCGCCGACGTCACCGTGCGCACCACCGTGCTGGAGCGGATCGCCGAGGCGACCGGCCGGGTCAACCGGGCCCGCGCCGTCCTCGACGCCCGCCGCCGGTCCCTGCTCGCCGAGGAGGGCCGTGCCGAGTTCGCCGCCGAGTTCGCCCTGCTGAGCCAGACGGTCGGCGGCGCGCTCTCCGCCGCGGCCACCCCCCAGGACTGCGAGGAGCAACTGGCGCGACTGTCGGTGCGGTTGGAGAACCTGGAGTCCCGGTTCGCCGAGCACGACGAGTTCCTCGACCGGCTCGACGCCAAGCGCGCCGAGATCCACGAGGTGTTCTCCGCCCGCCGCCAGACCCTCGCCGACGCCCGCGCCCGGCGCGCCGACCAGCTGACCGCCTCCGCCGAACGGGTCCTCGCCACCGTGGCGCGCCGGGCCGCCGCCCTGCCCGACGCCGACGCCGTGGCCGCCTACTTCGCCTCCGACCCCCTGGTCGCCAAGGTCGGCCGGGCCGCCGGGGAACTGCGGGCCCTGGACGACACCGTCCGCGCCGAGGAACTCGACGGCCGCCTCGAGGCCGCCCGCCAGGAGGCGGCCCGCGCCCTGCGCGACCGCACCGACCTCTTCACCGACGGGGGCCGCACCCTTCGCCTGGGCGTCCACCGCTTCGCCGTCAACACCCGGCCGGCCGACCTCGCCCTGGTGCCGCACGGTGAGGCGGGCCTGGCCTTCGCGATCACCGGCACCGACTACCGCGAGCCGCTCGCCGTCGACCCGGACGACCACGCCGACGCCCTGCTCCTCGCCGGGCGGCCGTCGGCCTCGGAGTCGCCGCAGGTCACCCGCGCCGAGTACCTGGCGTACCGGGTGCTCGCCGAGCACGGACCCGCCGCACCGGCGGCGTACGAGGAACTGACCGGGCCGGCCCGGGAGATCGCCCGCCGGGACTACGAGGACGGCTACGAGATCGGCGTGCACGACCACGACGCCGCCCTCCTCCTCGCCGCGCTCCTCCCGCTGCACGAGAAGGCGGGCCTGCTGCGCCACGAGCCGGCCGTGCGCGCGGCCGCCCAGCTCTTCTGGGCGTACACCGCCACCGGGGCGGAACGCGAGACCTGGACCCGCCGCGCCCGCTCCCTGGTCCGGGCCGGCGCCGTCTTCGGCGCGCCGGACGCCCCGGACGCCCTGCGCGCGGAGCTCGCCGCCGTGATCGGGGCACGGCCGGTCCCCGCCGCCCCGCTGCCCGGCCCTCAGCCGCAGGACGCCGCGCCCGACGCCGTCGCCGCCTACCTGCTGGACGAACTCACCACGTCGCCCGACGGCTTCGTCGTCGCCGCCGCGGTCCACGCCCTCCTGGACGGTTTCCACCGGGCCACCGCCGGCACCGGCTTCGCGGACGACCTGGCCGCCCTCACCGACCACGCCGCCCGCCACCAGCTCGCGGGCGCCTGGATCGCCGCGTACGCCGCCGCCGAGGGTGTGGACCTCCCTCCCGGCGACCTCGCCGAGGCCGTCGCCGTCGAGCTGACCGCCGGCCCGCTCGCCCACCACCCGTCCGAGGCCGTCCTCACCACCACGGTGGAGGGACTGCTCGCCGCGCACCCCCGCGTCGTGGACGGCGCCCTCACCCTCCGCCTCGACGAATGGCTCGCCCGCACGGCCCGCTTCGCCGCGCACGACGTCCCCGCCTTCCACGCCGCCCGGCGCCGCCGCACCGCACTCGTGACCGCGGAGCGCGCCCGCCTGCGGCTGGACGAGTTCCGGCCCCGCGTCATGGACGCCTTCGTCCGCAACCGCCTCGTCGACGAGGTCTACCTGCCACTGATCGGCGACAACCTGCACAAGCAACTCGGGGGCGCCGGCGGCCTGCTGCTGCTCGTCTCGCCGCCCGGTTACGGCAAGACGACGCTGATGGAGTACGTCGCCGAGCGCCTCGGCCTCCTCCTGGTCAAGGTCAGCGGCCCGGCCCTCGGGCAGGCCGTCACCTCGCTCGACCCCGCCGACGCCCCCGACGCCGCGTCCCGCCGCGAGGTCGAGAAGATCAACTTCGCGCTGGCGGCAGGCAACAACACCCTGCTCCACCTCGACGACATCCAGCACACCTCGCCGGAGTTCCTGCAGAAGTTCATCCCCCTCTGCGACGCCACGCGCCGGATGGAAGGGGTCCGCGACGGACAGGCCCGCACCTTCGACCTGCGCGGCAAACGGTTCGCGGTCTGCATGACCGGCAACCCCTACACCGAGTCCGGCGGACTCTTCCGCGTCCCCGACATGCTCGCCAACCGCGCCGACGTGTGGAACCTCGGCGACGTCCTCACCGGCCGGGAGGACGCCTTCGCCCTCAGCTTCGTGGAGAACGCCCTCACCGCCAACCCCGTGCTGGCGCCGCTGGCCTCCCGCCCACGCGCCGACCTGGAACTGCTGCTGCGCATCGCCCGCGGGGACACCGCCGCCCGCGCCGACCGCCTGGCCCGCTTCCTCGCGCCCGCGGAACTCGACCGTGTGGTCGCGGTGCTGCGTCACCTGCTCGCCGCGCGCGACGTGGTCCTCGCGGTCAACGCCGAGTACATCGCCTCGGCCGCCCGCTCCGGCGACAGCCGCGCCGAACCGCCGTTCCAGCTCCAGGGCTCCTACCGCAACCTCAACCGCATCGCCCAGCGCATCCAGCCCGTCATGTCCGACGCCGAGCTGAGCGCCGTCGTCGACGACCACTACCGGGCCGAGGCCCAGACCCTCACGACCGGCGCCGAGGCCAACCTGCTCCGGCTGTCCGAGCTGCGTGGGACGCTGAGCGAAGAACAGGCCGTCCGCCTCCGGGAGGTCCGCGCCGGGTACGCGCGTGCCCGCTCCCTCGGCGGGCCGGAGACCGACCCCGTCAACCGGGCGGTCGCCGCCCTCGGCCTGCTCGCCGAGCGTGCGGCCGCCATCGAGACCGCCCTCACCCGGACGTACCGCGACCGAGGCCAGGACCGGGACCACGACCGGGACGTCGCTCCCGGGTCCGAAGGTGGCCACGTCCGCGTCGGCGCCCACGACCGTGACCGTGACCGGAAGGAGCCCCCCTGACATGGCTCCCTATCTGATCCCCGTCGCCCCCGCCCTGCTCCTGATCGCCGTTTCCACGGCCTTCCAGGTCAGGCGTGACCGCCGGGTCCTGGAGTCCTTCCTGCCGTGCGACGAGAACGAGCCACAGGGCTGACGGCCTGCTCGTTTCCGCCCCGGCGGCCCGCACGTTTCGCTAGGGTCCCGACGGACGGGCAGCCCCCACCTGGCTGCCCGTCCGCATGCCCGTCGACCGAGAAGGCCTCGCCGTGTCATCCGAACGCCCGCAGTCCGCCGCACCCGACACCACCATGGGCGCCGGCCCCGCCCCGGCGGTCCGCCGTCACCGTCTGCTCCGCGTGCGCGCGGTCCTCACGGTGTGTGCCCTGGCCTCCACGGTGCTGCTCACCGCCGCCTGCGGAGACAGTTGCGCCTCCACCACGCGCAAGGGGCGCTCCGGCGGATCGTCGGGCGGCTCCTCGTCCTGCTCGGGGTCCACCGGCTACAGCGGGAGCTACCACAACGACTACGACGATGACGACGACTACGGATCGGGTTCCGGCTCCGGCTCGGACGACTCCTCCGACTCCTCCGACTCCTCCGGGTCCGACGACTACTCGCCGCCGGCCGAGAGGTTCCCCGCCCAGGCGCGGCCCGGCAACGCCACCCAGATGCTCACCGTGCAGCTGAACGCCCAGTACGGCCCCGAACTCACCGCCTGGCGCAAGGACGCCGGCGGCGAGTGGGCGGTGGCCTTCTCCGCCCTCTCCCCGGGCGACTTCGACCTCGACATCCCCGACGGCACCTACCCCGTCACGACCGCGTTCGGCAACGCCAAGGCCCCCTCCGGCACGACGTTCACCTACCGCCGTGTCACGAAGGGCAGCTACCAGGGCCTCGACCTGCCGGCGCCGGACGGGAGTCCGCTCTACGGCATCGTCGTCGACACGGGCAGGCCGGAGAGCACGCTCGTCCACGGCAACGTCACCCCCGGCGACGCGGACATGCGCATCAACGACACCGACATGGAACGCGTGCTGACCTGGCTGAACCCCACCGCGCACCCGCGCATCGCCTTCATCGGCGGCTACGGCGAGTAGGCCGGTCAGCAGTCCGGTCGGTCAGTAGTCCGGGAACTGGACGAGCCGGTCCTTCCGCCCCGCGATCTCCGGCTGGTACACCTCGGCCTCCCAGTCCTCACGCTCCACCGGCTCGAGCCCGATCGACACGGCCCCCTGCCGCACCCCGAACGCCTCCTGCACCGCCTCCGAGACCCGGGCCGCCAGCCGCGCGCGGGTCTCGTCGTCGAGGTCCTTGGGGAAATGCTTGATGATCACGTGCGGCATCCGCCGGTCCTCCGTCTCGTCGTCGGCGTCAACCTTCGCAGGCGCCCTCGGCGCTCGTGACGGTGACCCACCGATAGCGGAACGCGAGGGGCCCGCTGCCCGTTCCGGTCAGCGTCACGCAGAACTCCGCGTCGGTGCCGTCGGCGGACACGGTGAAGGAGCCCTCGTACCAGCCGGGTTCCCTCTGCTGCCCGCCGCTCAGGTCGACCGTCCCCTCGTACTTGTCGCCCGCCCTTTCGACGATCGCCCGCAGCGACTCCTTCGGGTCGTCGATGCCGGGCCCCGCCGTCGCCGATGTCTCTAGCGCGGGACCCGCGGCGGTCACCGCCTCCTGGAGCTCGCCGGCGTCCCATCGGTCCCGGCCGGTGAAGAGCCCGGGCCGCATCACCGCCGTCATCGCCACCACCCCGATCACCGCGCCGCCGACGGCCAGTGCCCGCCCGACCGGGTTGCGCAGGTTGTACGCGTATCGCCCGTGCCGTCCGACGCGTGCGAAGACGGGCTCCCCGCCCTCACCAGGGGGCCGCTGCTCACCCATCCCGTTCCTCCTTGCCGGTCACCGTGGCCCGCTACCGCTTGGCGGCCCGGTACCGGCGCTGAAGCTCGGTCAGTCGCTCCGGTCGTTTCGCCCCGTTGAGCTCCGCCAGCAGGTCGTCCGGGCACAACTCGTAGTGGTCGCCCCAGTGATGCCGGCCCCGGTTGTCCCAGATCCGGTACCCGCCCGGCACCCCACGGGCCACGTAACGCCGCTTGGCCACTCGTCCTCCTGTCCTCCCGTACCGGGGCACAGTAGGGCGGGGCGACGTCGAGGCGCAGCCCGATATCCGGGGGCGTCGTCCCACCGGTCCCTGACACCATGCCGCCATGGCCACCCCGTCACCCGACCCCGAGTACGCGCTCACCAGGATGTACTCCGTGCCCGACGACGCCTGGTACCTGGAGCTGGACCTCGTCGGCACACAGCGCGCCGTCGTCACCGCGATCGTCCCGGACGAGGACCCGGCGAGGGAGCCGACGGTCTGCTTCGAGACGCGGTCGCCGGAGAAGCACCTCGACGTCCCGTACGCGGTGATGGCCTGGTTCATGTCCGTCGTCGAGGAGGAGATCCACCGCTCCCGGGCCTGGATGCGGCTGCGCCCCGACCTGGTGGAGGTGGTCCACGGCCTCCGCCAGGAGCACCTGGGCATCGTCTCCGACGACGACTTCGACGGCGTCCTCGCCGAACTGCGCGGCACCGTCGCGGAACCGGACCTCCCCGCCGTCCTCGCGGCCGCCTTCGGGCGGAAGCCGGACGGAAGCCTCGTGAGCGACGACCTCACCGCGCCCTGAGTCCCTGAGGGGTGGGGCGAGGGCCCGTCAGTCCAGGGTGTCGACGTACGCGCTGCCCGCCTCGGAGAGGTCCCGGACCTGCTGCCGCACGTCCTTCAGGGACACGTCGCGGTCCTCGGCGAGGTAGACCCAGTCGACCTCCATGTCCCAGGTGCGTTCGGAGCTCTTGAAGGGCAGGTCGATGAACCACGCGCTGAAGTGCACGCCCATCGCCTCGCGCGGGAAGTACGCGTCGTCCGTGCGGAACAGGACGCGGCCGTCCACCGAGTAGGCGGTGCCCCCGTCGACGGCCGTGATCATCAGGGTGTGCCAGCCGTCGCCCAGCTTCTCGACGGTCGCACGGGTCACGCGGTCGCCGGCGTCGACGTCGCGCCAGCTGGTGGTGTCCAGCCGGGGGCCGTACGCGCCCCAGCCGCCGTTGGGCATGTACTCGAAGTCGAGTTCGCTGTACCGCTTCGACCGTTGGTCCGGCGAGATGGCGAAGAAGGACTGGCTGACGTGGTCGCCGTCGCGCCCTTGGGCCGGGTGGTCGCTGAACCGGACGCGCGCGGCGAGGGTGCCGGTGCGGAACCTCGGCGCGGTGTTGATCTCCACCTGGCGGGTGCCGGCCTCGGTGCCGTCCGTCCCCGCCCGCAGCCGCAGCACCTGGTCGGACGTGGAGCCGGAGCCCTCACGCGGAGCCGTGTCCCCGCCCGCACCCGTGTCCCCGCCCGCACCCGTGTCCGGCGCATCGGCGGGGAAGGTGATCCCCGCCCTGTCCCAGGTGTTCGCGATCCCCGGGCCGCCCGCGCCGGTGCGCACGCGCCAGCCCCCGGCCTTGAGGGCCGGGTCGGCGGGACCTGTGTAGTGGAAGTCGTCGAAGAGGACGCCGTCGGCGGCTTCGCCCGCCGTGTCCGCCGTCTCCCGAGGCGCGGGGGACGCGGCCCGGCTGCCGGGCTCGTCGCCCCAGACCAGCCCGCCCCGCAGGTAGGCGGTCACCTTGGGCGCGGGCCCGTACCGGGTGAGGGCCGGGTCGTAGGACGGGTCGTCGGTCTGATCCAGCCGTCCGTGGTCCAGGCGGTACAGCTGGAGACCGATGCCCTTGCTCGACCCGCCGGCAGGCAGGGTCCCGGCGGCCGGGGAGAACCCGACCTCCAGGTACCGCAGGTCCTTCTTCGCCGTGCCGACGCGCAGGGTCACCCGCGAGCAGTCCAGCGCGGTCCGGACGCAGTTGGCGCCGTACCCGGTGCCGGGCCGCCCGCCCTGCGTCGTCCCGCCCTCCACCCCGTCGTCGACCCGGAAGTGGTAGCGCAGCACCACGTCCGAGAGCCGCACGGCGCGGTCCGAGGTGTTGGCCACCTCCAGCCACGGGGCCGCCACCTCCGGCCGGGCGGAGGTGGTGACGCGGTACCGCACGGTCAGTGCGGGGGCGTCCTCCCCGTCCGCGCGCAGCTGCGGGACCAGGAGGACGCCGACGCCGGCCAGCACCACGGCCACGGCCGTCACCACGAGCGCCGGCGACAGCCGTCCCCCCGTCCGTCGACGGCGGCGGGGGTGGGGGCGACGGCGGCTCATGGTGGCTCCTCGGCGGACTACGGGGGAGAGGGGCAGGAGCGAGGGGACGCGATGTCCGCTTGGTCCGCACATCTGCACGACCGCGCCATCGTAGTGGTGGCCGAAAAGCGCGCCTACCGCCTATGACATCAGTCACCCGGTGTGCCGCCCGGGCGTCCGGATTGCCCGTATCAACCCCCCTGGTCGCACCGCAGGGTGGTGACGAGTCGCCGTCGGCGGCCTGAGGGCTCGTCCACGAGGTCGTGCGGTGCCCCCGGCCGAGGGTCGAGATCCGGAAAGCTGAGGTAATTTTGTTGAGCTTTCACGTAATCATCACATCGTGCGGGCCGATGACGTTTGACATGGGGTGGGAGAAGGCTTTGTCGGCCACTACGGCGCGTCGTGCGCGCAAGCAACCGGGGACCAACGCGGCGCACAGCCGGCACCGCAGGGGCCGTGGCGCCGTCCATTCGGTCGGCGGCCTGCTGACCGAGCTGCTGTACGAGACGGTCGTGATCGTCCCCGCGCGCAACGAGGAGGTCGGCGTCCTCATGTCGCTGGACTCCCTCGCGGCGCAGACGCGTCGTCCTGACCTGATCATCGTGGTCGTCAACAACTCCACGGACCGCACGATGGAGTTCGCCCAGCAGTTCGCCGACGAGGTGACCTCGCCGCTCACCGTGGTGCTGAACTTCGAGGACAACCCGCACAAGAAGGCCGGCGCCCTCAATCTGGGCCTGCGCTGGCTGCGGGAGGCGGTCGGCGGCCGGCTCACCGGGGCGGTGGGACACGTCCTGGTGATGGACGCCGACACCGAGCTCCACCCCCGGTTCATCGAGCGGGCCCGCAACGTCCTCGCCTCCGACCCGGAGCTCGGCGGCGTCAGTGCCGCCTGCCTGGGCCGCACCGGTCTGTGGCGCAGTCCCTGGCAGCGCTACCTGCTCGGCATGCAGATCATCGAGTACGCCCGCGCCGCCAACGGCCGCTTCCGCAGGGATGTCCACACCATGGCGGGAGCCGGCTCCTTCTACCGGGCGGAGGCCCTGCAGAGTCTGCTGGACTGGAGGGGCGCGGTGTTCTGGGAGGACCACCGCAACCTCGTCGAGGACTACGAGACCACTCTGGCGCTCAAGGAGTCCGGCTGGAAGGTCACCGCCAACCAGCTCTGCATCGCCTACACCGACCTCATGCCGACCTTGCGTGAACTGATACAGCAGCGCGAGCGGTGGAGTCGCGGGACCGTGGACACCCTGCGCTACCGCGGGTGGACCAAGTTCACCTGGCACACCATTGCCACGCTGGTGCTGGGCCTCCTCGGCCTCTCGTACATCCTGGGCTACGGCACCACCCAGATGATCGTCGTCGCCCGCCAGGGCTTCTCGGACAACCCGTTGCTGGTCGTCCTCCTGGCCTTCTGGCTCCTTCATCCCGCCCTGCGGGTCAGGAACCTGGGCTGGAAGGCGATGCTCGTCGAGGCGCTGCTGCTGCCCGAACTGGTCTACATGCTGGTCCGCGCCTACTGGCTGCTGTCCTCCGTCGTCAAGTCGTACGTGACCCGCGTCACGGCGTGGAAGTAAGCGCGAAGGCAGGCAGAAAACCGTGAACTCACTCAAGGGCTTCGGCATCCTCGCCGCGTTCGGCGGCCTGATCTACGTCATGAGCAAGGCCGACCGTCTCGACCGGCTCGTGCTGGTCGTCACCGTCGCGGTGGTGGCCGGCTCGCTCCTCCTGTGGGCGGCCGCCGTCCGCCGGGCTCGTCAGGACCGCCGCGCGGCCCGCGGGCCGGGCCGTGGCGTCTCCCGCCGGGCGGCCCGGGGCTGAACCCCGGCCCGGGTCGGCTCCCGGCCCAGGGTCAGTTCTGCGGAGCCGCCCATGCCTCGGGGGCGAAGTGCTGCGCGTCGTCGAGCCACGGCGTCTCGTCCTCCCCGAAGTCGGGGGCCTGGAACGGCTGGGTCACCGGCGGGGGTGACGACACGGCGGCGGTGCGGTGCTGCTGGGACGCCCCGTCCGGGGCGGAGAACAGCGAGGAGAGTTCGATGAGGGGGACTTCCGTTCGGTGACGGGCCCGCGAGAATCGCGGAGCCCGGGTGTCGTGGCTTCCGGCCGGCCGGCCGGCCCTGGCCGGTGGCCAGGCGCGACGACGGCGCGGAGGCGCGGGTCTAGAGCTTGCTCATCTTGGCGTACGGGCTCAGGATCCGCTCCTGCGTGGGACCGAAGTCCACCAGCGCGGCGATCCCGTCCTCGATGCCGATCACCCGGCCGAGACCGAACAGGTCGTGCGTGACCCGGTCGCCCACGGCGAAGTGCTTGAGGGGAGGCGCGACCGGAGCCTTGAACGGGCTGGTCGGCAGATGACGTTTAGGTGCTGCTGACTTTGTCATTACTGCCAGTATGCGCCCGACGGGGCGGCTGGGGAGGACCTTGTTCCTGTGAATTGTGCCCGGAGCGGGCGGGGGAGGGGTCCTGCGGCCGCCCGGGCACGCGAAAAGCCCCCCGGCGGGTGCCGGGGGGCCTCTGGTTCACGTGCTGCGGCGATGCTTCCGCGAGCCGGGGCGTTCGCGGTCGGTGGGACGACCGGTCAGATCTTCACGCCGTGGTTGGCGAGGAACTTGGCCGGGTCGACGGCCGAGCCGTAGTTGGCGGTCGTGCGGATCTCGAAGTGCAGGTGAGGACCGCTGGAGTTGCCGGTGTTGCCGGACAGGGCGATCTGCTCGCCGGTGTTCACCTTCTCGCCGACGTTCACCTGGATCTTGGAGAGGTGGGCGTACTGCGAGTAGGTGCCGTTGTCGTGCTTGACGACGATGGCGTTGCCGTAGGCGGGGCCGTCACCGGCGCCCCAGCCGCCGGCCTTGACGACGGTGCCCTCGTGGGCGGCGAAGACCTTGGTGCCGGTCGGGACGGCGAAGTCCTGGCCGGAGTGCTTGTGCGCCCACATGCCGCCGTTCTGGGCGAAGCTGGCGGACAGCTTGTACTTCTGGACCGGGTCGACCCAGCTCGGCTTGGCGGCCTTCTTGGCCTCGGCGACGGTGTGGACGCCGGTGGCCGCGGTGCCGGCCGCCTCGGGGGCGCCGGCAGCAGTCGCGACTCCGGCACCCAGCACGACCGAGGCTCCCAGGCCGGCTGCCAGGACGGCGGCGCGGGTGCGGAGGGCGGAGGTACCGGTGGTGCGGAGCGTGACGCGCTGGAACATGCGGAACCCTTTGGCTCGGAGATCAGGACTGCCGCCGGTGAACCAGGACGGTGCCCGGCGACGGGTTCATTGGTAACCGGACCCCGGGCCGCCTGACAAAGGTGTGATCTACGAAGCTTCTTCGTAAGTGCATGCTTGTCGTGCCCTAACGCCACAGAACCCTGCAAAGTGGTGCAAAACGGAAACGCGCAGGTGAGGCCGGTGCAAACCGGTCTCACCTGCGCGTACGGCTGCCGCGGCGCCCCCTGTCCGTGCCGCTAAGCGCCTTAGGAGGTGACCTGGGCCCTATGGGGCACCTCACCGCCAGGCCCCCATTTCGGGGCTGTCGGGGGCTGTCCGGGGTGGTTGGGAGGCGTGCCGCCTTCGCGCCGTCGGGGGCGGATCAGGCGGTCGCGCCGCCCTTCCAGTCGACGAGCTGGACGATGACCCCGTTCGGGTCGCGGACCTGGAAGGCGCGCTCGCCCCACTCCTCCACGGTCAGCGGCATGGTGATCGGCACCCCCGCGTCGGTCAGGCGCGCCAGCTCCCCCTCCAGGTCGTCGACCTCGAAGGCCAGGATCAGGCCCTGGGCGTGATCGTCGCGCTGGTCGGCGGGCAGGGTCTCCAGGCCCCGACGCAGGAAGATCACGTTCATGGCGACGTCCTCGCGGGCGAGGGAGGCGAACCCGTCGGCTGCCATCTTCTCGACGAAGCCGAAGTGGTCCTGGAGGAAGGCGCTGGAGGCGATGACGTCCTCGACGTTGAGGGATATGGCGCACGCGGTGATCTTCATGAGGCCTCCTGAGGGGTCCCGGCGGGTTCGGTGAACCGGCCCGCTTTCTCTGTACGGCGTATATTGTACAGTGTTCAGAGAAGGTCTGCGGGGAAAATCAGATCCATGCCGACCGAACGAACCAGCGCGGGCGATCCCGCCAGCACTCTGCGCCTGCTGTGGCGCGACGCCCTGGGGGAGCTGCGGGCCGACGAGCCCGCCGGAACCCGCCGCGGTCCCCGCCGGGCACTGAGCGTCGACGCCGTGGTGGACACCGCGACGCGGCTCGCCGACGCCGAGGGCCTGGAGGCGCTCACCATGCGCCGGGTGGCCGGTGACCTGGGCGTCGTCCCGATGACCCTCTACACCTACGTCCCCGCCAAGGCCGAGCTGCTCGACCTGATGCTGGACGCCGCCTACGCCCGGATGCCGCGAACGGACACCACCGGGCGCCCCTGGCGGGAGAAGGTGACCGCCGTCGCCGACGAGAACCGCGCGCTGTTCACCCGCCACCCCTGGGCCGCCGCCGTCTCCACCGTCCGGCCGCCGCTGGGCCCGGGACAGATGGCGAAGTACGAGCACGAGCTCGCCGCCTTCGACGGCCTCGGCCTGGACGACGTCACCATGGACGACTGCCTCACCCACCTGCTCGCCTTCGTCCAGGCGAACGCCCGCACCGCTGCCGCCGCGCGGGCCGCCGGAGCCGACGGAGGCATGGACGAGCAGGAGTGGTGGGAGGCCAACGCCCCCCTGCTCGCCCAGGTCCTCGACCCGGCCGTCTACCCCCTCGCCTCACGCGTCGGCACGGCCGCCGGCGAGGCCCACGGCAGCGCGCACGACCCGGACCACGCGTACGTCTTCGGGCTGCGCCGGGTGCTGGACTCGTTCGCGGCGCTGATCGAGGCGGGGGGATAGGGGCGGGGCGGCACCATCACGGCGCCGCCGGATCGGGAGGGGCAGCCCCGTGCCGCCCTCACGTCGCGCCGGGTCGGGGGAGGGGACGGTCCGGTGCCGCCCCCAAGCCGTGCGGGGTCGGGGGACGGCGCGGGGCGGTCCGGCGTCGCCCTCAGGCCGCTCGGGGCCGGAGACAGCGCCGTCCGGTGCCGCCCTCAGGCGACGCGGTCCGCCGCCTCCTCCAGCCACGCCACCACGCGCTCGCGGGCCACGGCGTCGAGGGCCTGCTCGTGAGGATCGGTGCGGTCGAAGCGGTGGAAGTACGCGCCGCGCACGCCCGCCAGCTCGGAGTCGAGCGCGACGCGCAGGACCGGCAGCGTGCCGTCGTCGAGCGTGGACCTGACCGTCAGGGCGCTCTCCCTGACCATGGGGGTGGGCATCTCCCGCGCCGGGTGCACGACGTTCACCGGGACGCCCTCGCGGGCCAGCTCGATCGCGGACATCACCAGCGCGACCTTGCTGCGGCAGTACGCCACCACGCCGTCGTAACCGTGCTCGAAGTCCATGTCGTCCAGGTCGATGGGCAGTTGGCCCATGCTGCCGACCTGCACGACGCGACCGTCCGGCGTCAGCGCAACGGCCAGCTCGCGGGCGACCAGGTGCGGCGTGACGGCGTTGACCGCCATCCGCAGTTCGACGCCGGCGGCGTTGGTGCCCCGCACGGTGGGGTCGGCGCCGCCGCCGACGGCCGCGTTGTTCACCACCAGGTCCAGCGGGCCCTCGGAGGCGACCACCGCGCACATCCGTCGGACCGCCGTGTGGTCGGACAGATCGCACTCGACGACCAGCGGCGAGGGCGCGCCCATCGCCTCCGCGGCCGCCACCAGCTCCTTCCCCCGCCCCTCGGCGCGCACCGGCAGCACCAGCCGCCACCCCCGTCGCGCCAGGTCCAGGGCGATCTCCCGCCCCAGACCGGAGGAGGCCCCCGTCACCAGGGCGGTTCTCGGCGCCGTGCTCATCGTGCGACCCCCGTCAGTTCCGGCACCCGCGCGGTGCCTCCGTACCGTCCGCTCGTCAGGTCGACGAACGCGGGGCCGTGACACCACCCCGTCGGCAACAGGCAAGCACAACGGGCGCCGGCGCCGCGGCACAACATCGTTTTCAGCGGCGGGCGTCGAGGGCCGGAACCGGTGAAGTCGGTGCGGTCCGGCCGCGTTCGCCCCTACAGTGCCCGGTGGGCCGTGACTGGCGCTGAGGTGGAGCACCACCGGGGAGCGGTCCGACGAGACGTCGCTGCCGTGCGCCTGGGCGAGTGGCTGCTCGACGCCTGGAGGCGACGATGTCCCCGATCCGCACGGCCCAGCTGATGGACGGCGCCGCCCTCGCCCGGCGCGTCGTGGACGAGGCCGCAGTCAGGGCGGCGGAGTTCGCACGCCGCACAGGGAGCGGCCCGTGCCTGGCGACGGTGCTGGTTGGGGAGGACCCCGCGTCGGCGACGTACGTCCGCATGAAGCGGGCGCGGTGCGCGAAGGCCGGCATCCGGTCCCGGCACGTCGGCCTGCCCGCCACCACCACGACCGCGGAACTGGTCGACACGCTCGCCGCCCTGTCCGCCGACCCGGACGTGCACGGCATCCTGCTCCAGCACCCCTGCGGCCCGCACATCGACGAGCGCGCCGCGTTCGAGGCCGTCGACCCCGCCAAGGACGTCGACGGCGTCACCCTGCACTCGTTCGCCGCCATGAGCTTCGCGCGCCCCGGCTTCGTGTCCTGCACGCCGGGCGGGATCATGCGGCTGCTCAAGGAGTACGACGTCGAACTGAGCGGCCGACACGCCGTGGTGGTGGGCCGCAGCGCGATCCTCGGCAAGCCGGCGGGCATGCTGCTGCTCGCCGAGGACGCGACGGTGACCTACTGCCACTCCCGCACGGTCGACCTCCCGGCGATCGTCCGGGAGGCCGACGTGCTGATCGCGGCCGTCGGGCGGCCCCGGCTGATCCGGGGCGAGGACGTCAAACCCGGCGCCGTGGTGATCGACGCCGGCTACAACCCGGGCAACGTCGGCGACGTCGACTTCGACGCGGCCCTCACCCGGGCCCGCCTGATCACTCCGGTCCCCGGCGGCGTCGGGCCGATGACCATCGCGGTGCTGCTCGCGCAGACCGTGGACGCCGCCGAGCAGCAGCTCGGCGGCGCCTGAGCCGGTCGCGGCGCGCGCCGCACGTGGCTCAGTTGCGGTACCGGAAGAGGATCCGGCCCCGGCTCAGGTCGTACGGGCTCAGCTCCACGAGCACCCGGTCGAAGGGGAGGATACGGATGCGGTTCTTGCGGATCTTCCCGCTGATGTGCGCGAGCACGTGGTGCCCGTTCGGCAGCTCCACCGTGAAGGTGGCGTTGCGCATGCACTCGACGACGGTGCCTTCCATCTCCAGGCCGTTCGCTTTCCTTGCCAAGACGTCTCGCTTCCGAGGTGAGTAGGTTCGACAGTTCGAGAGCTCGACTGTCCGATGTGAGTGTGTGCCGGTGACCCGGCGGGGCGGTCTGTCCTGCGTCTGCCCGGTGGCAGCGGTTCGGTCACCGGGTCACGTGGGGCGGTGGCCGGCCCCCGCCCCCGGTCCCCGGTCCCCGTCTTCGGCCATCGTCCCCGGTCTCCGGTCAGCAGGACCGTGAACGCGCCCCGGCCCGGCGCGACCGCTGGGCGGCCGGGAGGCCAGTCCCCGCCTCGTGACGGCGGGGCGCATGCCGTGCGGGCCCTGGTCCTGGTCCTGGTCCTGGTGACGGGTGGTGCGCGCCTGCGCTGTGAACGCTCGGAGGTCAGGGCCGCACCAGCTCCAGGGAGGCGCCGGCCCGCCGCGCCCCCGCGCCCTCGAGCAGCGCGGTCGCCGCAGCGTGGGACGCGTCGGCCTCGGCCCAGGCGAAGCCGACGCCGTCGCGGGCCAGCGTGTCCAGCGCGTGGGCCAGCAGCGCCCGCCCGATCCCGCGCCGGCGCTCGTCGGCCCGGACCGCGATCAGCCCGACCCGGGCCCGGCGTCGCACCCGCACCACCCGGACCAGCCCGACGTACGCGCCCCCGTCCTCATCGTTGCGTCCGGCGCCGGAGCGTGCCCCGTCCCGGACGGCCACCGCGTACTTCGACGGGTCCACCACCGTGTCGCCGGGCGGGCCCGACACCAGCTCGGCCGGCAGGGGGTGCAGGCCGGCCGCGGCGCCGACCTCCTCCCGGATCGCGCGGTCCAGGGCGCGCAGCCGATCCTCGTCCGCCTCCCCGGCGGGCAGGATCGACACCCCCGCCGGGAGCGGCACCGCGCCGAGTCCCGTCACGCGGGGGTCGGTGGGCAGGTCGTACGCCCACTCCCGGCGTCCGACGGTGAATCCGAGCCGCTCCCAGCCGACGCGGCGGTCGTGGTCCTCGTCGCCGATCAGGGTGTGCAGCGGTTCGGGGAGATCCGCCAGCATCGCGGCGGCGAGCCGGTCGAAGGCGGCGTCCTGCCACACGTCGACGCTGAGGAAGAGCCGCCCGTCGGGCCGGCGTGAGACGTCGCCCTGGCCGACGACGGTCCCGTCGTCGGCCGCGGCCTCCCACCGGTCCTCCGCGACGCGCGTGACGCTGACTGTGCTGCTCATGGGTGTTCGCCTTTCAGGAGTACCTCGGCAGAGGAAGGCGCTCCCGACGACACCACCTGGGTCAGTCGCACACCGTGACGAAAGGAGGGAGCACCCACCTCGAAACAACGTCGTTCACGGGTCTCACCTCCTTCGAAAGGTCACGGTCGACGGCAAGGTATCCCCGCGCCCCGCGTCCCGTCCAACTCTTTTTCCCCGCACGGCAGTCGGGGGCCCGGGCGCCCACCGGCGGACCCGGTGGACAACGACCTGGCGAGACCGGAAGGCGGCCTGCCGGGACCGGCTGCGCCGACTTCGTCCGGATATCACACCGGACCACGGGGTACCCGCATCGCCACGGCCCAGAGCCGAGCCCGGTCACGCGGCGACAGCAACGGAGATCCAGATGAAGGCCAGCCCCTCTGCAGCCATGCCTACCGCACAGGCATCGGCGGATCCCTGGACGACCCATCTCCTCTGTGACCGATATCAGCTGGAGGAGAAGATCGGGATGGGCGGCATGGCCGACGTCTACAAGGGCGTCGACACCCGCCTGCAGAGGCCCGTGGCCGTCAAGGTCTTCCGCCCGGGGGCACACCACCAGGCCGAGGACTGCCTCGCCGCCGAGGCGGTCCTGCTCGCCGGCCTGCAGGGCCCGGGCCTGGTCACCGTCTACGACATGGGACGCCACGACGGGCGCGCCTTCCTGGTCATGGAACTGGTCGATGGTCCCACGCTGCGCGACCTCCTCGAAGGCGGGGCCCTGCCCCAGCGGCGGGTCGCCGAACTCGGCGCCGCGCTCGCCCAGGCACTCGCCCACGTCCACCGTTCCGGCATAGTGCACCGCGACGTCAAGCCCTCCAACGTCCTGCTCGACACCGCCGCCGGCGCGCCCCACCTGGCCGACTTCGGCATCGCCCGCTTCGTCGACGCCACCCGCCACACCGCCCCCGACGCCCTGACCGGCACCGCGGCCTACCTCGCCCCGGAGCAGGTCGAGGGCAAGAGCATCGGGCCCGCCACGGACGTCTACGCCCTCGGACTGGTGCTGCTGGAGTGCGTCAAAGGGCGGACGGAGTACCAGGGCACCCCGCTCGAGGCGGCGATCGCCCGTCTCCACCGCCCGCCGCTGATCCCCACCTGGCTCTCCCCGGACCTCGTCGCCCTCATCCGGGCCATGACCCACCTGGACCCCGCCGCCCGTCCCGACGCCGCGCACTGCGCGAAGACCCTCGCCGCCCTGGCTGCCGGGGGCAGCCCTGACGCGGCCCCGCTGCCGGTCCCGCCGTCGACGGACCTGGTGTTCCCGGTGCGGTCCGCGGAGCCGGACGCCGCGGTCACCCGGTCCGCCCCCCTCCCGGCCGGCCCGCGCCACGGCCGCCGGGTGGCCGTGGGCACCGTCCTCGCCGCTCTCTCCGTGGCCCTGGGCGCGACCGTCGCCCTCGCCCCCGACACCAGCGGCAACAACGACGACACCCGCGCCTCCGCCACGGCACCGCAGGCCCAGCGCCCCTCCGGCAAGGCGAGCGCCGAGGACACCGCCGCCGACAGCACCGGCGACTCCGACCGGGTTCCCCCGACCGTCTCCTACGCCGTCCCGGCCGCCAACCCGATGGGCTCGACCGGCCGCAAGGCGAGGACCGGCAAGGCGGCGGCCGCGGACCGGGAGGCGGACGGCCGTCACGGCAAGAAGGCCGACCCCGCCGAGGCCGGCAAGACGGAGAAGGGCGGCAAGGGAGGCAAGAGCGGCAACGGCGCCCCCGGCGACGAGGGCGGCGGAGCCGCCGAGCCCCCCACCGCCCCGAGCACCGCCCCCACCCCCGCCGACGAGCCCGCCGAGACCCAGCCGACCACCCCGGGCGGCCCGGACCGGACCGAACAGTCCGACCCCGCCACGCCCCAGGAGGGCACCGGCTGAATCCGGCCGACCGCCGCCCCGTCCAACGCCGCGGTGGCGGAGGACAGCCCTCTCCCGGACCTCACCTGACGGCCGCCGAACCGCCAGGACCCGAACCACCAGGACCCGAACCGCTGGGACCTGATCCGCCGGGACCCGAAGCGGCCGTGACAGGCGCCGGCCGCGCGGGACGACGAGTCCTGACGCTGCCCCGCGACCGGATCCGACCGGGACTCCGACCAGACTCCCCCCACAGGCCGACCTCGCGCACCCGGGCGGCTGGCCTTCCCGCCGCACCGACGGGTGCTCCGACTGCCTCCGTCGGCCCCGCCCGTAGCGCCCACGCCGGCTTCCGCCCGCCGTACCGATGTGTCCGCGGCGTCGACGCGTCACCGGATCACCGCGTCACCGCGCCACCGCTGTCGGAGCCGACGGCTACGGTGCGACCGATATCGACGGTCCACCTCGGAAGGAGCCGGCTGTGGGAGCCAAGACCGGAGTGCTGGTGTACGCCGACGGCGACGTGCCCCCTCTGCTGCGGCAGGTGGGCGCGGCCGACCCGGCTCGCACCACCGCGATGATGCGGCGGCTCTACCCGGGCTGGGAGATCGAGGAGTGCCAGGCGGACGAGGGCGCGTGCCTCTCGACGGGGGTGTACCCGCCTGAAGGCACCGCTTACGCCGCGGCCTGGCCGGGGCTGGAAGTCGTGGGCGACCAACGGGTGATGATCGACCGCCCTTCCGAACTTCCCGAGTACCTCGTAGCGGCGAGCGCCGGACGACGACTCGTGCTGCACGCCATGCACAGCGTCGTCGACTGGCTCGCCTTCGCGGTGTGGGAGGACGGACGCCTGGTCCGATCCCTGAGCCTCTCCCCGGACAGCGGCATCATCGAGAACATCGGCGAACCACTGCCCTTCGAGGTGCCCTACTGGGCGGGTGACCGACCGGCGGACGTCGTCCCGTGGCCCGACGAGGACGAGGAGCCGTACCCGCTGCCCTTCCACCCCCTGGACCTGGGCGAGGACGCCCTGCGCGCGCTCTGCGGCTTCGTGCAGGAGGGAATGCCGGAACCCGACGACATCGACGCGTCCGCGATCAGCCTGCACGGCTTCCGGGTCCGGTGCCCCCACGGCCCCACCGTGGCCGAGCGGGAGGCCGCGTTGCGGCAGGCCGGGGCGGCGATGGGGCCCCCGCGTGTCTACACGACGGGTCGGACGGCACGCTGGTCGAACTCGGCGGCCTGGACGAGATGATCGCCGACGTGAAGCGTCTGAGCGGGCAGGCCGCCCCGGGGACGACCGCGCCCGGGCAAGGCCTCCGTCCTGGCGGACAGAGCGAGTGACCACCCGCCCTCGGTCAAGCGGCGGAAACCCGACCCGCCCTCCTCGCCGTGTACGAGGATGACCAGGACCACGAGCCCCTGAGACGCCCGAACGGGAGCGCCCGATGCCGCACATCACCGTCGACTACTCCGAGTCGCTGACCGAGGCCTTCGACCGCCACGGCTTCGCACGCGAACTGCACCCGCTCACCGCCGACATCGCCAAGACCGCCGTCGGCAACTGCAAGACCCGCTTCCGCCGTGTGGAGGAGACCTACGTCGCCGAAGGGGAGCCCGGCAACGCGGTGGTCCACGTAGAGATCACGCTCCTTCAGGGCCGCACCGACGAGGTCAAGACGGAGCTGAGCCAGGCCGTCCTCGCCCTCCTGCGGACACGGGTGGCCGCCGTGCCCGACCTGACGGTGCACGCCAGCGTGGACATACGCGAACTGGGCCCGGCGTACCGCAAGCACGTCTCGGCCTAGGCAGCACCACGCCCCGTCCACGGCGGGCACCGTGCCTCGGGCACCGCGTGCCCATCGCTCGTGCCGATGCCCGCCGTGACTGTCAGTGCCGTCACCTACGGTGAGCTCATGGCCCAGTTCCAGGACTTCAACTTCAAGCTCCTCGTCATCGAGCAGTTGATGTACACCGACGAGACCCTGACCCCGCGGTTCCACCTCGTGGACCTGCTGCGGCAGCAGGGCCTGGGCAACGACGCGTACACCTACGCCCACGAGCAGGGGCTGGCCTTCAAAGTCGTCCCGCAGGCCCGCGACCACTTCACCTCGCTGTCCATACCTGACGACCTGCTGGCCGGCGTCGAGGAACTCTGCCTGGACGGCGGGCTCGAGGTGTACCAGGAGTGCGCCCCGATCTGGGACGGCGAGGACGACCTCTTCGACGTCGCCTCCCTCGACGACCTCGCGCTGCTCCCCAACCTCCGGCGCGTCATCGGCTCGGAGTTCCTGACCCCCGAACAGCGGGACGTCCTCGTGGCGCGCGGCATCACCACGGACTGAGGCGCACGCCGGAAGCCCCGCATCGTCATCGCCGACAGGAGACCACCCGTATGACTGCGTCGAAACCCTCAACGGATCGCAGCTCGACGTCCGAGATCTGGCCTCTGATCCACGCCGAACGCGCGGCACTGGCGGCCGACCTTGCGGAGTTGTCCGACGGACAGTGGGAGACCCCCTCGCTGTGCGCCGGACTCACGGTGCGCGAGGTGCTGGCGCACCTCACCGCGGGCGCGAGCCTCAACACCGTGCGCTGGCTGGCAGGTGTGATCCGCTGCCGTTTCGACTTCGACAAGCAGGTGGCCCTGCGGCTGGCCGAGCAACTCGGCGCGAGCCCGGCGGAGACACATGAGCGGTTCCGGAACGTCGTCCCGAGCACGACGAAGCCTCCCCTCCCCGTCGTCGCGATGCTGGGCGAGACGATCGTGCACGCGGAAGACGTCCGGCGTCCGCTGGGCATCGACCACGACTACCCGATCGACGTGGTCACGCGGGTGGCCGAGTACTACCAGGGATCGGACCTCGTGGTCCTCGCCAAGGGACGCATCGGCGGCCTGCGACTCGTCGCGACCGACGGGCCCTTCCGGACCGGCTCCGGTTCCCCCGTGTCCGGTACGACCCTGGCCCTGACGATGGTCATGACCGGGCGGGCAACGTACCTCGACGATCTGGAAGGCGACGGCGTCGAGCTCCTCCGCGAGCGCTGCGGAGCCGCATGACGGTGAAATCGAGCCGCGCAACGGTGAGTTCGCCCACCCGGAGGCGCCCACACCGCATGCCATCCGCGGCTCGCCCCGAAAACCGATTCGCTATTCCCCTGGTCATGCCGTACGGTCAAGGAACAACGACGCGGGGTGGAGCAGCTCGGTAGCTCGCTGGGCTCATAACCCAGAGGTCGCAGGTTCAAATCCTGTCCCCGCTACTGAAGGCTCAGGGCCGGAATCCTTCAAGGATTCCGGCCCTGAGTGTTTCCACCGTCTCCACCGCCGGCCCGCCTCCGCAGGCCCGCCGCCGTGGCACGTCCAAGTCCCGGTCCCTCCACAGGCCGGTAACGTTCCGCCCCACGCGAGGGCCCCGGTGATCGCCCTCCCGCACAATTCCCTCACCGACCGTCGTACGACGACCGGTGACGGAAGGACGACGGGGGAGACGCGGTATGCCCATGTACACGAGAGGGTCCAGGAAGCGGTGGCTGCTGCCGCTGGTGCTGGGTCTGATCTTCGCCGTGGCCGGCCTGGTCGTCCCGGTGATCAGCCTGGTGTCCGCCATCGCCGACCACCGCGCCTATCTCGCGGCACCGCCGTGCGCCGACGGCACGTCGTTCGAGGACACGACCGACTGCCGCGCGAGCCAGAGGTCCACGGACACGAGCGTCAAGGTCGGCGGCGGCGACGACGACAGCGAAACGGTCCGCTACCTCTTCGTGTCCCTGCCCGACGGGTCCAGCGCGTTCACGGCGCTGCGGGACGAGTCCGACACGATCAGCGTCCGGGAAGGCCAACCGGTCACCGTCATCGCCTGGCGCGGGGAAGTACGGGAGTTCGTCGTCCCCGACGGCCGGATCCCCGCCGAGGCCCACCCCGGCGGCTGGACGGAGACCGAACTGCGTCCGACGTGCTTCCTGCTCCCCTTCGGCGCCGGCCTCCTCCGGACGTCGCACCGGATGCGCAGGCCGCGCCGGCAGGGCCGGAGCCTGGAGTCCGTCGGCCGGTGGAGCGTGTCCGTCCCGTTCGTCACCACCATGCTGTTCGGCGTCCTCACCCTCGCACCCGTGGCCATGGCGCCGAGCCTCCTTGCCGCGGCGACTTCCTCGGTCTGCGCGGCGGCACTCGCCGTGGTCGGCGGCGCGGCGTACGGCGCGCGGCAACGCCGCCGGGCCGCACGCGAGGCCGTGGCCTTGTCGGAGCGGTATCTGCCGGAGCCGCCGGACGAGGAAACCGTGGTGCCGGCGGCCGTGCTCGGCGACGTGCCGTACAGCGGGGAGGAGGCGCAGTACCTGTTCATCGGCCCGGAAGGACTGTCGCTCGAGCCTTTCGAGCCCTTCGAGTCCTTCCCGCCCTTCCAGTCCCGTGAAGCCGCCGCCCCGGCCGGCACCGGCGACGCACCCCAGGACGAGGGCGAGCCCATCCCCGTCCCGCCCCTCTCCTTCGTCCGCCTCCACGCCACCGCGCCCGAGGACCCCCGCTGCGCCGCACTCGAACGGCCGGTCGCGGTCGAGTGCCGGGACGGTGAGCGGGAGGTGTTGCTGGTCGTCCCCGAGCTCCACGTGCCCGCGCTCCTGGGCGCATTGCAGACCCCGGTGACTCCCGCGGCCCGGGAACAGGCATAGCCGTTACCTCAGCCCGATGCGCACGCTCGGTGGACACCTCGGCGGCTCCGGCACCGCTACCTCACCCGCCCGCCCGCCCCACCCGCGGCGACTACCGCCCGACGAGCGTCGCCCACACCCCCGCCGGATGCTCGTCCGGCGTCATCCACAACCGCGGCTGCGAGTCCTCGAACCGCGGGTCGGCCGTCGGCTCCCAGACGAACCGGTTCTCGGCATCCGGCCAGACCACCTGCAACACGGGGAGCGGCGGCTTGCGGTAGAACGCGATCGCCCGCCCGAAGAACTCCCGGTACCAGCCCCGCTTTGCCGCCCGCAGCGCAACCGACCGCCCTTCGATGACGCCCTCGTACGTCCCACCGTCCTCCAGTGCGGTCCCGTCCGCCGCCTGACGCCCCAGCTCGTTGAGCAGCGCGTGCATGAGCTGGACGTCCAGTCCGAACATGGCCAGCTCCGGCACACCGTGCGAGTGCAGGAGCCCGACGGTGTACGCGAACCCCGGCCCCTGCTCGTCGGCCGGCACCATCACGACGCTCCAGCCGTGGTCCTGGACGTGCCGCACCGTGTGCTCGTCCAGGGCAGTGGCCTCACCCCTGTCCCCGTAGTCATGGCAGATCACGCAGTGGCAGGCGGCACGCTCGTTCGACATGCCCGCGACCGTACCGCCGCTGTCCGACACCGCCCTCGCGCGAGCGACGCGCCGCTCATCCGGCGGGCTCTCGCCGCACGCCTGTCGGACACCAACGGGAATCACCGCCCTGACCGTCCCCCTCGACCTCGACCTGCCGACGAGCCCCCTCCCTTCGCGCACACCGCCCAGACCGTCTTCCCGGAAGGCGGCCGCGGCCGCCACCCCCACGCGACCGCCAGCGCCTGAACCAGCAACAACCCTCGCCCCGCCTCCTCACCCTCCGCCACTCTCGGCTCCGGCAGCCGCTCACCTCTCGCGTCGTCCACGGACACGACCAGCAGCCCCGACACCGACGCCTCGGCCTCCAGCCGCAACCGGAACCCACGCCCCGGTACGTGACCGTGGGTGACGGCGTTGTTCGCCAGCTCCGCCACCACCAGTGCCGCCGCCTCACCCGCCTCCGACGACGGCGGCCAGTCCCACAACTCCAGCTGACGCGCAGCAAGCAGCCGGGCGAGCCGTGCCCCACGGGGCGTTCCGCTGAACAACTGTGCCCACCGCTTCCGGGTGGGAGTTTCGAGAACCATGTGACTCAGCGTGGCCGCCGCGACCTACGCTGGCGAGGACGACGGCCGGTACAGGCGACGCCGTGCGGACGTGGCACGTGACGTGTACGACCTGTCGGGTGGAAGGCGGTGGCGCCGATGACTCACGAGACGGACGAACCCGAGCCGTACGAGGAACTGTTCCGCGCGGTCGGCAGACAGCTCAAGCTCCTGCGGGAACGAGCGGGTCTCACCCAGCGCGACCTGGGCGACCGCCTCGGGTACAGCGAGGACCTGATCTCCTCCCTGGAACGCGGCCGCCGCACTCCGCAGCGGGAGTTCCTGACCGCGGCCGACGATCTCCTCGGCGCGGGCGGCCTGTTGAGCGCGACCGCGGACGAGGTGGAGAGCGCGCGGGCGAGGTCCCGGGTCCGTCACCCGGCCTGGTTCCGCGACTACGCCCGGCTGGAGGGGGCTGCGGTCGCCATCGACTTCTACAACAACCATGACGTTCCCGGTCTGCTCCAGACGGAACGACGAGCGCGCGCCCTCTACGAGATGCGCACGCCTCTGCTCGACGACGAGACCATCGAGCGCCGCGTGACCTCACGCCTGGCTCGGCAGGAGATCCTCGGTCACTGGCCTCCGCCCATGGTCACCGCCGTCATCGAGGAGGGCGCCCTCCGTCGCCCCCTCGGAGGCCGCACAGTCCACAAGGAGCAACTGCAGAAGCTCCTGGACCTGGGCCACCGCCGCAACATCTCGTTGCAGGTGATGCCGACCGAACGCCACGAGCACGCCGGCATGGGCGGCGCTTTCGTCCTTCTCACCCCGAAGGCAAAGCCACAGGTCGCCTACGTGGAGACCCAGGCTCATGGCACCGTCCTGGTCGCCTCCGAGGAAGTCCGTATCCTGGCGGCACGCTACGGAACGATCAGGGCGCAGGCGCTCACCCCGCACGAGTCCCTCGCGCTGATCGCGGACATCCTGGGGGACCAGTGACCGACGAGACGGCAGCCCAACTCACCTGGTGCAAGAGCAGTTACAGCGGCAACGAGGGCGGCGAATGCCTGGAGGTGGCAATCTCCTCGGCTGCCGTCCACGTCCGCGACTCGAAGGACACCGCCCGCGCAGGGCTGTCCCTCACCCCCGCCGCCTGGAAGGCGTTCCTCGCTCTCACGACCCCCTAGCGCAGGCTGCCCGCCGGACCGGCCGTGCAGCACCGAGCGGCCGGAAGATGCAGCTGCTCACCGCTGAGGCGCCCTGCCGGGACGTACGTCCGTGCGCCCACCAGGCCACCTTTCCGCCACCGTGAACCCGCAGCACGGTCGAAGGCATGGCAGACACCTGGACGCAGGAGTGCGCGGGGCGTGGGGACGACACCCGTTGCCCGCACGGGGAGACGCTCACCATCGACGTCGGACTGGACGAGTACCGCTGCGACGACTGCCGGTACCACTGGGAACTGGACGAGCTCGAACCGAGCCGCCGCGTGGGAGAGGCCGGACACGGCACAGCGGCATGACCGGGACCTGCCGACCGGTGATCAGGGGAGGCGCGTGCCCTCGATGAGACGGGCCCGGGCGGTGGCGAACCGCAGCTCGGGACGCTCCCAGGTGACCTTGGGCGGCGACGGCGCGATCGTCCCCACCCGCGTGGCCCCCAGCCGTCGGTAGAACGCCTCGGCCGGGGGATGCGCCACCACGCGCACCTCCGTCAGGCCGGCCTCCCGGGCCTCGCCGAGCATGTGCTCGACGAGCAGCCGGCCGACACCCGTCCCCTGCGCGTCGTCCTCGACGAACGCCAGGTCCAGCTCCGGCGGTTCCAGCACCAGGGCGTAGAAGCCCACCAGCCGCCCGGTCGTCCCGACGGCCACATGGACCCGGTGCCGCGCGACGTAGTCGGCGGTCACCCGATAACCCTCGATGATCGATGCGTACTTCCCTCGATAGGCGCCGGACTCCCGGACCAGCGAGGTGAGACGCTCCGCGTCCTGAGCGACGGCACGCCTGATCGTCATGGGCTCCATGCGCCGAAGTATAGGGGTGCTGGCCGCATCCGCCTATTACATAACCGTCGGCTGAGGTCATGCCGGAGAGGCCCAACTAAGCGCACCCACAACGGCGTTGGACAGGCGCGCCGTAAAAGGGTGCGACGGGCGCGGGGGTTCGGGCAAAGATGCGGCTCATGATGAAGAGGGACCCCATGATCCGGGCCGCGGCCCGCAACAACGCCGAGTGGTGCGCGGTGATGAGCCGAGCGCACGGTCTGGTGGGCGAGTTCGGGACACAGGCGTGGGCCGTCCCGTCCCGGCCGCCGCTGTACTACCCGGACGCGGTGACCCTGGTTCCGGGGACGGATGCCACAGCACTGCTGGAGCGGATCGACACCGCCACCCCCGGTGCGTGCGTCAAGGACAGCTTCGCCGACCTCGACCTCTCGGGGGCCGGCTTCACGGTGTTGTTCGACGCCCAGTGGATCCACCGCCCGGCGAGTGCGCGGGCGACCGCGCCGGCCACCCGGCCGGAGTTCACCTGGAGCGAGATGAGCGACCCCGAGGCGCTGCGTGCCTGGGCCCTCGCCTGGGTCGATGGTGACGCCAACGGGGGGCACCCCTTCCGGCCCGAACTGCTCGACGACCCGACGACCTCCCTGCTCGCGGGTCACGCCGCCGACGGCACCGTGACCGCCGGGGCCGTGGCGAGTCGCAGCGACCACGTGGTCGGCATCTCCAACGTCTTCGCGGTCGAGGGAGGCACCGACCGAGCCTGGCCCGGGCTCCTCGGCGCCGTGCACCGACTGTTCCCGACCCTCCCCGTGGTCGGCTACGCACACGGCGCGGACCTCGACGCCGCCGTCCGCCACGGCTTCCGAGCCATCGGTCCGCTGCGGGTCTGGCGGCACCAGGACCGGCACCACGCGCTCCCCGCCGGCTGACGCCCGGGCCCGCGGCGAACGGCCCCTCAACCCGCGGTCAGCACCTCCACCCCCAACTCCCCGACCTGCTCGACCACCGAGTCACGCGGATCGGCATCGGTGATCAACCCGCTCACCTTCTCCCACCCCAACACGCGGTACTGCGAAGCCGTGCCGATCTTCTCCGACGAGGCGAGGACGTAGGTGTCCGCGGCCCTCGCCGCCAGGGCGCGCTTCATCGCCGCCTCCTCCGCGTCCCCCGTGGTCAGCCCCGCCTCCGGATGCACCCCCGTGACGCCGAGCAGGAAGAGGTCGGCCGAGACGTTCTGCGCCGCCTCGACCGCCGCGGCCCCGCAGGTCACCGCCGAGTGCTTGAAGACCCGTCCCCCGAGCAGGAAGAGCTCCGCCCGCGGATGCTCGAGCAGTGCGGCCGCGATCGTCGGACTGTGCGTGATGACCGCGCAGTCGAGGTCCCTCGGCAGCGCACGAGCGACGGCGAGGGCGGTGGTGCCTCCGTCGAGGATCACCGAACCCCCCGGCCGCACCAGCCCCGCGGCGACCGAGGCAACCTTCCGCTTCCCGTCCGGCGCCACCGCCTGCCGCGCGCCGTAGTCCACCACCGCGGGTGACGCGGGCAGCGCACCGCCGTAGACCCGTTGACACAGTCCCTCGGCGGCAAGCTCCCGCAGGTCGCGCCGCACGCTGTCCTCGGAAATGTGCAGCTCAGCGGCTACCTCCTTGGCCACGATCTTCCCTGTGCGGGCGAGCAGCCCCAGCAGGTGCTCACGCCGTTCAGCAGCCAGCATGCACGTTCCTTCCTGTTCATTCGCGTTTCTGCATGTATCTTAGCCGTCATGACCGACAAGCCCTTGCTCATCCTCATCGCGGGCCCTTACCGTTCCGGCACCGACGGCGACCCGCAGGCCATGGCCGCCAACCTCGCCCGTCTCGAAGCCGCCGCCTGGCCCGTCTTCGCGGCCGGTCACCTCCCCGTGATCGGCGAGTGGATCGCCCTCCCCGTCCTCAGCTCCGCCGGCGCCGGCCCCACCCACCCCCTCGCCGACCAGGTCCTCTACCCGACCGCCGACCGCCTGCTCGCCCACTGCGACGCCGTGCTGCGCCTGCCCGGCGCTTCCGCCGGCGCCGACCAGGACGTCGCCACCGCCCGCCGCCGCGGCCTCCCCGTCTTCCACGACATCTCCGAGATCCCCCGCCGCACAGAGGCCCCGCTCCCCACAGCGACCTCCCACGACGCCTCCCAGGAGGCCGTGTGACGAACCGCCCAGGCGTCGACCGCCCCGACCACCGCGGCCGCACCCACCTCGACCAGGCCGGCCGCGACCTCGAGCGCAACCCCGACGTCGTCGTCCGCGACGTCGAACTCACCTCCCAGGGCTGGCACGTCCTGCGCCGCACGACCTTCGACTACCGCCGCCGCGACGGACGGTGGGAGACCCAGCAGCGCGAGACCTACGACCGCGGCAACGGCGCCGTGGTCCTGCCCTACGACCCGGCCCGCGGCTGCGTCCTCCTCACCCAGCAGTTCCGTTACCCGGCCTACGTGAACGACCACCCGGACGGCATGCTCGTCGAGGCCGCCGCCGGCCTGCTCGACGCCGACGACCCGCCCAGCGCGATTCGGCGCGAGGCTGCTGAAGAACTCGGCGTCACCCTCGGTCCGCTCACCCACGTCCTCGACGCCTACATGAGCCCCGGCTCCGTCACCGAACGCCTCCACTTCTTCGCCGCCCCCTACACCCCGGCCGACCGCACCGGCGCCGGAGGCGGTCTCGAGGAGGACGGCGAGGACATCGAGGTCCTCGAACTCCCTTTCACCGAGGCGCTCGCGATGGCCCGCGACGGCCGCATCGCCGACGGCAAGACCGTCCTGCTCCTCCAGTGGGCCGCCCTGCACGGCCCCTTCGCCCGCCCCTAGAGCCGGCGAGCGCCTGCCCTGCTTCCCCGCTTCCCCCTTCCCTGTTGCCCCGCTTCCCCGTGCCCCGTGCCCCGCGCCGCCGTCCCGCCGCCGGACGTACCAGGACGTGTCGTCCTCTCCGCTCCGACACCACCCTCAGCCGTCATGCACACGTCACGATGGCGCTCTGGTGCCGGCCCCGGTCGTACGCCACGCTGATGGCCACTGAAGACTGCCCCCGGTCCTCAGCCCTCAGGGAACGGTCGGACCGTCGCACCCCGACGTGCCGCCCGGACGTCACGCCCGGCTCGTCGGATGCTTCGGAGGACTCATGCGGCTCGTGCGGCTCACGCGGTTACTCACCAGACTCTCCCGCAGCGCCCAGCTCACCCTGGTCGCCGTCACGGCGGCAGGCGTGGCGGCCACCACGGTCACAGGCCTGGAGTCCGGCGGCCCGATCTCCACGGCGGACACCCAACTCGTCGCGGGTGCCCACGCCGTGCAAGCCGAGGCGGCCGGCGCCGTGGCCACCCTCACTCCCGACGAGATGATCAGACGGGCGAAGACCTGGCTCACCGCCAACAACGGCGGCCCCGTCCCCTACAGCATGGAAACCGTCTGGAAGGACGGCTACCGCCAGGACTGCTCGGGCTACGTCTCCATGACACTAGGCCTGAGCACGCCCGGCCTGAACACCGTCGGGCTGGCCACCACCAGCAGCGTCACCCAACGCCTCAGCAGCGTCAGCCAACTCCGGATGGGGGACCTGCTGATCGACTACAGCACCACCGACGGCGACTTCCGCCACGTCGTGATCTTCGAGAAGTGGGCCGACTCCGCGCACACCGCCTACTGGGCGTACGAGCAGCGCGGCACCTACGGCACCACCTACCGCCAGCTCAAGTACGGCATCGGCACCGACAACTACGACCCCTTCCGCCCCGTGAAGCTCGGCGACTCCGGCGGCTCGACCCCGACTCCCACCCCGTCGCCCACCGTGGCCTGGCCGGTCCTGAAGTCCGGCTCCCAGGGCGACGACGTCCGCACCGCGCAGTACCTCCTCAGCGCCGCCGGCTACCCGCTCACCCCCGACGGCAGCTTCGGGTCGGCCACCCAGTCCGCGGTGATCAGCTTCCAGCAGTCCACGTCCCTCACCGCGGACGGCATCATCGGCGCCAACACCTGGTCCGCCCTGGTCCCCACCGTGAAGTACGGCTCCGAGGGCGACGCGGTGAAGGCGGCGCAGACCCAGCTGAACCTCTATGGCGCCGGCCTCACCGTCGACGGCGCCTTCGGCTCCGGCACCCAGTCCGCGACCATCGTCTTCCAGCAGACCCACGCCCTCACGGCCGACGGCGTCATCGGCGCCCAGACCTGGCGGACGCTGCTCGGGACCCGCTGAGTAGCGGCTCCCGACGCAGTGGAAGCCGCCCAACCCTGCCGCCCGCATCGTGCCGGCGGCAGGGTTCTGCAGAAGGAAGCACCGAGCGTCAGCTGATGGGCTGCCCCAAGGGCTGAGAGTCGGTGGCAGCGCGGGGCGGTACCGGACGGTCGGCTGTGTGGGCGTCGAGTTCCTGCCGGGTGCGGCGGATGATCTGGTCACGAGTGCCCCGGTGCTCGGCGAGGGCGACGTCGATGGCGAGGCGGACGTAACGAGCTTCCGACAGCGGGTAGGCGATCCCGGAGGACTTCAGGCGGTTGAGCACCCTGATGAGGGTGATGCCCTGGGGCCGGTGCTCGTGGGTGAGCCACCGCCCGTAGTCCCATTCCCTGTTCTTGGCGAGACCGACGAACAGCACCCGGCGGTCGGTGACGGCCACCTCACCACGGTGCGTCTCCTCCAGGCTGGCGAGACCCTGCTTGGTCCGGTACTCGACCAGCTGCGCCGTCGCCACCATGAGGACGCGTTCGTCCTTCTTCCTTCGGCCCCAGCGGAACTGGTCCGCCGGGTAGACCTCACCCGTCAGGTTGCGTGCCAGGGCGTCCAGTTCGGCCAATCTCTCGTGCTCGGTCTCCCAGACGGCCAGGTCCCGCTCGTATCGCTCCTGCTCGCGGAGCAGCTGCTCCTGGCGGCGAGCGACCGCCCGCAGCTCGGCGGCGATGCGCGCCGCTTCCCGGCGACGTGCCCACCATCTGATCAGCCGGCGCCGCCTGCGCCACAGCAGCACAGCCCCCACGCCGACGACCAGGAGGACGCTTACCGCCCACAGCACGGCCCGCACGGTCTCGGCCGTCGTCATGTCGTCCTCAACGGTGACGGTGAGCTCGTGCGTGCGTACATTGCCTGCCCGGTCCTGCGCCGAGACGACGAGCTGGTGACGGCCCGGCCTCAAGTCGGGGGTGAACCGCAGGCTCCGCCGGTTCTGGTCGAGACGGCCGGACGCCACCGGCTCGCCACCCTCCCGGAGGGTGATCTCCGCTCCCGGTTCGCCGCTGATCGTGATGGCGACATCACCGTAACGAGCGGCCTCCTCGTCATAACCCGCCTTCAGCGCGGGGGCCTGCGTGTCCACGGTGACGGGGTCGCCGGTGACCGTGCCGCGGCGCCCGAACCGGTCGACGAGTTCCACTTCCGGCCGGTAGGTGCCGTCCGACAGGTCGAAGGAGAGCTCGGCGGAGCCCTGCCTGTCCAGGGTGACCTTCTCCGTCTGCGTGCCCATGCGCGCCGTGACGTCGGCCTTCGGTGGACCCGTGACGGTCAGCGGCACCGTTGACGAACGGGACACGTCCTCCTGCGTCAACCCCGGTTCCAGAGCGTCCAACTGCACGGTGAACGTCTCGGTGCGCCGGGTCACGTTGCCCACGGCGTCCTCGACGGTGAGCGTGAGTTCGTACTTCCCGTCCGGCAGCCACAGAGCTTCGTCCGCCGGTGAACCGACACCGGCCTCACCGGTGGCCTTCTCCTCGCTGCCGGCAACGGCCAACACGTAGTCGACCTTCTCATCGACCTCGAACGAGACCTCGACAGCCGCGGTAGTCGGGTCGGCGGTCGTGACGTCGAACGCGGCGATCACCGGCTTCTCGCCGTCGGCCTCGACGGTGAACGACTCGCTCCGGGAACTCTCGTTGCCGGCGGCGTCGGTCGCGGTGACCACGTAGGTCCCGCTGCCGTTCCCCGCCGTGAAGGTAAGCGGCTGCGGCGACCCGGTGGCCGTCGCCTTCGCCACCTCCTCCTCATCCCCTTCATCGCTCTCCACAGTCACGACGAGCGTGGCGCCCCGCTCCGCCGTGACCGTCACGGACACCTTCCCGCCGGGCAGCGCCCTGGGGCGCTTGACCTGGGGCTTGGACGGCGCATCGATGTCGACGGGCTCGGCAGGCTCGGCGGAGGAGCCGGTGCCGCCGGAACCGCCGGTGCCCCCGACGCTTCCCGTCCCGCACATCGAGAAGTCACCCAGGTCCCCACAGATGTAGGAACCGGTGTCCGAAGGGCAGGAGTGCCGGGCATGACACCCATGACGATGGGCGGAGGCGGGGCCCACCGAGGCGAGCATGGTGGTCCCGGTGAGACAGGCGACGGTCAACGCCGTCAGGGCACGCCGAAGTGGCACTGAGATGTACACGGTAAGAATCCCCCCACAGGATCCCGGCGTCGCGCACGCCGGAAAGGCGAAGTCTGACCCTGTGTCACGACCCTGTCAAACAAGTCGAGGCGGTCATGCCACTCCCCGGTCGACGCTCTTGCCTTGGCCCAGGCGTGGTCGAATGGTGCGGACGGCGTGACCGGCTGGGGCCAGGTCGACGCCATCGCTGATGGCGCTGCGCCGTGAGAACGAGGGGGCCGAGCGGCAGGCCGTGTCGAAGATGTCCGACCGGCAGGCTGAACGTCGGTGAAGGGCTGAGGACCGACAGTGGAGTTCCCCCGCGGACGTGCTGTCGACCCGTCGGATCTTCGCGCTCCGACGGATGTTGGAGTCGGCTTTGATCTCCTCAAAGACCGACGGCATGGCACGATCACGGCCATGTCAAGTCAGGTCTGGGTGTCACTCATATCGCTGGGCGGCGTTGTCCTTGGCGGCTCGTTGTCCTACCTCGTCCAGCACAGGACCCAACTCTCGGCGGAACGCGCTGAACAACAACGGCAGCAGACCGCCTTGTCGGAGGCCCGGCGCGGCGAACGGCTGGCGCTGCTGGAGCGGTTCATCGAGGTGGGGGCCGAGGCGGAACGCGCCGCCTTCAGTCGGCCTTCCGACTGGGAGGACACCGACGCCTGGTTCCTCACGACCCGGGACGTCATGAACAGGCTCTGGGTCGCGGAGCGGCTCATCCGCATCCAGTTCCCCCTGCCTGTGCACGACGCCGCACGCGCGTACTTCCTCGACCTCAACCGGACGGTGTGGGAAGGCTTGTCCGACGGCGAGAGCGTGCGGGATTACCTGGAGGACAACCGGCTGGCCTTTCTGGACGCGGCCCGCGCGGTCATGGGGTAGCGCACCGCCGCGCGTTCTTCAGCGAGAACGGGGGAGTGGTGTCCTCTTCCACCTACTACCGGGCCTGGCAGGGAGCTCGCGCTTCCACCGGCCGTCGTAGCCTCGCCGCCAGCTCGCCGCCCGTACGACCTTCGGCACTCCGCGCTCTCCACGTGGCTCAACGCGGGAGTGGACGCCACCGAGGTCGCCGAGCGTGCCGGTAACAGCGTGGAGTACTGCTGACTCGGTACGCGAAGTGCCTCGACGGCCGCCAGGAGGTAGTCAACCGACGCATCGAGGAACTGCTGCGCGAGTACGAGTGAGCGCTGCCTGACAACCTGCGCGCCATGGCCCCTGGACCTGTCCGGGGGCCTTCTGCGTTCTCCTCCCCGCCTAGAACGGGGCAGTCCACCCTGCTGGCCAGTTTGTCGCGTATCCGGGCGGGGGGTACATGTCCGAGCCGTTGTAGACGCCCCACTGACGGCCCAGCCACTCACACTCGGGAATGGGTCCCTCCCAGTCGTCGGTGCAGTGGGCCGCCCACTCGCGGCCCACGAGAACGGGCCGGGTCAGGATGCCGTCCTCAGTGTCCTGGACTCGCAGGACCATGCCGATGCCGTTGATCCCGGGATTGCCCCGCGGACCGTACGACACGTGGTGAGTATCCGAGGAATGATGATCCAGGATTCTCTCCTGGAGTACGGCAGGCACACGACCGGTCAGCTCCAGCCCGTCCAGAGTCACGCGCGGTCCGTGGGCAGCGTCGGCAGCCACGCAGAAGAGCCGGCCGGTGCTCTCGAAGTACGCGTAGACAGCCGGCACCGCTGGAAGGAAGCCGAGCTGAAGGCCGTAGATCTCCGGGTGGAAGGGCTCGGCGGAGAACCGGCTCAACTCGACGGCTTCCGGAAGAGCGGCCCGGACCTCGTCGGCGGACATGCCGAAGCGCAGCGGACCAACGCTCTCCAGCGGGGTCAGCACCCACACCGGTCGAACCGGCTCCGTCGCGGTCTCCCCAGCTCCCGAACCCAACCGCTGCCTCCCCTCGTTCCCCCCGAGCCCCGACCCTGACCTGCGCCGACACCGCACGGCCCAGGCCGCGAATAGGCCGCGACCCCTGTCATACGGTCGCCCAGCCCGGCACACGGCTGCACATACAACAAGACCCCGCACTCAGCGTTTCCGCTGATCACGGGGTCTGTCTGGCACTTCTGTGAAGTGCCCCCGGCAGGATTCGAACCTGCGCACACGGCTCCGGAGGCCGTTGCTCTATCCCCTGAGCTACGGGGGCGCGTTCGCCGCGGCGCGTTGGTCGCGGTGACGGGTAGAACACTACCAGCTCACCCGGGGTGGTCGTGAACAGGATTCCCGTGCGGTGGGGGTGGTGCGCCGGAGCGCGGGGGTGCCGTGTCCTGTCCGTTACGGGTGGAAGTGCGGAAAAGCCGGACGGGGGGTGCGCGCCGTGCCTACTCTCTAGTTGTGGCGGGCGCTTCCGGCCGGATCCTTGTCGTCGACGACAGTGAAGTGATCCGGCAGCTGATCAGGGTCAATCTCGAGCTGGAAGGGTTCGAGGTGGTGACCGCGGCCGATGGTGCCGAATGTCTGGAAGTGATCCATCGGGTGCGGCCCGACGTGGTGACGCTGGACGTGGTCATGCCCCGGCTCGACGGGCTCGGGACGGCGGCGCGGTTGCGGTCGGACCCGGGGACGCGTGATCTGCCTCTCGCCATCATCAGCGCCTGTAGCCGGCCGGAGGTCGAGGCCGGACTGGACGTCGGGGTGGACGCGTTTGTGGCCAAGCCGTTCGAGCCGGCTGAACTCGTCGGTGTGGTGCGGCGGTTGCTGGAGCTCAGGCGTGGGCCGGAGGAAGCGGCGCCGGTGAGCGTCTGAAACCATGGCGCAGCGGTCAAAAGGGACGCACGCTGTCCGGATGGCGGGACCCAGCCGAAACGGGTCGACCTACCCCGCCCCGGCTCCCCTAATCTGGGTCCCGTGACCCCCGTCGAGCTCTCGCACACCGTGCTGCGCGCGGTGCGTTCCGCCGTGGACGAGGGCGAGCTGGCGGTGGCCGTGCCGGAGACCGTGAAGGTCGCCCCGCCCGGCCCCGGGGGCTGTGGGGACTACGCCACCAACGTCGCGATGCGCCTCGCCAAGCCGGCCGGACGGCCCGCCGCGGAGGTCGCCGAGGTGCTGCGCACCCGGTTGATGCGGGTGAGTGGGGTGCGGGACGTCGCCGTCACCGGGCCGGGGTTTCTCAACATCAGTCTTGAGGGTGACGTCGATGCCGCCCTGGTGCGGAGAGTGCGTTCGGGGAGTGGGGAGGGCGGCCTCGAGTACGGACGGGGAGACGCGTTCGCCGGGCGGACGGTCACTCTCCGGGTCGTGGACGAGGTGCGGGCCCGGGTGATCGCCGAGGTCGTCGGCCGGCTGGTGGAGGGCCAGGGCGGTGAGGCCGAGGTGGTGGTCGTGGACGATGCGGGGGACGCCGACATCCGGCCCGTGCCCGCGCCCGCCGACCCCGCACCGCTCGGCCCCGCCGCCGCCCGCTGGGCGCTGCTGTACCCCGCGCCGCACGACCGGCCCACCCTCGGGAACGAGCACCTGGCGCAGCGGGAGGGCAATCCGCTGTTCCGGGTGCGGTACGCCTATGCACGGACGCGGGCCGCGAGCTGGAACGCCGCGCGGCTCGGCTTCGCCGCGGAACCGGGCCCGGTGGGCAACAGTCCGATGGGCAACAACCCGGTGGACTCCGGCCCGGTGCATCGCGCCCCGGTGCACCGCGCCACGGTGGACGGCCCCGTGAAGAGCGGCCTCGTGGACCCTGGCCCCGCAAAGAGCGGCCCCGCAACAAGCGCCCCCCGCGCCCCCGCTGCCGCCCCCGCCACCCCCGCCGCCCGCTCCCTGCTCCACGCGCTCGCCGACCACCCCCGCGTCCTCGCGCAGGCCGCGCAGGCGTACGCCCCGGACCGGGTCGCGCGGCACCTGGTGGGGGTCGCGGACGCCACGCTGGAGTTCCTGACGTACGGGGCGGTGCTGCCGACGGGGGAGGAGAAACCCTCGGCCGCCCACCGCGCCCGGCTCGCGCTCGCCGAAGCCGCCGGGACGGTGCTGGCCGGTGGCCTCACCCTGCTCGGCATCGACGCACCCGATCATCTCTGAGCCCCGGCCGACGAAGACGCCGGAGCACGAGCCAGAGACAGAACAGAGACGCAGAGACAGACGATGAGCCGTTCCGCACACCCCGCCGGACCCCGTCACGCCGACGTCCTCCCCGAGGGGCACTACACCGCTCCGCCCGCCGATCTGAACGTTCTCGACCCCAAGGTGTGGGCGGGGTCCGTCACCCGTGACGAGGACGGCGCCGTGCGCGTCGGCGGGGTCGACGTCCGGGAGCTCGCCCGGGAGTACGGCACTCCGGCGTACGTGATGGACGAGGACGACTTCCGGCAGCGCGCCCGGGCGTGGCGGGAGGCGTTCGGCGAGGGTGCCGACGTGTTCTACGCCGGCAAGGCGTTCCTCTCCAAGGCCGTGGTCCGGTGGCTGCACGAGGAGGGGCTGAACCTCGACGTGTGCTCCGCCGGTGAGCTGGCGACCGCGCTGGCGGCGGGGATGCCGGCCGAGCGGATCGCGTTCCACGGCAACAACAAGTCCCTCGGCGAGATCGAGCGGGCGGTCACCGCGGGGGTCGGGCGGATCGTGCTCGACTCGTTCCAGGAGATCGTGCGGGTCGCCCACGTCGCGCAGGCGCACGGGGTGCGGCAGAAGGTGCTGGTCCGGGTGACGGTGGGCGTCGAGGCGCACACGCACGAGTTCATCGCGACCGCCCACGAGGACCAGAAGTTCGGACTCCCGCTGGCCGGCGGCCAGGCCGCCGAGGGCGTGCGCCGGGCGCTCAAGCTGGACGGGCTCGAGCTGGTCGGCATCCACAGCCACATCGGGTCGCAGATCTTCGACATGGCCGGCTTCGAGGTCGCCGCGCGGCGCGTGGTCGGGCTGCTCGCCGAGATCCGTGACGAGCACGGCGTCGAGCTGCCGGAGATCGACCTCGGCGGCGGCCTCGGCATCGCCTACACGAGCGAGGACGACCCGCAGGGGCCGCACGAGATCGCCAAGGCGCTCGGGGAGATCGTCGCGCGCGAGTGCGAGGGCGCCGGGCTGGCCGCGCCGCGGATCTCGGTCGAGCCGGGGCGGGCCATCGTCGGTCCGACGGCGTTCACGCTGTACGAGGTCGGCACGCTGAAGCCGCTGGACGGGCTGCGGACGTACGTGTCGGTGGACGGCGGGATGTCGGACAACATCCGCACCGCGCTCTACGACGCCGAGTACTCCGTCGCGCTCGTCTCGCGGGCGAGCGATGCCGAGCCGATGCTCGCCCGGGTGGTCGGGAAGCACTGCGAGAGTGGTGACATCCTGGTCAGGGACGCGTTCCTGCCCGCCGACCTGGCGCCCGGCGACCTGATCGCGGTGCCCGCCACCGGCGCCTACTGCCGTTCCATGGCGAGCAACTACAACCACGTGCTGCGCCCGCCGGTGCTCGCCGTCAAGGACGGTGACACCCGGGTGATCGTCCGCCGTGAGACGGAGGAGGACCTGCTCCGTCTCGACGTTGGATGAGCTGGGTGTGCCGGACGAGCCGGGTGAGCACCGGCGGGCGCCGGACGAGCCGGGCGCCTCGGCCGCAGCGGCGCCAGGCGCGTCGGCATCGGGCGCACCGGCATCAGGTGCGGTGAGAGGCGTCCGGCGGAAAAGCCGCCGGAATCCGGGGAAGATCCCGGAAAATTGAATCTCAGGATCCGGACGAATCGAAGGGATTTCGTCCGGTGCCTGAGACTGGACAACCGTTGACCGGTATGAGACCGGTTGGAGAAACGAGGCGAGGTCGGATGATGCGTACGCGTCCGCTGAGGGTGGCGCTGCTGGGCTGTGGAGTCGTCGGCTCCGAGGTGGCGCGCATCATGACGACGCACGCGGCCGACCTCGCCGCGCGGATCGGCGCGCCGGTGGAGTTGGCCGGTGTCGCCGTCCGTCGTCCGGACCGGGTGCGGGCCGGGATCGACCCCTCGCTGATCACCACCGACGCGACCGCCCTGGTGAAACGGGGCGACATCGACGTGGTCGTCGAGGTGATCGGGGGGATCGAGCCGGCTCGGAACCTGATCATGACCGCCTTCCAGCACGGGGCGTCGGTCGTCTCCGCGAACAAGGCGCTGATCGCCCAGGACGGCGCCGCGCTGCACGCGGCGGCCGAGGAGCAGGGGCGGGACCTGTACTACGAGGCGGCGGTGGCGGGAGCCATCCCGCTGATCCGGCCGCTGCGCGAGTCGATGGCCGGCGACAAGGTCAACCGGGTGCTCGGCATCGTCAACGGCACCACGAACTTCATCCTCGACAAGATGGACACGACCGGCGCCGGGTACCAGGAGGCGCTGGACGAGGCCACCGCGCTCGGGTACGCCGAGGCCGACCCGACGGCCGACGTCGAGGGCTTCGACGCCGCCGCCAAGGCGGCCATCCTGGCGGGGATCGCCTTCCACTCGCGGGTGCGTCTCGACGACGTGTACCGCGAGGGCATGAGCGAGGTGACCGCCGGGGACTTCGCCTCCGCCAAGGAGATGGGCTGCACCATCAAGCTGCTCGCCATCTGCGAGCGTGCGGCGGACGGCGGCTCGGTCACCGCCCGGGTGCACCCCGCGATGATCCCGCTGACCCACCCGCTCGCCTCGGTGCGCGGCGCGTACAACGCGGTGTTCGTCGAGTCCGAGGCCGCGGGTCAGCTCATGTTCTACGGGCCGGGCGCGGGTGGTTCGCCCACCGCCTCGGCCGTCCTGGGCGACCTGGTGGCGGTGTGCCGCAACCGGCTGGCCGGGGCCACCGGTCCCGGCGACTCGGCGTACGCGGCGCTGCCGGTGTCGCCGATGGGCGACGTGGTCACGCGGTACCACATCAGCCTGGACGTCGCCGACAAGCCGGGCGTGCTCGCCCAGGTGGCCACGGTTTTCGCCGAGCACGGGGTGTCGATCGACACCGTGCGTCAGCAGGGCAAGGACGGCGAGGCATCGCTCGTCGTCGTCACCCATCGTGCGTCCGACGCCTCGCTCAGCGCGGTCGTCGAGGCGCTTCGCGGCCTGGACACGGTCCGGGGCGTCGCCAGCATCATGCGGGTCGAAGGAGAGTAGGCGGAGTCATGACTCAGACTCACCAGTGGCGCGGAATCATCGAGGAGTACCGGGACCGGCTTCCGGTCTCGGACACGACGGAGGTCGTGACGCTCCGCGAGGGCGGTACGCCGCTCGTGCCCGCGCAGGTGCTCTCCGAGCGCACCGGGTGCGAGGTGCATCTCAAGGTCGAGGGGGCGAACCCGACGGGGTCGTTCAAGGACCGCGGGATGACGATGGCGATCACGCGGGCGAAGGAGGAGGGCGCCAAGGCGGTCATCTGCGCCTCCACCGGCAACACCTCCGCGTCCGCCGCCGCCTACGCGGTGCGGGCCGGGATGGTGTGCGCGGTGCTCGTCCCGCAGGGCAAGATCGCGCTGGGCAAGATGGGACAGGCGCTCGTCCACGGGGCGAAGATCCTCCAGGTCGACGGCAACTTCGACGACTGCCTGGAGCTGGCGCGCGCGCTGGCCGACAACTACCCGGTGGCGCTGGTCAATTCGGTGAACCCGGTGCGGATCGAGGGGCAGAAGACCGCCGCCTTCGAGATCGTGGACATGCTGGGTGACGCGCCGGACGTGCACGTGCTGCCGGTCGGCAACGCGGGCAACATCACCGCGTACTGGAAGGGGTACCGGGAGTACGCCGCGGACGGGCTCGCCACGCGCAAGCCGCGGATGTGGGGCTTCCAGGCCGCGGGCAGCGCGCCGCTGGTGCGGGGCGAGGTCGTGAAGGACCCGCAGACCATCGCCACGGCGATCCGGATCGGCAACCCGGCGTCCTGGGAGTACGCGGAGGCGGCCCGGGACGACTCCGGCGGCCTCATCGACGAGGTGACGGACCGCGACATCCTGCGCGCGTACCGGCTGTTGGCGTCGCAGGAGGGCGTGTTCGTCGAGCCCGCCTCGGCGGCGTCGGTGGCGGGGCTGCTGAAGGCGACCGAGGCGGGGCTGGTGGACCCCGGGCAGCGCATCGTCTGCACGGTCACCGGCAACGGGCTCAAGGACCCGGAGTGGGCGACGATGGGGGCGCCGGCGCGACCCGAGGTCGTTCCGGTGGACGCCGCGGCAGCCGCCGCGCGCCTCGGGCTCACCGCGCAGGACTGATCCCCGGATCGGCACCGGTTTCCGGGGCGGGGGAGCGCCCGGCGTGCTCCCCCGCCCCGGCCACGTGGCCGCCCCCGTGTTTCCCGGACGTCGGAAGTTGGCGTGAATCGACACGCTGCGTGTGCCTCCTGTGCGCCCTATGTCGCCGGGGAAGCATCCTTCGATAGTCTGTACTGAACCAGCCCGCCGCATATGCCGTGCCGTGCTCGGTTCCGACGCGTTCGCGTCGTCTCATGTCCCGCAGTCAAGGAGAGTCATCCAGCGATGGCCGGTCCCGCCTTCCGAGCCGCCGCCGTGCGCGTGCGTGTGCCCGCCACCAGCGCGAATCTCGGTCCCGGCTTCGACGCCCTGGGTCTTTCGCTCGGGCTGTACGACGACGTTGTCGTCCGGGTGGCCGAATCGGGGCTGCACATCGACATCGCCGGCGAGGGCAGTGACAATCTGCCGCGCGACGAGAAGCATCTGCTCGTGCGCGCGATGCGCGCCGCTTTCGACGTGCTCGGCGGACAGCCCAGGGGGCTGGAAATCGTCTGCGCCAACCGCATTCCGCACGGTCGCGGACTCGGTTCCTCCTCGGCCGCGATCTGCGCCGGAATCGTCGCCGCGCGCGCGGTGACGATAGGCGGCGAGAACCGGCTCGACGACGAGGGACTGCTGGAGCTGGCCACCGAGATCGAGGGCCACCCCGACAACGTCGCCGCCTGTCTGCTCGGCGGATTCACCCTCGCGTGGATGGAGGGCGGCGTCGGCCGCGCCGTGCGCAGCGAGCCCTCCGATTCCATCGTTCCGGTGGTTTTCGTCCCCGGGAAGCCGGTGCTGACCGAGACAGCCCGCGGCCTGCTGCCGCGCAACGTCCCCCACGTCGACGCGGCCGCCAACGCCGGTCGTGCCGCGCTGCTCGTCGAGGCCCTCACCAGGCGCCCCGAGCTGCTGATGCCCGCCACCGAGGACCGTCTGCACCAGGAGTACCGCGCCCCGGCGATGCCGGAGAGCGCCGCCCTGGTGGAGCGGCTGCGGGCCGACGGAATTCCCGCGGTGATCTCCGGAGCGGGCCCCACCGTGCTGGCCCTGGCCAGTGAGGAGACGGCCCAGAAGGTGGAGATGTCCGCAGGTGACGGCTGGGCCGCGAACCGGCTGGCCCTGGATCTGTCGGGCGCGAGCGTGCTTCCGCTCGCGGCCGGTGCGTGAGCCGCCGCATGAACGGCCGCGTTCCCGGATAAGCACTGACCGGGAGCGGGTATTCAGGCGATTGCCGGATGTGGAGAGGGGGAATGTTTGTGGGATCCGGTAGTGTTAATGTCAAGTCCGCACCCGACCACCCGAGCGTGGCGAGGTGCTTCACGTCCCCGTCCGGGACAGACATTCTTCCGGGAGCCTCCCAAGCCGCACTGTGTTTCGTACGGTACGTAGTACGCGGGCAGCAACCCGTACGCGAATACTGAGCAGCTCTCCGGGCACGCTTCGGAACCGGTGCGACCGAGCCACGTGACACGCAGAAACACGGTGTCGCCGTCGCGGGGAGCGCCACCAATCACCGTTGTTTCCTCCGTCCGATGTGGCGGACCACCGCCCCGGACCGTCCGATCGATCAGAGAGATCCGATCGGGGCCGATCCGGACAGCACAACCGGTCGCCGAGCCAGACAGGCCGACGCCCGCTCCAGGGAAGGACCCTTCGTGAGCGACACCACCGATCTGATGGGCGCACGTGTCGACGAGACCGCTGCCGCGCCCGCCACGGACGCTTCCACGCCTGCCAGCGGTGCCGGCTCGCGACGGCGTCGCGGTACCGGCCTCGAGGGCATGGTGCTGGCCGAACTGCAGCAGGTCGCCTCGGGCCTCGGCATCAGGGGCACGGCGCGGATGCGCAAGAGCCAGCTGATCGAGGTCATCAAGGAGGCGCAGGCCTCCGGCGGCGCCCCCGCCAAGGCGGCCGCGTCCGGCACCGACAGCGAGGCCAAGCCGAAGCGGCGCACCACGTCGCGCACCCGTACGGGTGAGGAGACGGCAGCCGAGAAGGCCCAGATCCCCGGCCAGCCCTCGCCCAAGGCCGAGCCGGCCGCGAAGGGCGAGGCCGAGCAGGCCGCCCCCGCCGCCGCCAAGAGCGACGAGCCGCCGGCCGAGCGCCGCCGCCGTCGTGCCACCGCCGAGGCGGGCAGCCCCGAGACCGTCACCGCCGAGGCCAAGGGCGAGACCCAGGGCCAGGACAGAAGTGACAGCGGTAAGGGCGACGCGCGCGGTGACAAGAACGACGTGAAGACCGACAACAAGCAGCAGGACGCCGCCGGCCAGGCGCAGGGCGAGCGCAGCGACTCCGGTGACGCGGAGGGCCGTTCGGGCCGCACCCGTGACCGCGAGCGCAACCGCAACCGTGACCGCGGGGACCGCGGCGGCGAGCGCGGCGGGGACCGTGGCGAGCGCGGCGGTGACCGCGGCGAGCGCCGCAAGGGCGACGACCAGCAGGGCGGCGGCCAGGGCGGTCGTCAGAACCAGCAGGGCGGCGGCCAGAACCGTGACCGCGACCGCCAGCAGCAGGACGACGACGACTTCGAGGGCGGCCGCCGGGGCCGTCGCGGCCGCTACCGCGACCGCCGTGGCCGTCGGGGCCGTGACGACGTGGCCGAGCCGCAGGTCGCCGACGACGACGTGCTGATCCCCGTCGCGGGCATCCTCGACATCCTCGACAACTACGCGTTCATCCGCACCTCCGGCTACCTGCCGGGCCCGAACGACGTGTACGTCTCGCTCGCCCAGGTCCGCAAGAACGGCCTGCGCAAGGGCGACCACGTCACCGGCGCGGTCCGTCAGCCCAAGGACGGCGAGCGGCGCGAGAAGTTCAACGCGCTGGTCCGCCTCGACTCCGTGAACGGCATGGCGCCCGAACACGGCCGCGGCCGCCCGGAGTTCAACAAGCTGACGCCGCTGTACCCGCAGGACCGCCTCCGCCTGGAGACGGACCCGGGCGTGCTGACCACGCGGATCATCGACCTCGTGTCGCCGATCGGCAAGGGCCAGCGCGGTCTGATCGTGGCCCCGCCGAAGACCGGTAAGACCATGATCATGCAGGCGGTCGCCAACGCGATCACCCGCAACAACCCCGAGTGCCACCTGATGGTCGTCCTGGTCGACGAGCGTCCGGAAGAGGTCACCGACATGCAGCGGTCGGTGAAGGGCGAGGTCATCTCCTCGACCTTCGACCGCCCGGCCGAGGACCACACGACCGTCGCCGAGCTCGCCATCGAGCGCGCCAAGCGTCTGGTCGAGCTCGGTCACGACGTCGTCGTGCTGCTGGACTCCATCACGCGACTGGGCCGCGCCTACAACCTGGCGGCGCCGGCCTCCGGCCGCATCCTGTCCGGTGGTGTCGACTCGACCGCCCTGTACCCCCCGAAGCGCTTCTTCGGCGCGGCCCGCAACATCGAGGACGGCGGTTCGCTGACCATTCTCGCCACCGCCCTGGTGGACACCGGGTCCCGCATGGACGAGGTGATCTTCGAGGAGTTCAAGGGCACCGGCAACATGGAGCTCAAGCTCGACCGGAAGCTCGCCGACAAGCGCATCTTCCCGGCCGTCGACGTCGACGCCTCCGGCACCCGTAAGGAAGAGATCCTGCTGGGCGCCGACGAGCTGGCGATCACCTGGAAGCTGCGGCGCGTGCTGCACGCCCTGGACCAGCAGCAGGCCATCGAACTGCTCCTCGACAAGATGAAGCAGTCGAAGTCCAACGCCGAGTTCCTGATGATGATCCAGAAGAACACGCCGAACCCCAGCGGGGACTGACGGCGAAGGCGCCTCGAAGGGCCGCTCCGCGCATCGCGCGGGGCGGCCCTTCGCCATTCCCGGAACGTGTGCGGAGTGCGTGTGCCGGGGCGGGGCGGGAGAGCTTTGCCACAGGGTGAGGACGGACGGCCGTCGGACGGCGGCGCGGATCACCGCAGGTCACGCGGCATGCGGTCGCGAAGCGGGGGAGCGGGGCGGTGGCCGCTCGGGCACGGAGCGCGAACACCCCGTGTGCAAACCTTTCGGCTTCGGCCCGCACGGGTACACCGTCCAACCGAGAGGCCTGAGGAAAGAGATGTCACCGGAGAGCACCCCCCCGCCCGGCATACCGGAGGACGACGACCCCGGCACGCCCGGTACCCAGCGCGCGACAACGCGCGGCGGCAAGGGACGCCGCCGCAGGCCCCGCACGCCCAGGCAGCGGGCGCTGCGCGCCGCGGTCTGGAGCGCGGCCGGCGTCGTCGTGCTCGGCGGCGCGGGACTCGGCTACGTGTACACGCAGCTCAACGGGAACATCCAGAGCATCGACATCGACCACATGCTCGGCTCCGCCCGCCCCGCGAACACCGCGAACGGCTCCCAGGACATCCTGGTCCTCGGCTCCGACAGCCGTTCCGGCGGCAACAAGAAGCTCGGCGGCGGCTCCGACGACGGCGTCGCCCGCGCCGACACCGCGATGCTCATCCACGTCCACAAGGGCCGCACCTCGGCCGGCGTGGTCTCCATACCGCGCGACACCCTCGTCGACCGCCCCGCCTGCGCCGACCGGTCCGGGCACCGGCAGAGCGCCGCCAAGGACGTCATGTTCAACTCGGCGTACGCCACCGGCGGCGCCGCCTGCACGGTCAAGACCGTCGAGTCGATGAGCGGCATCCGGGTCGATCACTTCGTCGAGGTCGACTTCACCGGCTTCCGGCGGATGGTCGACGCCCTCGGCGGCGTCGAGGTCACCACCCACAAGAAGATCTCCGACCCGGACAGCCACCTCAGACTCGCGGCCGGGACCCACCGCCTGAACGGCGAGCAGGCCCTCGGCCTGGTCCGCACCCGGCACGGCGTCGGCGACGGCTCCGACCTGGGCCGCATCCAACTGCAGCAGGCGTTCGTCAAGGCGCTCGTCGAGCAGGTCAAGGAGGTCGGCGTGCTCTCCCACCCGAAGCGGCTGTACGACCTCGCGAACACCGCCACCAAGTCCGTCACCACCGACTCCGGCATCGGCTCGGTCACCTCGCTCGCCTCCTTCGCGAGCGGGCTCAAGAACATCTCGCCCGCGCACCTGTCGATGACCACGCTGCCCGTCGGCTACGACCCGGCCGACCCCAACCGCGTCGTCGTCGACAAGGACGAGGCCGCCCTGCTGTGGTCCGCGCTGCGGCACGACAAGGCCATCCCGGCCAAGGTCAAGGGGTCCGCCGCAGGCCACGCCGATGCCGTCGTCGGCCCGCCCGGCCACGGCGCGACCCGCCACCTCGCCTCCTGAGGCGTACCGAGGCGCTGTCCCGGGGCCGGTCTGAGGCGTCCCCCGAGGCGGTCCGAGGACTCCTGAGGCGTCCTGGGGCGGCCGGGAGGCGTGGGGCGCAGGCGGGGGAATAGAACAGCCCTCACCCCGGTTTTGGGGGATGCGGCCAGTACTGGCAAACTGGTACGTCGGCCCCGGTTCACGCTCCCGCATCCCGCGGCGGCGACCCGGCGCCCTCCCGAAATCTAGGAGACACCTTGAAGCGCGACATCCACCCCGAGTACGTCGAGACGCAGGTCAGCTGCACCTGCGGCGCGTCGTTCACGACTCGCAGCACCATCACCTCCGGCAACATCCGTGCCGAGGTCTGCTCCGAGTGCCACCCGTTCTACACGGGCAAGCAGAAGATCCTCGACACCGGTGGCCGCGTGGCCCGCTTCGAGGCCCGCTTCGGCAAGGCCGCGGCCGGCTCGAAGAAGTAGCGAGCCACAGCGCCGGTCCTCGGCCGCCCCACGCAGGGCGGCCGGGACCGGCGTTTTTGGTCGCCACCCCTTCGCCGCCATGCCCGCCTTCCCAGGAGCCAGGAGCCCCACATGTTCGAGGCCGTCGAGGAACTCGTCGGTGAGCACGCCGATCTCGAGAAGAAGCTCGCCGATCCGTCGGTCCACGCCGACCAGGCCAACGCGCGCAAGCTGAACAAGCGCTACGCCGAGCTGACTCCGATCGTCGCCACCTACCGCTCCTGGAAGCGCACCGGGGACGACATCGAGGCGGCCAAGGAACTGGCCGCCGACGACCCGGACTTCGCGGCCGAGGTCAAGGTGCTGGACAAGCTCCGCGACGAGCTCACCGAGAAGCTGCGTCTGCTGCTGGTCCCGCGCGACCCCAGCGACGACAAGGACGTCATCCTCGAGATCAAGGCCGGCGCCGGCGGCGACGAGTCCGCGCTGTTCGCGGGCGACCTGCTGCGCATGTACCTGCGGTACGCCGAGCGCGTGGGCTGGAAGACCGAGATCATCGACGCCACCGAGTCCGAGCTGGGCGGCTACAAGGACGTCCAGGTCGCCGTGAAGACCAAGGGCGGCAACGGCGCCACCGAGCCCGGCCAGGGCGTCTGGGCGCGCCTGAAGTACGAGGGCGGCGTGCACCGCGTGCAGCGCGTGCCGGCCACCGAGTCGGCGGGCCGCATCCACACCTCGGCCGCGGGCGTACTGGTCACGCCGGAGGCCGAGGAGGTCGACGTCGAGATCAACCCGAACGACCTGCGCATCGACGTCTACCGGTCCTCCGGCCCGGGCGGGCAGTCCGTGAACACCACCGACTCCGCGGTGCGCATCACGCACATCCCCACCGGCGTCGTCGCCTCCTGCCAGAACGAGAAGAGCCAGCTGCAGAACAAGGAGCAGGCACTGCGTATCCTGCGCTCCAGGCTGCTCGCCGCGGCCCAGGAGGAGGCGGAGCGGGAGGCCGCCGACGCGCGCCGCAGCCAGGTCCGCACGGTCGACCGGTCCGAGAAGATCCGCACGTACAACTTCCCGGAGAACCGGATCTCCGACCACCGGGTCGGCTTCAAGGCCTACAACCTCGACCAGGTCCTCGACGGGGAACTGGACGCGGTGATCCAGGCCTGCGTCGACGCGGACTCGGCCGCCAAGCTCGCGGCAGCCTGACGCCCGGCGCCCACCGAGCGAAGACGTCCCGCACGACACCGGACACCGGAGGACCAGCGTGCCGCAGAACCAGAGCCCGCGCAGCGTGCTGCTCGCCGAGGTGGCCCAGGCCACCCAGCGGCTGGCGGACGCCGGCGTGCCTTCGCCGCGCAACGACGCGGAGGAGCTCGCCGCGTTCGTGCACGGCGTGAAGCGGGGCCAGCTGCACACCGTCAAGGACTCCGACTTCGACGCCCGGTACTGGGAGGTCATCGCCCGGCGGGAGGCCCGCGAACCGCTCCAGCACATCACCGGCCGCGCCTTCTTCCGGTACCTGGAGCTCCAGGTCGGGCCCGGCGTCTTCGTGCCCCGCCCGGAGACCGAGTCCGTGGTGGGCTGGGCCATAGACGCCGTGCGGGCGATGGACGTCGCCGAGCCGAGGATCGTGGACCTGTGCACCGGGTCGGGCGCCATCGCGCTGGCCATGGCGCAGGAGGTGCCCCGGTCCTCGGTGCACGCGGTGGAGCTCTCCGAGGAGGCCCTGGAATGGGCCCGCAGGAACACCGAGGGCTCCCGCGTCGACCTGCGGCACGGTGACGCGCTGACCGCCTTCCCGGACCTGGACGGCCAGGTCGACCTGGTCATCACCAACCCGCCGTACATCCCGCTCACCGAGTGGGAGTACGTCGCCCCCGAGGCCAGGGACCACGACCCGGACATGGCGCTGTTCTCCGGCCAGGACGGGCTCGAGCTGATCCGCGGCCTGGAGCGCACCGCGCACCGGCTGCTGCGGCCCGGCGGGGTCGTCGTGGTCGAGCACGCCGACACCCAGGGCGGCCTGGTCCCCTGGATCTTCGCCGAGGAGCGGGGCTGGGCCGACGCGGCCGACCATCCCGACCTCAACAACCGGCCGCGGTTCGCCACGGCGCGCAAGGCCACGCCGTGAGCGCGCGGCCGGGCGGTCCCTCCGGTTCCTCCCGCTCCACGGGTTCCGGTTCCGGTGCGACCGCTTCCCTTCCTTCCGCTTCTTCCGAACACTTCCCCCTGCACGACCCGCACGAGGAGGCCAGCTGACATGGCACGGCGATACGACACCAACGACGCGACCGACCGCACGACGGGTCTGCGCGAGGCCGCGTCCGCCGTCCGCCGTGGCGAACTGGTCGTCCTGCCGACGGACACCGTGTACGGCATCGGCGCGGACGCCTTCTCCGCGGAGGCGGTCGGCGACCTGCTGGAGGCCAAGGGCCGCGGGCGCAACATGCCCTCCCCGGTGCTCATCGGCTCGCCCAACACGCTGCACGGTCTGGTCACCGACTTCTCCGAGACGGCCTGGGAGTTGGTCGACGCCTTCTGGCCCGGCGCGCTCACCCTGGTCGCCCGCCAGCAGCCCTCGCTGGCCTGGGACCTCGGCGACACCCGCGGCACGGTCGCGGTGCGGATGCCGCTGCACCCGGTCGCCATCGAGCTGCTGACCGAGGTCGGCCCGATGGCGGTCTCCTCCGCCAACCTCACCGGCCACCCCTCCCCGGAGGACTGCGACGCAGCCCAGCAGATGCTCGGCGACTCCGTGTCCGTGTACCTCGACGGCGGTCCGACGCCGGGCAACGTGCCCTCGTCGATCGTCGACGTCACCGGCGCGGTGCCGGTGCTGCTGCGCCAGGGCGCCATCTCCGCCGAGGAGCTGCGCAAGGTGGTACCCGACCTCGAGGTGGCGAATTGACCCCCGCCCCTGACGCGGGGCTTGGCATACGAGAGGAAGACGGCGGGGAGGCCGGCTTCCGGATCCTCCACGTCAGCACCGGAAACGTGTGCCGCTCGCCGATCACCGAGCGGCTGACCCGGCATGCCCTCGCGCAGCGGCTCGGCGACCCCCGGTGGGGCGGACTGGTGGTCGAGTCCGCCGGCACCTGGGGGCACGAGGGCGCGCCCATGGAGGAGAACGCGGTCACCGTGCTCGACGAGTACGGGGCGGACGCGTCCGGGTTCACGGGGCGGGAGCTGCGGGACGAGCACGTCATCCGCGCCGACCTGGTGCTGACGGCCACGCGGGACCACCGGGCCCACGTCATCTCCATGGGGCACTCGGCGGGGCTGCGGACCTTCACGCTCAAGGAGTTCACGCGCCTGGTGCGGGCGATCGATCCGGCGACGTTGCCGCCGGTCGAGGACGGGGTGTGCGCGCGGGCGCGGGCGTTGGTGCGGGCGGCGGCGGCGTTGCGGGGCTGGTTGCTCGCCCCGACGCCGGAGGCGGACGAGGTGTACGACCCGTACGGGGCGCCGCTGCCGTTCTTCCGTTCCGTGGGCGAGGAGATACACGGCGCCCTCGACCCCGTGGTCACCGCCCTCACCGGCATCCGCCGCTGACCTTTGCGGGCCTGGTCCGCCCCTGCCCACCCCACCTGCGGGCGGCTGGGCCGCCCAGGGGGCGGCACGGGCGGGCGCAGGCCCGAGCCTCCGTGGCGAGCGGCTCGCTCCACCTTGGGCAAGCCGACGGCACCGTGCGCGCGTGGCCTTGCCGCAGCGTGACCCAGCTGAGCCCGGTGGACAGCACCGTTCGATCCCCCGACCCGCCCCCTTCCCAGAGGGGCTTACCTGTCGTGGAGCGAGCCGTCGCGTGAGGACGTGAGGCCCTGCGCCCACCCGTGCCGCCCAGCGGCACGATTGCCCGCAGGGCGGGGGTCGGACGCCCCAGCTGCTGCCCCGGTGGGTTTGGTCGTACCGCCCGGGGCCGTGGTGGGAACCCCCGGGCCCCGTGCCGTCGCGGGGGCTCAACGCGCGCGGGGGTGGGGGTGGCGGCCTAGGCTGGACGGGGGTGTCCGGAGGAGGTGGGCCGTATGGGGATCGTCGTCGGGAGGCGGGGGCGGACGCTGAGCGAGCGGGACCCCGAGGTCGCGGGGATCCTGGCAGCGGAGTCGCACCGCCGCCACACCACACTCCAGCTGATCGCCGCCGAGAACTACACCTCGCCCGCCGTCCTGGAGGCCCTCGCCTCACCCCTCGCGGACAAGTACGCCGAGGGCTACCCCGGCAACCGCTTCCACGGCGGCTGCGCCTACGCCGACCTCGCCGAGCGGACCGCGGTGGAACGCGCCCAGGACCTCTTCGGCGCCGCGCACGTGAACGTGCAGCCCCACTCCGGTTCCGCCGCCGTGCTGGCCGCGTACGCCGCCCTGCTGCGCCCAGGGGACCCCGTGCTCGCCCTCGGGCTCGCGTACGGCGGGCACCTCACCCACGGGTCGCCCGCCAACTTCTCCGGCCGCTGGTTCCGCTTCACCGGCTACGGCGTCGACGCCGAGTCGGGCCTGCTGGACTACGAGCAGGTCCGGGCGCTGGCCCGGGCGACGAAGCCGAAGGCCGTGGTCTGCGGGTCGATCGCGTACCCCCGGCACATCGACCACGCCGCGTTCCGGGAGATCGCCGACGAGGCCGGCGCCTACCTGATCGTCGACGCCGCGCACCCCATCGGCCTGGTGGCGGGCGGCGCCGCGCCCAGCCCCGTGCCGTACGCGGACGTCGTCTGCGCGACCACGCACAAGGTGCTGCGCGGCCCGCGCGGCGGGATGCTGCTGTGCACCGAGGAGCTGGCCGAGCGGATCGACCGCGCGGTCTTCCCGTTCACGCAGGGCGGGGCCCCGATGAACGTGGTCGCCGCGAAGGCGGTGGCCTTCGGGGAGGCGGCCACGCCCGCGTACGCGCGCTACGCGCACCGCACGGTCGCCAACGCCCGCGCCATGGCGGAGCAGCTCGCCGAGGAAGGGCTGCACGTCACCACCGGCGGCACCGACACCCACCTGATCACCGCCGACCCGGCGCCGCTCGGCGGCCTCGACGGCCGCGCCGCCCGCGATCTGCTCGGCGCCGCCGGCATGGTTCTCGACACATCCGCACTGCCTCACGACAGCCGGGGTATCCGCCTGGGAACGGCTGCCGTGACGACTCTCGGGATGGGGGAGGAGGAGGCGCGGACCATCGCGTCCCTGGTGGGGCGGGCTCTGCGCGGCGACGTCGACGGGGCGCGCGCCGGGGCACGCGAGCTGGCCGAGGCCTTCCCGCCGCCGTACCCCGACCCCCACGGGTGAAACCGTCGCGGCCACCCGGAAGTCATCACTTGTGACCGTCCCTCGCTAGGGTGGGGTCGGAGTTGGCCAGCGAGATCTGTGGGGAAGCCCGTGCGTGAATACCTGCTGACGCTCTGCATCACGGCCGCGGTGACGTACCTCCTGACGGGTCCGGTGCGGAAGTTCGCGATCGTGGCAGGCGCCATGCCCGAGGTGCGGGCGCGTGACGTGCACCGTGAACCGACCCCGCGGCTGGGCGGCATCGCGATGTTCTTCGGCATGTGCGCGGGTCTGCTGGTCGCCTCGCAGCTGACCAACCTCGGCCAGGTCTTCGAGCGGTCCAACGAACCGCGGGCGCTGCTCTCCGGCGCGGCGCTGATCTGGATCATCGGCGTGCTGGACGACAAGTTCGAGCTGGACGCGCTGATCAAGCTGGGCGCCCAGATGATCGCGGCCGGTGTGATGGTCATGCAGGGCCTCACCATCCTGTGGCTGCCCGTGCCGGGCGTCGGCATGGTGGCGCTCACCTCCTGGCAGGGCACGCTGCTGACCGTGGCGCTGGTGGTGATCACCATCAACGCGGTGAACTTCGTCGACGGCCTCGACGGCCTGTCGTCCGGCATGGTGGCCATCGCCTCGCTGGCGTTCTTCCTGTACGGCTACCGGATCTGGTACGGCTACGGCATCGAGGCGGCCGCCCCGGCCACCCTGTTCGCCGCCATCCTGATCGGCATGTGCGTGGGCTTCCTGCCGCACAACATGCACCCGGCGCGGATCTTCATGGGCGACTCGGGATCGATGCTGATCGGCCTGGTCCTGGCGGCCGGGGCCATCTCCATCACCGGCCAGATCGACCCGGACGCGATGAGCCTGTTCGCCGGCGGCGAGCGCAGCGCGGTGCACGCGACCGTGCCGGTCTACATCCCGCTGCTGCTGCCGCTGACCATCATCGCGATCCCCGCCGCCGACCTGGTGCTGGCCATCGTGCGCCGTACCTGGCGCGGCCAGTCGCCGTTCGCCGCGGACCGCGGCCACCTGCACCACCGGCTGCTGGAGATCGGCCACTCGCACAGCCGGGCCGTGCTGATCATGTACTTCTGGTGCGGACTGATCGCCTTCGGGGCGCTGTCGTACTCGGTGACCGCGGCGTCGATGTGGATCGTGCTGAGCGTCGCCCTGCTGAGCGCCCTGGGCCTGGTGCTGCTGCTGATGCCGCGCTTCACGCCGCGGGCCCCGCGCTGGGCGGAGGCGCTGCTGCCGCCGCGCTACCGGCGCCTGCGGGGCGAGCCGGCCGACGAGGCCGAGGCGAGCTCCCATGACGTCGCCGAGGAACGCGCACCGGGCCACGAGGCCGAGCCGCGGCCCGCGGGCGCGCACGACGCCGCCCGCGAGCCCGGCGGGCAGGTGGGCGCCGGGGAGCCCGAGGGGCCGGACGAGCCGGCGGCAGGCGGGGTCCGTGAGCCGGTGGCGGTCGGCGCGGCCCGCGTCGCCAACGGCGCCTCGGCGGTGGGGCACCGCACCCGCTTCCGCCGCCCCTGACCCCCGTGACCCCAAGGTAAGAATCCTCCTAGAGCTTGACCCGCCCGAGGGACGCTCTTGGGGAGTGCTTGGGCGGGCAAATCACCCCTATACCAGGCAAGAGGTGCGGCGAATCGTTACTGGCGCGCCGCTTAGCCCCCTCGTGTGACAGCAGGCACACGAAGTAGGTAAAGACCTCATCAAATAGTTTGTGATAGCGTTCACGAGTAGCCCGGACCGGAGCCGGACCAGCGCGTACGGCGGCCCCTCGGCCGCCCGGTGCGACGGTCTCCCGGCCCCAGGTTCTCTCTCACACCCCGGGTCTACGCTCGTCCATGACGACACCCTGCCCCCCTCAGCAAGCGGAGTTGCCGCCATGCCGTCCAACGACGTTCGGATGCTCACCCACACCGCCGTGCCCACGGCCGCCGCCGGCGCGATCACCGCCGTCATCAGCGGCGTGGTCGCCGGCGGCAAGGGTGCTCTCGGCGCCGTCGTCGGGACGCTGGTGGTCATCCTCTTCATGGGGATCGGGCTCTACGTACTGCAGCGCGTCGCGAGGTCGCTTCCGCACCTGTTCCAGGCCATGGGACTGATGCTCTACACGGCACAGATCCTGTTGCTGTTCTTCTTCGTGGCCGTGTTCAAGGACACGTCGCTGTTCCACCCCAAGACCTTCGCGATCTCGCTGGTCGTCGGCACCATCACCTGGGTCGCCGCGCAGGCACGGGCGCACATGAAGGCCAAGATCCTGTACGTCGAACCCGAGTCGACCGAGAACGAGAAGTCGCAGAAGACGGGGCGCTCGTCGTGAGGGGTGGGGGCGCGGGAATCTCAGCTGAGCGTTCCTGCTATCGTCCGTTGCCGACTGCGGCATCGCGGGCGCGGGCATGCGAGCTGACGCCTGCTCGAACGCGAGGCTTGATGCCCCCCGGCCGCCCCCACATCCGTAAGACCAGTCCCGTGCCGAACAGCGGCCTCGTGCCGCGCCGACACAACGAGGTTGCCGTACCTATGCGCCACGCTGAAGGAGCCCGCGGTGAGTGCTGACCCGACGCAGGTGCTCGCCTTCGAGACCGACTGCCACATCTTCGATGGCTGTGGCTTCCCGGCTCCGGGCCTGCACTCGTTCCTGTTCGAGCCCCTGTGGGGCGACGCGGACAGCAACCTGTACTTCAACAAGTCGATGCTCCTCGCCCTCCTGGGTTCGGTCATCGTGATCGGCTTCTTCTGGGCCGCCTTCCGCAAGCCGAAGATGGTTCCCGGCAAGCTGCAGATGGTGGCCGAGTTCGGCTACGACTTCATCCGCCGCGGTGTGGTCTACGAGACCCTCGGGCGCAAGGAGGGCGAGAAGTACGTCCCCCTGGTCGTCTCGATGTTCTTCTTCATCTGGATGATGAACCTCTGGTCGGTCATCCCGCTCGCCCAGTTCCCGGTGACGGCGATCATCGCCTACCCGGCGGTCCTGGCGCTCATCGTCTACGTCCTGTGGGTGAGCCTGACCTTCAAGCGCCACGGTTTCGTCGGCGGCTGGAAGAACATCACCGGTTACAACAAGGACCTCGGCCCGGTTCTGCCGCTGGCCATGCTGATCGAGTTCTTCTCGAACCTGCTGGTCCGCCCCTTCACCCACGCGGTGCGACTGTTCGCGAACATGTTCGCGGGCCACACGCTTCTGGTGCTCTTCACGATCGCCAGCTGGTACCTGCTGAACGGCATCGGCATCGCCTACGCCGGCGTCAGCTTCATCATGGTCATCGTGATGACGGTCTTCGAGCTGTTCATCCAGGCCCTGCAGGCGTACGTCTTCGTGCTGCTGACCTGCACCTTCATCCAGGGCGCGCTCGCAGAGCACCACTGAGTCGAACGCCCGTAGGACCCGACCCCCAGTCGTCCGGTGGCCAACCCCCACCGGTCCGTTGAGAAAAGGAAGAACTGGCATGTCCACTCTTGCCGCAGTTACCGGTTCTGTCGCCTCCATCGGCTACGGCCTCGCCGCCATCGGCCCCGGCGTCGGCGTCGGCATCATCTTCGGTAACGGCACCCAGGCGCTGGCCCGCCAGCCCGAGGCCGCCGGCCTGATCCGTGCCAACCAGATCCTCGGCTTCGCCTTCTGTGAGGCGCTCGCCCTCATCGGTCTGGTCATGCCGTTCGTCTACGGCCAGTGATCTAACGATCCCCACCAGCCGACTAGACGAAAGGCATTGACATGAGCCAGCTGCTCACGATCGCGTCCGAGGAGGTCCAGAACCCCCTCGTGCCGCCGGTCCCCGAGCTTGTCATCGGCCTGATCGCCTTCGTCATCGTCTTCGCCGTCTTCGCCTGGAAGCTCCTCCCGAACATCAACAAGGTTCTGGAAGAGCGCCGCGAGGCCATCGAGGGCGGTATCGAGAAGGCCGAGGCCGCTCAGACCGAGGCCAACAGCGTGCTCGAGCAGTACAAGGCTCAGCTCGCCGAGGCCCGCCACGAGGCCGCGCGCCTGCGCTCTGAGGCGCAGGAGCAGGGTGCCGCGCTCATCGCCGAGATGCGTGCGGAGGGCCAGCGCCAGCGCGAGGAGATCATCGCCGCCGGTCACGCGCAGATCGAGGCCGACCGCAAGGCCGCCGCGACCGCGCTGCGCCAGGACGTCGGCAAGCTTGCCACCGACCTGGCCGGCAAGCTCGTGGGCGAGTCCCTCGAGGACCACGCCCGTCAGAGCCGCGTCATCGACCGCTTCCTCGGCGAGCTCGAGGAGAAGGCCGAGGCCGCGCGATGAACGGAGCGAGCCGCGAGGCCCTGGTCGCCGCCCGTGAGCGACTCGACGCGCTGACGGACTCCACGTCCGTCGACGCGGCGCGGCTCGCCGACGAGCTGGCCGCCGTCACCGCGCTGCTCGACCGCGAGGTGTCGCTGCGTCGGGTCCTCACCGACCCGGCGCAGTCCGGAGAGGCCAAGGCCGACCTGGTCCAGCGCCTGCTGGGCGCCCAGATCGGCGGTCCGGCCACCGACCTGGTGTCGGGCATGGTCCGGTCCCGCTGGTCCGCCCCGCGCCACCTGGTGGACGCGGTGGAGGAGCTGGCGAACCTCGCCGACCTCACGGCGGCCCAGAAGGCCGGCGCCCTGGACGACGTCGAGGACGAGCTGTTCCGGTTCGGCCGGATCGTCGCCTCGAACGCCGGCCTGCGTGCCGCGCTGACCGACCGGTCGGCGAGCGCCGAGGCCAAGAGCGGTCTGCTGAGCAGGCTGCTCGGCGGCCGGGCGAACGCCGTCACCGAGCGCCTGGTGATCCGTCTGGTGACCGCGCCGCGTGGACGTAGCCTGGAGGCGGGACTCGAGTCCCTCGCCAAGCTCGCCGCCGACCGCCGTAACCGGATGGTCGCCGTGGTCACCTCCGCGGTGCCGCTGAGCGAGATCCAGAAGCAGCGCCTCAGCGCCGCGCTGGTCAAGCTCTACGGCCGCGCCATGCACCTCAACCTGGACGTGGACCCCGCGGTCCTCGGCGGGATCCGGGTGCAGGTCGGCGACGAGGTCATCAACGGCTCGGTCGTGGACCGCATCGAGGACGCCAACCGGCGCCTCGCGGGCTGACCGGGTCGCGACAGCGAGCCGAACACAGCAAGCAGTACGTATTTACGGCCCTGGTTGGGCCGTGCAGAGGATGCAAAGTTTCTGGGGGAGCCCCCCAGATTCCCCCAAGAAACTTCGGGCCCAACAAGGAGAGCAGGGAACCCAGATGGCGGAGCTCACGATCCGGCCGGAGGAGATCCGGGACGCGCTGGAGAACTTTGTCCAGTCGTACAAGCCGGACGCGGCCTCGCGCGAGGAGGTCGGTACGGTCACCCTTGCCGGCGACGGCATCGCGAAGGTCGAGGGTCTTCCCTCGGCCATGGCCAACGAACTGCTGAAGTTCGAGGACGGCACCCTCGGCCTCGCCCTCAACCTCGAGGAGCGCGAGATCGGTGCCATCGTCCTCGGCGAGTTCAGCGGCATCGAGGAGGGCCAGCCGGTGCACCGCACCGGAGAGGTCCTGTCGGTCGCCGTGGGCGAGGGTTACCTCGGCCGCGTGGTCGACCCCCTCGGCAACCCCATCGACGGCCTCGGCGAGATCGCGACCGAGGGCCGCCGCGCCCTCGAGCTGCAGGCCCCCACGGTCATGCAGCGCAAGTCGGTGCACGAGCCGATGGAGACCGGCTACAAGGCCGTCGACGCGATGACCCCCGTCGGCCGTGGCCAGCGTCAGCTGGTCATCGGTGACCGCCAGACCGGCAAGACCGCCCTGGCCGTCGACACGATCATCAACCAGAAGGCCAACTGGAAGACGGGCGACCCGAAGAAGCAGGTCCGCTGCATCTACGTCGCCATCGGCCAGAAGGGCTCCACCATCGCGTCGGTCCGCCGCGCGCTGGAGGAGAACGGCGCTCTGGAGTACACGACCATCGTCGCCGCCCCGGCGTCCGACCCGGCCGGCTTCAAGTACCTGGCGCCGTACACCGGTTCGGCCATCGGCCAGCACTGGATGTACCAGGGCAAGCACGTCCTGATCATCTTCGACGACCTGTCGAAGCAGGCCGACGCCTACCGCGCCGTGTCGCTGCTGCTGCGTCGTCCGCCGGGCCGCGAGGCCTACCCGGGTGACGTCTTCTACCTGCACTCGCGTCTGCTGGAGCGCTGCGCCAAGCTCTCCGACGACATGGGCGCCGGTTCGATGACCGGTCTGCCGATCGTCGAGACCAAGGCCAACGACGTCTCGGCGTTCATCCCGACCAACGTCATCTCCATCACCGACGGCCAGTGCTTCCTGGAGTCGGACCTCTTCAACGCCGGTCAGCGCCCCGCGCTGAACGTCGGTATCTCCGTCTCCCGAGTCGGTGGTTCCGCGCAGCACAAGGCGATGAAGCAGGTCTCCGGCCGTCTGCGTGTCGACCTGGCCCAGTTCCGTGAGCTCGAGGCGTTCGCCGCCTTCGGTTCCGACCTGGACGCCGCGTCGAAGGCGCAGCTGGAGCGCGGTCAGCGCATGGTCGAGCTGCTCAAGCAGGCTCAGTACCAGCCGATGGCCACCGAGGAGCAGGTCGTCTCCGTCTGGGCCGGCACCACCGGCAAGATGGACGAGGTCCCGGTCGTGGACATCCGCCGCTTCGAGTCGGAGCTGCTGGCGTACCTGCGTCAGAACGAGTCGGGCCTGCTGCTGTCGATCCGCGAGGGCGGCAAGATGTCGGACGACACCCTGACGGCCGTCGCCGACGCCATCGCCGCGTTCAAGAAGACGTTCACGACGTCGGACGGCAAGCTGCTCGGCGAGGACGCTCCGGTTTCCGTCTCCAAGTGACGTAAGGAAGGGACCTGACTCATGGGAGCTCAGCTCCGGGTCTACAAGCGTCGCATCCGATCCGTCACCGCGACCAAGAAGATCACCAAGGCGATGGAGATGATCGCCGCCTCGCGTGTCGTCAAGGCGCAGCGCAAGGTGGCGGCCTCCACGCCGTACGCGACCGAGCTCACCCGCGCGGTCACGGCGGTGGGCACCGGCTCGAACACGCGCCACCCGCTGACCACGGAGGCGGACAACCCGACCCGTGCCGCGGTCCTGCTCCTCTCGAGCGACCGCGGCCTGGCCGGCGCGTTCAACTCCAACGCCATCAAGGCGGCGGAGCAGCTCACCGAGAAGCTCGAGGCCGCGGGCAAGCAGGTCGACACGTACATCGTCGGCCGGCGTGGTCTGGCCCACTACAACTTCCGGGAGCGCAAGGTCTCGGGACAGTGGACGGGCTTCACCGACGAGCCGACGTACGCGGACGCCAAGCTGGTCGCGGCGCCGCTGATCGAGGCGATCGAGACGGAGACGGCCGAGGGTGGTGTGGATGAACTCCACATCGTCTACACCGAGTTCGTGTCGATGATGACGCAGACCGCCATCCAGGCTCAGCTGCTTCCGCTCAAGCTCGAAGAGGTCGCGGAGGAGCTCCCCGCCAAGGGCGAGATCCTTCCGCTGTACGACTTCGAGCCGTCCGCGGAGGACGTCCTCGACGCCCTGCTGCCGCGGTACGTCGAGAGCCGTATCTACAACGCGCTGCTGCAGTCGGCCGCTTCGAAGCACGCCGCCACCCGGCGTGCGATGAAGTCGGCCACCGACAACGCCGGAGAGCTCATCGAGACGCTCTCCCGGCTTGCCAACGCGGCCCGCCAGGCCGAAATCACCCAGGAAATCAGCGAGATCGTCGGTGGCGCAGGCGCCCTGGCCGACGCGACCGCGGGGAGTGACAACTAATGACCACCACTGTTGAGCCGACCGCTGGCGCGGGCGTGGCCTCCGGCCGCGTCGCGCGGGTCATCGGCCCGGTCGTCGACGTGGAGTTCCCCGTCGACGCGATGCCGGAGATCTACAACGCCCTTCACGTCGAGGTGGCCGACCCGGCCAACGCCGGCGTGAAGAAGACGCTGACCCTCGAGGTCGCCCAGCACCTGGGCGACGGCCTGGTCCGCGCCATCTCCATGCAGCCCACCGACGGTCTGGTCCGCCAGGCCCCGGTGACCGACACGGGCACGGGCATCACCGTCCCGGTCGGCGACTTCACCAAGGGCAAGGTGTTCAACACCCTCGGCGAGGTGCTGAACTCCGACGAGTCCTACACCGGTGAGCGCTGGACCATCCACCGCCAGGCGCCGAACTTCGACGAGCTCGAGTCGAAGACCGAGATGTTCGAGACCGGCGTCAAGGTCATCGACCTGCTGACCCCGTACGTCAAGGGCGGCAAGATCGGCCTGTTCGGCGGTGCCGGCGTCGGCAAGACGGTGCTCATCCAGGAGATGATCTACCGCGTCGCCAACAACCACGACGGTGTCTCCGTGTTCGCCGGTGTCGGTGAGCGCACCCGTGAGGGCAACGACCTGATCGAGGAGATGTCGGACTCCGGCGTCATCGACAAGACCGCGCTGGTCTTCGGTCAGATGGACGAGCCGCCGGGCACCCGTCTGCGCGTGGCCCTGGCCGGTCTGACCATGGCGGAGTACTTCCGCGATGTGCAGAAGCAGGACGTGCTGTTCTTCATCGACAACATCTTCCGCTTCACCCAGGCCGGTTCCGAGGTGTCGACCCTGCTCGGCCGTATGCCCTCCGCGGTGGGCTACCAGCCGAACCTGGCCGACGAGATGGGTCTCCTCCAGGAGCGCATCACCTCGACCCGTGGTCACTCGATCACCTCGATGCAGGCGATCTACGTCCCCGCGGACGACCTGACCGACCCGGCCCCGGCCACCACCTTCGCCCACCTCGACGCGACGACGGTTCTCTCCCGTCCGATCTCCGAGAAGGGCATCTACCCGGCCGTGGACCCGCTGGACTCCACGTCCCGGATCCTGGACCCCCGCTACATCGCGGCGGACCACTACAACACGGCCATGCGCGTCAAGGGGATCCTCCAGAAGTACAAGGACCTCCAGGACATCATCGCGATCCTCGGTATCGACGAGCTCGGCGAGGAGGACAAGCTCGTCGTCCACCGTGCCCGTCGCGTGGAGCGCTTCCTGTCCCAGAACACCCACGTCGCCAAGCAGTTCACCGGCGTGGACGGTTCGGACGTGCCGCTGGACGAGTCGATCACGGCGTTCAACGCGATCTGTGACGGTGAGTTCGACCACTTCCCGGAGCAGGCGTTCTTCATGTGCGGTGGCCTCGAGGACCTCAAGGCCAACGCCAAGGAGCTGGGCGTCTCCTGAACCCCCGGGTTCTGAGAGCCGGTTGAGGTGAGGAGGGCCCGTCTTCGGGCGGGCCCTCCGCCTCCTCCCCGCTTCCCCTCCGGGACGACGTTCCCGGGACCCCCGTCTTCGGACGGGTCTAGACTTTGACCCAACACCCGGCATACCGCCGGGTGGTGACCCGAGGAGCCACCCTTGGCTGCTGAGCTGCACGTCGAGCTGGTCGCTGCCGACCGCCAGGTCTGGTCCGGCGAGGCCACCCTGGTCGTGGCGCGCACCACCTCCGGCGACATCGGCGTCATGCCCGGTCACCAGCCGCTGCTCGGTGTGCTGGAGTCGGGCCCCGTGACCATCCGTACGGTCGGCGGTGAGACGGTCGTGGCAGCGGTCCACGGCGGTTTCATCTCCTTCGCGGACAACAAGCTGTCGCTGCTGGCCGAGATCGCCGAGCTGTCGGACGAGATCGACGTCCAGCGCGCGGAGCGGGCGCTGGAGCGCGCGAAGTCGGACGCCGACGCCTCCGCCGAGCGCCGCGCCGACGTCCGCCTGCGGGCGGTGTCGGCTCGCTGACCCCGGCGCGCCCGGCGCGCGCTGCGCACGCGCGTGACTCAGCCGCGGCCGGTTCCGGAACACTCCGGAACCGGCCGCGGCTGAGGTGAATCCGGAGACGGTTCCCGCGTTACCGGTTTTCATCTTTGCCAGTTGACAGGTTCCCAGTTCTAGGAGACGAGGAGGTCGGTGCCGATGATCCTCGCTCTGACTGTGATCGGGACGCTGGTGGTGCTCGCGGGGGTGGGTCTGTTCGCCTTCGGGATGCGGCGCCGGCTGATCCAGCGGTCGGGGGGCACCTTCGACTGCAGCCTGCGCTGGGAGGCGCCCGCGCCGGCCCAGGGCGGTGACGGCGACGGCAAGGGCTGGGCGTACGGGGTGGCCCGGTACAGTGGCGACAGCATCGCCTGGTACCGGGTCTTCTCGTACTCGCCGCGGCCGCGCCGGATGCTGGAGCGGTCCGCCATCGAGGTGGTCGGCCGGCGGCTGCCGGAGGGCGAGGAGGAGCTGGCGCTGCTGCTGAACGCGGTGGTGCTGGTGTGCGTCCACCGGGGCACGCGGCTCGAGCTGGCGATGACGGACGACGCGTTGACGGGGTTCCTGGCGTGGCTGGAGGCGGCGCCGCCGGGACAGCGGGTCAACGTCGCGTAGACGCGACGCGAGCATCTGGCGGGGGCTGCCTGGGGGCGGCCCCCGCTTCGTTTTCCGGGCCTCCGGCCGTGGCCGCACCTCCCTGCGGGCAGCCTGCGGGCGGCTGGGCCGCCCAGGGGGCGATGGGGGTCCTCCCCCAGACTTCGTCCGGGGGTACCCCCACCTGCTCGAGCGAAGCCGAGATCTTGGGGGAGGGCGGGCGCAGGGCGGCGCCTCCGCGGCGAGCGGTTCGCACCACCCCGCGCAAGCCGACCGTGCTGTGCACCCGACCCGCACACCGAGGGCCGCCGCCCGCAGCACGGCGGGTACCCAGGCCCTCTCACGGGACAGCCTGCGGGAACGCGGAAGCGGGGGCGGCCGGTGGGCCGCCCCCGCTTCGTGGTGCTGTGTGGTGCCAGACGGTGCTACAGGTTGCTGGAGATGGCGTTCACCAGCTCGCCGTTCGCGGTGTCACCGCTGAACTCCCAGAAGAACGCGCCGCCCAGGCCCTGGGACTTGGCCCAGGACATCTTGCCCGCGATGGTCGCCGGGGTGTCGTAGGACCACCACTGCGTGCCGCAGTGGGCGTAGGCGGTGCCGGCGATCGTGCCGGTGGCCGGGCAGGAGTTCTTGAGGACCTTGTAGTCCTCGATGCCCGCCTCGTACGTGCCGGGCGCCGCACCGGTCGCCGTGCCGCCGGGGGCGGACTGGGTGACGCCGGTCCAGCCGCGGCCGTAGAAGCCGATGCCGAGCAGCAGCTTCGCGGACGGAACGCCCTTCGACTTCAGCTTCGCGATCGCGTCGGCGGAGTTGAAGCCCGCGGTCGGGATGCCGGAGTACGAGGTGAGCGGCGAGTGCGGGGCGGTCGGACCGGTGTTGGCCCAGGCGCCGAAGTAGTCGTACGTCATCACGTTGTACCAGTTGAGGTACTGCGCGGCGCCGCCGTAGTCGGCCGCGTCGATCTTGCCGCCGCTGGAGCCGTCGGCGGTGATCGCCGCGGTGACCAGGTAGTCCGAGCCGAACTCGGTGCGCAGCGCGGAGACCAGGTTCTTGAACGCGGCCGCACCGGAGGTGTCGCAGGTCAGGCCGCAGGCGTTCGGGTACTCCCAGTCGATGTCGATGCCGTCGAAGACGTCGGCCCAGCGCGGGTCCTCCACCACGGCCTTGCAGGACTTGGCGAACGCCGCGGCGTTCTGCGCGGCCTGGCCGAAGCCGCCGGAGTAGGTCCAGCCGCCGAAGGAGTACAGGACCTTGATGTGCGGGTACTTCGCCTTCAGCTTGCGCAGCTGGTTGAAGTTGCCGCGCAGCGGCTGGTCCCAGGTGTCGGCGACGCCGTCGACCGACTGGTCCGCGGTGTACGCCTTGTCGGTGGCGGCGAAGGCGTCGTCAAGGACGCACTGCCCGTTCTTCACGTTGCCGAACGAGTAGTTGATGTGCGTGATCTTCGAGGCGGAGCCCGAGGTCACCAGGTTCTTGACGTGGTAGTTGCGGCCGTAGATGCCCCACTCGGTGAAGTAGCCGAGCTTGACCTTGTCGCCGGGCGGCGGGTCGGTGGGCGTGGTGGAGCCGCCGGTGGTGCGGACCGCGACGGAGCCGCTGAGCGGACCGGTCTGGTCGGCGGTGTCCCGGGCCAGGACGGCGTAGGAGTAGTCCGTGCCGGCGGTCAGACCGGAGTCGGTGTACGAGGTGCCGGTGACCGTGGCCACCTTCACGCCGCCGCGCAGGACGTCGTAGTTCTTGACGCCCTTGTCGTCGGTGGCCGCGGTCCACGCCAGCTTGACCGAGGTGTCGGTGATGTCCGAGGCGGTCGGCTTGCCCGGGGCGGACGGGGCGCTGTCGCCGGGCACGGAGGGCCCGCCGTCACAGGAACCGCCGTTGACCGTACAGGAGGCCGGGGAGCCGGTGCCGGAACCGTTGAAGCCGAAGGAGATGGAGGCGCCCGCGGCGAGGGAGCCGTTCCAGCCCAGGTTCTTGGCGGTCCAGTGGTTGCCGGAGCTGGTGACGGTGGCGTCCCAGGCGGAGGTCACCTTGGTGCCGGTGGGGAAGTCCCACTCGACGGTCCAGGAGGAGAGAGCGGTGGTGCCGGTGTTCTTGACCGTCCACTTGCCTTCGAAGCCGGTGCCCCAGTCCTGCGTCTTGGCATAGGTGGCGGTGACGGAGGTGGCCGCCTGGGCCGGCGTGGCCAGCCCGACCAGTCCGGCGAGGGGAAGGACGAGCGTGGCGACTGCCGCCGTCACGCGCTGTCTGAAGCGCATCTGCGCCTCCTCGGGGTGAGGGTGAGGGGGGTGCTACGGCTCCGAGCCACTTGACGAGGCCATGACGCCGAGCGGTGCGGTCAGAGTAGAAAGGTCTGGACCACCGGTCAATAGGTCTGGACCAATGCAGGTTTCTTGAGTAAACCCAGGCCCCCGACCTGGGGCTCCTGACCTCAGCGCAGTCCCAACTCCTGCGCCAGCACCGCCGCTTGGAGCCGACTGCGCAGCTCGAGCTTGGCGAGAAGGCGGCTGACGTGCGACTTCACCGTAGCCTCTGCCATCTCCAGACGGGTGGCGATCTCGGCATTGGACAGCCCTTCGCCGAGGCAGCGGAGCACCTCCCGCTCACGGGGTGTCAGGGACTTCACAGCCTCCGCCCCGGGACCCGTCGCGCGCGGCGGGCGGTCCTGTGTCCCGGCGGCGAAGGCCGCGATCAGCCGCCGGGTGACGGCCGGGGCGATCAGTCCCTCGCCGCGCGCCACCGTCCGCACCGCCTCCAGCAGTTCGGCCGCCTCCGCGCTCTTCAGCAGGAAACCGGCCGCGCCCGCGCGCAGGGTGCCGAAGACGTACTCGTCGAGGTCGAAGGTGGTCAGCACCAGCACGTCGGCCAGCTGCTCCGCGGTGATCCGCCGGGTGACGCCCACGCCGTCGAGCAGCGGCATCCGCACGTCGGTCAGCACCACGTCCGGCCGCAGTTCGCGGGCCAGCTCCACCGCCCGCTCCCCGTCCGCCGCCTCGCCGACCACCTCGATGTCCGGCGCGCTGCGCAGGATCAGCACCAGTCCGGCCCGCACGGCCGACTGGTCCTCGGCGACCACCACCCGGATCACGACCTCACCCTTCCCCGTCCGGCACCGGCAGAACCGCCCGCACCACCCATCCGCCCTCCTGGGGCCCCGCCTCGAACGTCCCGTCCACCAGCAGCGCCCGCTCCCGCATGCCGGTCAGCCCGGCCCCCGCGCCCGGAGCCCTGGGCGGCTGCCCGCCCGGCGCCGTGAGGGCGCTGGTGACCACCACCCGCAGGGCGCCGCCGGCCCGCTCCACGGCGACCGTCACCGGGCCGGGCGCGGCGTGCTTGAGGACGTTGGTCAGCGACTCCTGCACGATCCGGTAGGCGGCCAGTTCCACCGGCGACGGCAGGTCCCACCCCGCCTCGGGGGCGGGCGTCACCGTCACCGGGAAGCCCGCCGCACGGACCCCCTCGGCCAGCGGCCCGACGCCCTCCAGGGTGGGCACGGCGGACGGCTCCAGGTCCTCGCCCCCGGCCCGCAGCAGGCCGATCAAGCGGCGCATCTCGGTCAGCGCGGCGACGCTGTTCTCCCGGATCACGCCCAGCGCCTCGCGGGAGGTGTCCGCGTCGTCCAGCGACAGCGCCGCCGTCGAGTGCACCGCCACGGCCGACAGGTGTCCGGCGATCACGTCGTGCAACTCCCGTGCCATCCGCGTGCGTTCGGCGGTCACGGCCTGGGCGCGGTCCAGCTCCGCCAGCCGCGCGGTCTGCTCGGCCTCCCGCCGCGCGGCCCGCGCCGCGTCCCGGTGGTGGCGCACCAGCGCCCCGGTGGCGGCCGGGCCGAAGGCCACCAGGCCCACCCCCAGGCCGAGCATCAGCGAGTAGGCGTCCTGCCAGGTGAACACGCCCCAGGCGATCGCCGCCAGGGCGAGCCCCCCGGTGACCTGCGGCAGGCGGCGGGCCGGCCGGGCGCCGCCGTAGACGGCCGCCGCGTACATCAGGTCGGTGAAGAGGAGCAGGGTCGCCAGACTGCCGGTGGTGAACTGGTCGGCCACCAGGGCCGCCGTGCCGTCGGCCAGGGCCGCCCACGGGTGCACGCGGCGCAGCACCTCCAGCGCCGACATCACCGTCAGCGGGACCAGCACCCACCAGCCGGGCACGTCCCGCGCCGGATACATGTCCAGGCCCACCGCCCACAGCAGCAGGCCCAGGGCCAGGCCGCCGAGGGCCGTGGCCACGTCGAAGGGGCGCGGGCCCGGCGGGGAGCCGTCGAGGGTCATGACCCCATCCAACACACTCCGGCCGCCCGGCACATCGGACCGGCGCGCAACCGCCCGGGGGCGGACCTCCATCGAAGGATGCAGGGCGATCTCGTCGCCGCGGTCGATGCGCCCGCGCGGGGCGGGGGAGAGGGTGGAGGGGAGAAAAGAGGAGGGACCCGACGTGATCCTGGCCCTGATCATCGCCTGCGAGGTCGGCTTCTGGGTGCTGCTCGCCGCAGGGCTGGCCGTGCGGTACCTGCTGCGCCGGCGGAGGGCGAGCACCGTCCTGCTGCTGTGCGAACCGGTGCTGGAGGTGGTGCTGTTCGTGGTGACCGTGATCGACCTGCGGGGCGGCGCCGAACCGAGCTGGGAGCACGGACTGGCGGCGCTCTACATCGGCTTCACCGTCGCCTACGGGCACTACACCATCACCTGGCTCGACGGGCACGCCGCGCACCGCCTGGCCGGCGCCCCGCGTCCGCCGAAGCCCCCGCGGTACGGCATGCCCCGCGCCCTCCACGAGGGGCGCCTGTGGCTGCGCACGGTGCTCGCCGCCGCCGTGGCGGCCGCCCTGCTCCAGGGCGGCATCCTCCACCTCGGCGACGACGGCGACACGTCCTCCCTGCGGGCCTTCCAGGGCACGGCGCTGAGGATCGTGCTCGTGCACGGGGTGATCGCCCTCAGCTACCTGCTCTTCCCCAAGCGGGACAAGGGCGGGCAGAGCGAGGACGCCGCCCCGCGGGCCTCAGCGCTCGCCGCCCGGGACCCACAGCACGTCGCCGGTGGAGAGGTTCGCCACCCGCGCGAGGATGCTGTGTCTTCCGGGGGCAACCCCCGGACCCCCGGCCGGGAGGCCTCAGCGCTCGCCGCCCGGGACCCACAGCACGTCGCCGGTGGAGAGGTTCGCCACTCGCGCGAGGATGAACAGCAGGTCTGACAGCCGGTTGAGGTACGTGGCGGTCAGGGGGTTCATCGTCTCCCCGTGCTCCTCCATCGCCGCCCAGGTCTGCCGCTCGGCCCGGCGCACCACCGTGCACGCCTGGTGGAGCAGCGCCGCCCCCGCGGTCCCGCCCGGGAGGATGAACGAACGGAGCTTCTCCAGGCGGTCGTTGAAGCGGTCGCAGTCCTCCTCCAGCCGGTCCACGTAGAACTGCTCGACCCGCAGCGGCGGGTACTCGGGGTTCTCCACGACCGGCGTCGACAGGTCGGCGCCCACGTCGAACAGGTCGTTCTGGACACGGGTGAGGACCGCGACGACGTCCTCCTCCAGGCCGCCCAGGGCGATGGCCGTGCCGATGACCGCGTTGGCCTCGTTGGCGTCGGCGTAGGCGGAGATGCGGAGGTCCGTCTTCGGGACCCGGCTCATGTCACCGAGGTTGGTGGTGCCCTTGTCCCCGGTACGGGTGTAGATGCGCGTCAGATTGACCATGCGCACAGCCTAGGCAACGCCGGGCCCGGGGAGGCCTTGGGTGTGACGTCCGTCAAATGAGACGTGACGCGCGTTACTTAGCGGTCACGAGTGTCCCGCCGGGCGCTAATGTCCGACCCGAAGACACGAGAACAGGGAGTGGCAGTGGCAGGAAAGCTCGCCGTCATCGGGGCCGGCCTCATGGGTTCCGGCATTGCCCAGGTCTCCGCGCAGGCGGGTTGGGACGTCGTCCTGCGCGATGTCACCGACCAGGCGCTGGAGCGGGGTCTCGGGGGCATCAAGGCCTCGTACGACAAGTTCGTGAGCAAGGGCAGGCTCGACGCCGCCGACGCCGAGGCCGCGCTGGCCCGGATCACGCCCACCACCGACCTGGACGCCGTCGCCGACGCGGACATCGTGGTCGAGGCGGTCTTCGAGAAGATCGAGATCAAGCACGAGATCTTCCGGGCGCTGGACAAGATCGTCCGCGAGGACGCGGTGCTCGCCTCCAACACCTCCGCCATCCCGATCACCAAGATCGCCGCGGTGACGGAGCGCCCCGAGCGGGTGGTGGGCGCGCACTTCTTCTCGCCGGTGCCGATGATGCAGCTGTGCGAGCTGGTCCGCGGCTACAAGACCAGCGACGAGACCCTCGCCCGCACGCGGGAGTTCGCCGAGTCGGTGGGCAAGACCTGCATCGTGGTCAACCGCGACGTGGCGGGCTTCGTCACCACCCGGCTGATCTCGGCGTTGGTCGTCGAGGCCGCCAAGCTCTACGAGTCGGGCGTCGCCAGCGCCGAGGACATCGACATCGCCTGCAAGCTGGGCTTCGGTCACGCGATGGGCCCGCTGGCCACCGCCGACCTCACCGGCGTCGACATCCTGCTGCACGCCACCAGCAACATCTACACCGAGTCGCAGGACGAGAAGTTCGCCCCGCCGGAGCTGATGCGCCGAATGGTGGACGCCGGTGACATCGGCCGCAAGAGCGGGCAGGGCTTCTACAAGCACTGATCGCGTGACGATCACGGGCCCGGCCCGTACACCGGTACCGAGATCACCCTCAGCTTCACTCGCGAGGGTGATTTCGGTATCGGTTCGCTTACAGACGGCAACTTCTGTCCCCAACAAGGCGTCAGAAGTGGCATCACCGTATGCACACGGTGATACAAGACGCATTCCCGGGGAGCGCTTATGTTCATCAGGGGCGACCACGCCGAGCTGGTCGTCGGGGGCCGCCTCGACGTCCGCAGCGCGGCGGACGCCCGTACGGTCCTGCACTCCGCCGTCGACGACGGCGTCGGCGACCTGGTCCTGGACCTCACGGAGCTCCACTCCTGGGACGCCACGGGACTGGGCGTGATCATGGGCGTGCACCGGCGGGCCGGCCGGGCCGGACGCCGTCTGGTGCTGCGCGGCGTGCCGCCGCAGATGCAGCGGCTGCTGGTGGCCACCCGGCTGCACCGCATCCTCGCCATCGAGGGCGGCCTCGCCGCCGACAGTCTGCCGCGCGTCTGACGGCCCGGCAGCCCCTCGCACCGCCGGACCGCTCGCGGGCCCCATCCGTGGCGCGGCGGTCTGTCCCCCGCCGCGAATCCACATCAGACTGTGACGTCGCGGACGGGGCCGCACCCCGGCTGTTCGGAGATACTTGCCGAGGTTTAAGGTTCGGTCGCCCGCCGACCCGACATCAGACTTTCCCTACGGCGGCCCGGACCGGAAGCGAGCGCGCGGTGTGCGGCACGGCCGGGAGGGGCTCGGCACACGACGCTTTGGGGGCTTTGGACCATGGACCCGAACAGCCGACGGCCTGAGGAGCGCGGCCACCGGGGGAGCGGCCGTCCGTCGCGCCCGCGTCCGCCCCGCGACGCTCTCACACCCGACTTCGGCCAGCACGCGCCCGCGGTGCGCCGCACCACCGAGATCTTCGTCGACGACCTGCTGCTGACCGTCAACCCCGTCGACGGCAGCGAGATCGAACTCTGCCCGCCCGAGCGGACGCCGGGGCGCCCTCCCAGGATCACCGCCGAGCAGCGTGCCGAGGCCGAGCGGGCCGCGGCCCGCGCCGCCGCGGCCGTCGCCGACATGGGCGCCGCCGCGGCCTCCGGCCTGCCGGCGCTGCCGCTGCTCGAGCGGCAGGAGGAGCGCGAGGAGGTCGTGCGGCTGCTGGCCCGCGGCCGCTCCGCCCGCCTGGTCGGCCCGTCCGGCTCCGGCCGCAGCCGGTTCCTCGACGTCGTCGCCGACGACTGCGCCGACCTCGCCCCCGACGGCGTGATCCGCCTCAGCGGACTCGGCCGCGACGCCGACGAGCTTCTCGACGACCTCTTCCACGCCGCCTACGACGCTGCGCGCCGCCGCCCCGCCGAGGACGAACTGCGGGAGCTGCTCGGCGAGGTGGGCGCCGTGGTCGTCGTCGACGACATCGCCTTCGGCGGAGCCGACCTCGCCCGGCTCCTGGACGCCACCCCCGAGTGCGCCTTCCTGATATCGGCGACCCCCGAGGTCCCCGAACCCCCCGCCGAGGCGCTGATGGAGACGGTCACCCTGACCGGCCTCACCCGCTTCGCCGGACTCCAGCTGCTCGGCCACGCCGCCGGCCGCACCCTCACCGACGAGGAGACCACCTGGGCGGGCGACCTCTGGTTCGAGTCGGAGGGCCTGCCGCTGCGGTTCGTCCAGGCCGGCGCGCTGCTGCGGCAGCGGGACCGGCTGCGCGCCGCCACCGACGCCGTCGACGAGGTGGGCGTCTTCGAGGACGCCGTGGTCGTCCCCGACACGGAGCTTCCCTTCGACACCCGCGAGGAGGCCGCCCCGCTGCCCTCGCTGGCCGAGGGCGCCGCGCCCGCCCCGCTGCTCGCCTCCCGCCTGTCCCCCTCCGCGCGCGACGCGCTGCGGTTCGCGGTGGCGCTCGGCGGCGAACTCCCGCACTCCGCCCACTGGCCCGCCCTGGTGGGCGACACCCACGCCGACGCCGCGCTCGGTGAACTCCTCGGCTGCGCCCTGGTCTCACCCGCGGGCGGCCGCCACCGGCTCGCCGCCGGGGTGCTGGCCCAGCTGGAGGCCGCCGGATACCGGGACGGCGCCGAGGAGCGGATCCGTACCGCCGCCGAGCACTACGCCTGGTGGACCGGACACCAGTCGGTCACCGCGGACCGGGTCCGCGCCGAGGCCGACGCGGTGCTCGCGGCGCTGACCGCGCTCCCGCCCTCCGCCGACGAGCTGGTGCTGCGGCTGTCCCGCAACGCCGCCCCCGCCTTCGCCGCCGGGCTCGCCTGGACGGCCTGGGAGCACACCCTGCGCACCGGCTCCGAAGCGGCCCGTCTGGCCGGCGAGGCCGCCGACCAGGGCTACTTCCACCACGAACTGGGCGTGCTGGCGCTCTGTCAGGGCCGCTACGACCGGGCGCGCACCGCACTGGACGCGGCCGTCGCGCTGCGGACCACCGCCTCCGACAAGCGGGGGCTGCTCGCCGGGCGCCGCGCGCTGACGCTGGTCGCCGACCGCACCGGCGACGTGCCCGGCGTGGACCCGGTGGCCGCCGGCGGTCCCGCGGGCGCACCGGTCCCGGCCACCGCGCAGAGCAGCGCCGCGCTGGCCGCCCTCGCGGCGTTCGAGGCGTTCGGCCCCGGCCCGGGGGACACCGCGCAGGACGCGGCCCCCAAGGACGAGGCCGACGCCGCGCGCCAGGGGTCGACCGTGTTCGTCGGCGACGCCCCCGTCATCCGCCGCCCCGAGCCCGCGGGCAGGGGACGCGGCCTGGTGGGCGGCGCGCGCAAGAACCTCGTCGCGGCCGGCGCCGGCGCGCTGCTGGTCGCCGTGCTGGGCACCGTGGTGACGCTGGGCGCCACCGGCGGGGACCAGGACACGCCGACCGAGGGCACCGGCCCCAACCCGTCCGCCAGCCAGGGCTACGGCGACGAACTCGACGCCGACGAGGCCGCCGGCACCAGCGACAGCGGCGACACGGGCGACGCCACCAGCCGCCCCACCGACCCCGGCCCCGACGGCGTGCCCGGCACCCCCGACGACCCGGCGACCCCCACCGCGGGCCCCGGCGCGACGGCCGACGAGGACGAGAAGGAGCCGGACGGGGAGCCGAGCAGCAGCAGCAGCTCCAAGCCGACGAAGAAGCCCACCACCAAGCCGCCGTCCGGCACCACCGGCGGTTCGAGCGGGGGCACGACCTCGGGCAGCCCCTCGGGGAGCCCGTCCGGCAGCCCGACGGGTGGCACCGACGAAGGGGCCAGCGAGGGCACGACCGACGGCAGCGCCTCCGAGGGAACCACCGACGGCGCCACGACCGAGGGCAGCACCACGGACGGCGCCGACGGCGGGAGCGAGACCACCGGCAGCGGGTCCGCGCCGTCCCTGACGAGCGCCCCCGCGGTCGACGCGTCGGAGGCGCCGCCGATCGCCTGACCGTCGCCCCACGACGCGAACCGCCCCCACGGAGACGATCCGTGGGGGCGGTGGCGTACGCGGGCCGGGGCGGCGGTCCGTGCGCGGGGCGCGTGGCCCCGCGGCGCCGCGGCGCCGGGGTGTGGCCGCGGCGGCGGGTGCCCGCGCCGCTCAGAACAGGCGGAGCTTGTCGTCCTCGATGCCGCGCAGACCGTCGTAGTCGAGGACCTGGCAGGCGATGCCCCGGTCCGTCGCCAGCACCCGGGCCTGCGGCTTGATCTCCTGCGCGGCGAACACGCCCCGCACCGGTGCGAGCAACGGGTCGCGGTTCAGCAGCTCCAGATAGCGCGTCAGCTGCTCGACGCCGTCGATCTCCCCACGCCGCTTGATCTCCACGGCCACCGTCCGCCCCTCGGCGTCGCGGCAGAGGATGTCGACCGGGCCGATCGCCGTCATGTACTCGCGGCGGATCAGCGTGTAGCCCTCGCCCAGGGTCTCGATGCGGTCGGCGAGCAGCTCCTGGAGGTGCGCCTCCACGCCGTCCTTGATCAGGCCCGGGTCCACGCCCAGTTCGTGCGAGGAGTCGTGGAGGATCTCCTCCATCGTGATGATCAGCTTCTCGCCGCCCTTGTTGATCACCGTCCAGACGCCGGCCTCGTCGCCCGTGCCCTCCTTGAGGGTGCACGGCGGCGACATCCAGTTCAGCGGCTTGTAGGCGCGGTCGTCCGCGTGGATCGAGACGCTTCCGTCCGCCTTGACCAGGATCAGGCGGGGAGCGGACGGCAGATGAGCGGTGAGGCGCCCCGCGTAGTCGACGGAGCAGCGGGCGATGACAAGACGCATGGTCGGCAACGCTACTCGACCCACGGCGGTCCACGCGATTCGCCCTCGAAGGGCCATGTTCGGTTCTGGCTGATTGTGTGCGGAGCGCGACGATTCATATCCGGTCAAGTACGCCGTCTCCTGGTGCGCGGCGCGTTCGCGTGCCTACCGTAGTGAACGGGCGGTCGTGACGCGGGTACAGAGCGTGTCCGCGGTCCGCGACGTCCCTTCCCGTCCGGCAACCCCCTTCGCCGAGGGGGTGCGAGAGGAGTACTCATGTCGCTCGACGTCTCACCGGCCCTGCTCGAACAGGCCGAGCGAGGCGAGGTCGACGAAGCGGCTTTCGTCGACTGCGTCCGGACCTCCCTGCCCTACGCGTGGGAGATGGTCAGCTCCCTGGTGGCCCAGCTCAAGGTGGACGGCGGACCGTTCGCCGACAACCAGACGCCGCCGCCGGACGAGCAGGCACGGGGCCAGCTCCTGCGCGCGCTCGCCAGCGACGCGATCCGGGGGGCCCTGCAGCGCCACTTCGGTGTGCGCCTCGCGTTCCAGAACTGCCACCGCGTCGCGGTGTTCCCGCTGGACGGGAGCGACGAGCGGCTGGCCCGCTTCACCTCCACGCGCGCCCAGCTGCTCAACCAGTCCCCCGACCTGCGGGACTGCTGACTCCGCGCGGCACGGACCGGGGCCCCGGCGAGGACGGACACACTCTCGCCGGGGCTCCGGACCGGCCCTTCCCGCCCCGCCGACCGGGACGCCCGGCCGGCCCCTCACACCAACCGCGGCAGCACCTCGCCGCCGAGCCGCCGCAGGTTCTCCTCGGTGGCCGCGAGATCCCCCGACCCCTCGGTCAGCAGCGCGAAGCGCCGGATCCCGGTGACCTCCGCGGTGGCGGCGAGCCGGTCGGCGCACCACCCGGGCGTTCCCACCGGGTGCAGCCCGCAGAGCATCTCGGTGTACGCGTACGGATCGCGCATCGCGCGCACCCGGCCGTCCACCGTCACATGGGCGGCAAGGCCCTGTTTCAGCCAACCCGGCATGGCCTTGAGCAGCGTCTCCCGGGCATCCTCCGGCCGGTCGGCGATCTGGCAGACGCCGGCCGAGACGTGGCCCGCGGAGCGGATCTCCTCCTCCGGCCGCCCCGCCGCCCGCGCGTGCTCCTGCCAAGCGCGCACCATCGCGGCCTTCTCCTCGTCCCCGACGTGCATCCCCAGCAGCATCGGCAGGCCCCGCCCACCGGCCATCCGCACCGTCGCCGGCGAGGTGCACGCCACCACCACCTCGGGGGCGGCACCGCCCTCCAGCGCCTCGGACGCCCGGGGCACCACCGGTACCTCGCGGAAACGGAAACGACCGGAGTCCCCCGCGACCGTGGGCTCGCGCAGGGAACGCAACAGCAGGTCCAGGGAGTCGGGGAACCCCTGCTCGTACGCCTCCAGGCCCGCGCCGAAGACCTCCAGGTCCACCCAGGGACCGCCCCGGCCCACGCCCAGCGAGAAGCGTCCGCCGGAGGTGATGTGCAGCATCGCGGCCTGCTCGGCGAGGGCGACCGGGTGCACCGTGGGCAGCACGCTGACCGCCGTGCCGACCCGCAGTCGCCGGGTGCGGCCGAGCAGGGCCGCGGCCAGCGTCACGGCCGAGGGGCAGACTCCGTACGGCACGAAATGGTGCTCGGCCAGCCACACCTGGGCCAGCCCCGCCTCCTCGGCGACCTCCGCGGACCGGACCGCGCGGTGCAACGCCTCGGCGTGACCCTGGCCCGGGAACTGGGCGGCGACGACAAAACTTCCGACGTGCATGGACACTTCCTGCTTTCCTGGCTCCCGAGTCGGAGCTCCCCCACGCGGCATAACCGCCTGACACGTGCCGAGGTCACGGCCGGGCCCAGGAATTTGCGGATTGTCTGCAGAATGGGTCGCCGGTGGGCGCCGAGTGGACGGCAGAGGCCGGTGTCCGGTCGGACCGCACGCCTTCCGGTGGGCTGCCCGGAGCCCTCGGCCGGGCCGCGTACGCTGGTGCCCATCCCCGCCCGCCCGTCCACGTGAGGTGAACCGTGTCCCCGCGCCGCAACCGACCCAAGGGCCCCGCCGGAGGGAACGGACGCGGCGGCCCCTTCGCCGGCGACGACGACGAGGGCTCGGGGCGCTACGGCGGCTGGCAGTCCTCCGAGAGCTGGCGGGGCGAGGACTGGAGCGTGCGGCACGTGGCCGGCGCGAGCGCGGCGGGCAAGACCTACCGCTGCCCGGGCTGCGACCAGTTGATCCCCTCCGGCGTCCCGCACGTGGTCGCCTGGCCCGCCCACGCCGGCGTCGACGACCGCCGCCACTGGCACAAGGCCTGCTGGAACGCACGGGACCGCCGGTCGACGAGCAACCGGCGGTCCCGTAACGCGCCGCGGTACTGAGCGGGTCGGCCCCTTACCGCGCCGCCCGTCCGAGAATCCTCAGCCTGTACGACCGGTTCGCCCGGTCCAGCACCAAGATCACGGGTCCCGAGGTGAGGACGTCACTGACGACCCAGGGCGCGGGGCCCGGCGACTGTGCCGCCTCCCTCTCGTGCCGGCGGTCGGTCCGCTTCTTCACCTTGTCGAACCAGGCGTGTGCCTTCCGGTGGTCCAGTCCCGCGACGTCCAGCTCGGTACAGGCATCGAGGAACCGGACATCGCCGGAAGACTCGGAGGTGCAGATGAGGGACGAGATGTTCCTGTGATCGGCGTACCCGGCCGACACGAAGATCCCGTCCGGGCCGCTGCCATGGATGTAGGTGCGCATCCGGCCGTCAGGCATCTCCTGCTTGACCGGCTTCCTCAGGACCACGTCCCAGTCCTCCGCGAGACCGGCGAGGAAATCCTTTCCGGAGTAGCCGTCGGCCATGGTGCGTCCTGGTGCGATCCGGGGTGTCCGGTCGGCGGCGACCGGAGGAAGCGTCCCGGCGGGCGAAGGGGTCTGCGCCCGTGACGCCGAGGGACGCCGCTCGGCCGATGCCGATGCCGATGCCGATGCCGATGCCGATGCCGACGCGGTCGCGCGGCCACGGTCGCCGCAGGAGCTGACACCGACGGCGCACAGGGTGACCGCCATCAGTACCACCGGGACACGGAAGCGGGTCCGTGCCGGCCGAGATCGTTCCGCGTGCATGTCCTGATCCTGACGACGTCGATGCGAACGGCGAGGACGACCGCGTGACCACCCGTGGGCGTCCCGCGGGCTCACACGTCCCGGTTGGTCTGGACGGCGAAGGCGCCGACGCAGGCGACGGCCGTCAGCCCGGCGAGCAGCGCCGTCTGGGCGCCGCCGTGGCCGGTCGACGCGTCACCCTCGAAGATCAGCGACAGGGCGCTGATGGCGTTGTAGTCGCTCATGAACTGCGCGACGTCCGCCAGGCTCTCGTTGAAGAGCAGGAAGGCCGGCATGATCGCCGGCAGCAGCACCACGCCCAGCATGGTGGTGATCGCGCCCGCCGAGTGCCGCATCATCGACCCCATCGCCAGCGCCAGCACGCCCATCAGCGACACGTAGAGCGCGCCCATGAAGACCGTCGGCACCCAGGCCGGGTTGCTCCGGGCGTCCACCGTCAGCTGCGTGTAGAGGCCGACCACGGTGATCGCCACCGCCGCGGTCACGAAGGCCACCACGAAGAACACGATGATCTTCGCGGCCAGCACCCGGTGCCGCTGGGGGGAGGCGGTGAAGGTGGTGCGGATCATGCCCGTGCCGTACTCCGAGGACACCACCAGCACGCCCAGCGAGACCAGGCACATCTGGCCCAGCAGCAGGCCGAAGAAGGCGGGCATCGTGTACGGGGTGTTGAGGTAGGTGTCGCCGTCGACCAGCCCCGCCATCAGGCAGCCGAGCACGATCACCAGCGCCAGGAAGACCCCCAGCGTCCACATCGTGGAGCGCACCGAGCGGATCTTGGTCCATTCCGAGGCGAGCGCGTGGCCCAGGTGGGCCTGCCGGATCGGGATGGGGGAGACGTACGCGGGGGTACGGGGCGCCTGGCCCGGGATCTGCCAGGTGGGCTCTGCGTGCTCGGTGCTCATCGGGAGTCCTTGCTGAACGTCGGGCCGTCGGCGGCGTGGACGGGCTGGAGGGGGTCGCCGGGGCCGGGATCGGGGTCCCAGCCGTCCGCCGGGCCTGGCATCGGCGCGGGCCGCATCCCGACCTGCGGATCGGCGGTGGAGCGGTAGTCGACCATGCCCTGGGTCAGCCGCATGTAGGCCTCCTCCAGCGAGGCGTGGTGCGGGGACAGCTCCCACAGCCGGACGTCCGCCTCGTGGGCGACGTCGCTGATCCGCGGCAGCGGCAACCCGGTCACCCGCAGTGCCCCGTCCTGCTCGGGCAGCACCTGCGCCCCCGCCTTCGTCAGCGCCGCGGTGAGCGTCTCGCGCTGCTGCGGGCCGGTGTCCGGCACCCGGACGCGGGCGAAACCGGCCGAGTTGGCCGCGATGAACTCGCGCACGCTCATGTCGGCGAGCAGCCGGCCCCGGGCGATCACCACCAGGTGGTCGGCGGTCAGCGCCATCTCGCTCATCAGGTGCGAGGAGACGAAGACGGTACGGCCCTCGGCGGCCAGCGACTTCATCAGGTTGCGCACCCAGAGGATGCCCTCCGGGTCGAGGCCGTTGACCGGCTCGTCGAAGAGCAGCACCTGCGGGTCGCCGAGCAGCGCCGCGGCGATGCCCAGCCGCTGGCCCATGCCTAGCGAGAAGCCCTTGGTGCGCCGCCCGGCCACCTCCGAGAGGCCGACCAGCTCCAGCACGTCGTCCACCCGGTGGGCGGGGATGCCGGAGAGCTGCGCGATGCTCAGCAGGTGCCGGTAGGCGTCCCGGCCGCCGTGCACGGCCTTGGCGTCCAGCAACGCGCCCACGTGGCGCGGGGCGTTGGGCAGCCTGCGGTACGGCGAGCCGTTGACCGTGACATGGCCCGCGGTGGGCGTGTCCAGGCCGAGGATCATCCGCATCGTCGTCGACTTGCCGGAACCGTTGGGCCCGAGGAAGCCGGTGACCATGCCGGGCCGCACCTGGAAGGAAAGGTCGTCCACGGCTGTCTTGTCGCCGTAGCGCTTGGTCAGGCCAACTGCCTCGATCATGCTTCACCCATCGTTCGGCCACCGCGTCGGAACGGACGGGGACGCTGTGCCCCCCATTCGGTTTAGGAGAACATCAGCGGGGCCTGTGGTTCCAGAGTGAAGGCAGGAATTCTCCGGCGCGTTCGCAGCGACCGCGCCCGGGGACAGATCCTAGGCGTCGCGCCGCTTGAGCAGCAGGTAGCCGCCGACGAGGGCCGCCGCGCACCACAACGCCATGATCCCCAGGCCTCCCCAGGGCCCGTACGGTTTGTCGTCGCCGAGCGTCACCACCTGCATGATCCGCGAACCGGCCTGGTCGGGGAGGTACTGGCCGACCTTCTTGGTCGCCGAGACCGCGCCGAGGATCGGGGAGAGCAGGAAGAAGAAGGGCATCAGCACGCCGAGCGCGAGCATCGGCGAGCGCAGCATCGCGGCCATGCCCATCGAGAAGACGGCGATCAGCGTCATGTACAGCGCGCCGCCCACCACCGCCCGCAGCACACCCTCGTCGCCGAGCGCCGCCCGGTACGGGCCCAGCACCGCCTGGCCGAGGAGGAACGAGGCGAAGGCGGTGACCAGCGACACCACGAACGCCGGCACGGTCGCCACGGCCAGCTTGGATGCGTAGAACGTGCCGCGCTGCGGCACCGCGGCCAGCGAGGTGCGGATCATGCCGGTGCTGTACTCGGTGGACACCACCAGGACACCGAAGACGATCATCGCCAGCTGGCCGAGGCTCATGCCCGCGAAACTGATGAAGGTCGCGTCGAAGGTGGCGCGGTCCCGGGCCGGCATCGTCCCGTACTCCCGGCGGGTCAGCCAGGAGATGAGCACCCCGAGGACGACCGTCACCACCAGGGCGACGGAGAGCGTCCAGACGGTGGAGGACACCGACCGGATCTTGGTCCACTCGGAGCGGAGGACCTGCGCGACGGCCATGCTCAACCCTTCTTCCAGTCGGCGCCCCACGGCGCCCGTTCGCCGGCCGCGGGAGTGTCGCTGTGCGCGTGGTACTCGACCGACTCCGCGGTCAGCCGCATGAACGCCTCCTCCAGCGAGGCCTGCTGCGGACTCAGCTCGTGCAGCACCAGGTTGTGCCGGGCGGCCAGTTCGCCGACCTGCTCGGAGGCCACCCCGTCGAGCTCCAGCGTGCCGCCGGTCTCCATCGCGGTCAGACCGGCCGAGCGCAGCACGTCCAGGAACCGCTCCCGCTCGGGGGTGCGCACACGGACGTAGGAACGGGAGTTGCGCTCGATGAAGTCCGCCATCGACAGGTCGGCCAGCAGCCTGCCCTGGCCGATCACCACCAGGTGCTCGGCGGTCAGCGCCATCTCGCTCATCAGGTGCGAGGAGACGAAGACGGTACGGCCCTCGGACGCCAGGCGCTGCATCAGGGTGCGGATCCAGTGGATGCCCTCGGGGTCCAGCCCGTTGACCGGCTCGTCGAACATCAGGATCCGCGGGTCGCCCAGCAGCGCGGCGGCGATGCCCAGGCGCTGCCCCATTCCCATGGAGAACCCCTTGGACTTCTTCCTCGCCACGGCGGTCAGCCCGACCACGTCCAGCACCTCGTGCACCCGCCGCTCGGGCAGGCCGTTGCTCTGGGCGAGGCACAGGAGGTGGTGGTAGGCACTGCGGCCGCCGTGGTTGGCGTTCGCGTCGAGCAGGGCCCCTATCGTCCTCAGCGGGTCGTGCAGCTCGGCGTAGCGGCGCCCCTCGATGCGGACCGCGCCGGAGGTGGGGTGGTCCAGGCCGAGGATCATCCGCATGGTGGTGGACTTGCCGGCGCCGTTGGGTCCGAGGAAGCCGGTGACGATGCCCGGCCGCACCTCGAAGGTCAGGTTGTTCACCGCGACCTTCTCGCCGTACCGCTTGGTGAGCCCCTCCAGCGCAATCATGGCCACCACCGTAGGGGGGCGCGGGATGCGGTGCCAGCGGACGCGCGGCCGCGTGCCGGGCACACGGAAGGCCCGCACCGCGGGGGACGGTACGGGCCTTCCGGACAGGGCCGTGGGATGCGGACCGCAGACGCGGTCCGCGGGTGCGGGCCGAGGGTCAGCGGGTCTGCTGGGCCGGGACCGTGCGGACCGGCTCCTCGTCGGCGGGGGAGCTCGCCGCCGCGACCGCCGCGCCCGTGAGGGTCGCCAGCATCTCGCGCACGTTGGTCAGCTGCGCGTTGATCGAGTCGCGACGGTTGGTCAGCGCCGCCAGCTCGCGCTCGGATTCCGAACGGATCCGGTCGGCCTTGGCGTTCGCGTCCGCGACGATGTCCTCGGCCTGGCGCTGCGCGGTCTCCACCGTCTGGCGGGCGCGGCGCTCGGCGTCGGTGCGCAGCTTCTCGGCCTCAAGGCGCAGCTGCTCGGCGCGGTGCTCGATCTCGGCGAGGCGCTTCTCCGCCTTGGCCTGACGCGAGGCCAGGTCCCGCTCCGACTGCTCCCGGCGCTTGGCCAGGTTGGTCTCGAAGTCGGCGGCGGCCTGCGCGGCCTTGGCACGGGTGTCCTCGAAGAGGGCGTCCGCCTCCTCACGCTTGGCCTGGGCGTCCTTCTGCGCGTCGGAGCGCAGCTGGGACGCGTCCGACTTGGCCTTCTCGACGATCCGCAGACCCTCGTCGTCCGCCTTCGCCCTGCGGTCCACCGCGTACGACTCGGCGTCGTTGCGGACCTGCTGGGCGGCGGCCTCGGCGAGCTCCCGGTGCTGCTCGGCGGCGCGGCGGGCCTCCTCGCGCAGGTCCTTCGCCTCCTCCTCGGCGAGACGGAGGATCTTCTCGACGCGGGCACCGAGGCCGGCGTAGGACGGCTCCGACTCGTCGGGCTGCGCCTGGACGTTCTGCGTCTCGAGGTGGAGCTCCTCGATGCGCTTCTCCAGCGCGGTGATGCGGGCGAGCGCGCTGTCGCGGTCGGAGACGAGCTTCGAGATACGTTCGTCCACCTGAGCGCGGTCGTACCCACGCCGGACCAGCTCGAAGCCGTAGGGGGAAGTGTCGCTCATGGGGTTCCTGTCGAAAGAGACCGGTGAGGTGATAGAGGGAATCCTAGGCTGCCGGGCGGCGTGTCATCGAGCGGAAAGCCCGATTCATCGGGAGAATGCCGCCCTGTTCGGGTGGAAATCGCCGGTCTTGACCTGGGTTACAACGGTCGGACCGTCCCAAGGACACCGAAATTCACCCACCGCTCAGTTGTCGGACGACTTGCCACCCGATCGGGTGTTCCCCGCCGAGGCCCCCGCCTTGACGCCGGTGTCCTTGCCGGCGCCGGGCACCTCGAAGGATTCCAACGCCTCCAGCACGTCCTGGACACGGGAGATCTCGGCGTTGATGTCCTCGCGGCGGCGCACCAGCACCTCGAGCTCGCGCTTGCCCTCCTCGACCGTCCGCTCGGCCTCGGCGACGGCGTCCGCCTTGATCTTCTCCGCCTCGGCGACCAGCGACGCCTTCTTCTGCTCGGCGCCCTTGAGCAGCTCCTCCGCCTTCCGCACGGCGGCGATCCGGACCTTGCCGGCCTCGGAGTTGGCCTCCGCCATCAGGTCCTTGGCCTTGGCCTCCGCCGTGGCCAGCTGCTCCTCGGCCGCCTTGATCAGCGCGTCGCAGCGCTCGCCGGCGGACTTCATCGTCTCGGCCGTCTCGCGGCGGGCCCGCTCGTGCAGCTCCTCCACCTCGGCCGTGATCCGGTCGCGCAGCTCCTCGGCGCGCTCGCGGATCGCCGTGGCGTCCCGGCGGGTGCCGACCAGCAGCTCGTCGGCGTCCTTGCGGGCCTTCTCCACCAGGGAGTTGCCCTCGACCGTCGCCTCGGAGACCAGTCGGTCCGCCTCCTGGCGGGCCGCGCCGACCATGGTGTCGGCCTGCGCCTCCGCGTCCGCGGTGGTCCGCAGGGCCTGCTGCTGCGCGTCGGCGAGCAGCTTGTCGGCCTCGGCGGCCGTCTCGGAGATGAGCACGTCGACCTGCTCGGCCGCCTCGGAGCGCCGCTTGTTGGCGTCCTGACGGGCCTCGTCCAGGGTGCGTTCGGCCTCCTCGCGGGCCGCCGCGGTGAGCCGGTCGGCCTCGGCCTCCGCCTTCTCGCGCAGCCGGCGGGACTCCTCGCGGGTGCGCTCGGCGCGCTCCTGCGCGGTGGCCACCGTCTGCGCCGCCTCGGCGCGCAGCCGCTCGCTCTCGGCGGCCGTCTCGGAGGCGAGCCGCTCCGCCTCGCCGCGGGCCTCGCCGATCAGCCGCTCGCTCTCGGCGGCGGTCTCGGACGTGAGCCGTTCGGCCTCGCTGCGGGCCTCACCGATGAGGGTGTCCGCCTGGGTCGCGGCCTCGCTGCGGATCCGGTTGGCGTCGTCACGTGCCTCGGCGCGCGTCCGGGACGCCGTCCGCTCCGCCTCGGCCGTCGTCTCGGCGGCCTCCTCGCGGGCCCGGCGGGCCTTCTCCTCGGCCTCGGTGCGCAGCCGCTCCGCCTCGGCAGCCGCCTCCGTGACGGTGCGCTCGGCGAGCGCCTTCGCGGCGTCCGACTCCTCACGGGCGGTGCCCAGGATGCGGCTCGCGTCCGCCGCGGCCCGCTCGCGCTCGGCGTAGGCGTCGGAACGGACCCGGTCCGCCTCCTCCTCGGCCTCCTTGCGGGCACGGTCGGCCGCCACCTCGGCGGCGGTGCGCAGGCCCTGGATCTCCTCCTGGGCCTGCTCGTGCAGTCCGGCCACCGACTCGCGCACCTGCTGGGCGTGCTGCTCGGCCGCCGACACCATCTCGCCGGAGCGGCGCTCGGCCTCCTCGACCAGACGCAGCGCCTCGGCCTGCGCCTCCTCCACCCGCTTGCGGGCGGAGGCGAGCAGTTCCTCGCTCTGCTCGCGGGCCCGCTCGCGCTCCTGGCCGGCCTCCTCGCGGGCGGCGCCCAGGAGTTCCTCGGCCTCGCGGCGACGGCGGGCGGCCTCCTCCTGCGCGGCGGCCAGGGTCTCGGCGGCCTCGGTCTCGATGCGCTCGGCGGCCGTCCTGGCCTCGGCGCGCAGCCGGTCGGCGGTCTCCTGGGCGTCCGTCTTCAGCCGCTCGGCCTCGGTGGCGGCCTCGGTGCGCAGCCGGACGGCGACCGACTCGCCCTCGGCGCGCGACGCGGCCGCGTCACCGGCGGCCTCGGTGCGCAGCCGCTCGGCCTCCTCCTCGGCCTGGGCGCGCAGCGAGGCGATCCGCTCGGCGGCCTCGGTGCGCAGCCGCTCGGTCTCCTCGGCGGTCTCCCGGCGCAGGCGCTCGGCCTCGGCACGGGCCTCGGTCAGCGCCTCCTCGGCGGCCGTGTGCCGCTCCTCGGTCTCGGTGCGCAGCCGGTTGAGCTCCTCGGCCGCCTCCGCCTTGCGGGCCTCGGCCGCGGCCTCGGCCTCCTCGCGCAGCGCGCGGGCGGCCTCCTCGGCCTCGGTGCGCACCTCCTCGGCGCGCTCGGCGGCCTCCGCCTTGAGCCGGTCCGCCTCGGCGCGGGCGCGCTCCAGCGCCTCGTCGGCCTGGCGGCGCAGCGCGGTGGCGCGGGTGAGGGCCTCGGTGCGGGTCTTCTCGCTGTCGGCGGTGGCGGTCTGCCGCATGTCGTCGGCGTCGGCCTTGGCCTTGGCGAGCAGCTCCTCGGCCGATTTGGCGGCCTCCTCGATCTGTTGGACGGCCTCCTTGCGGGCCTCCTGGCGGATCCGCTCGCCCTCGGCGACCGCGTCGGAGCGCAGCTGCTCGGCCTCGCCGCGCAGGCGGCGCGCCTCCTCCTGCAGCTCGACCGTGCGGGCCCGGTACTCCTCGGTGTCGTCCTTGGCGCTGCCCTTGAGCTGCTCGGCGATCTCGTGGGCCTCGGCGCGCAGCCGGTCGGCCTCGGACTCCGCCTCGGTGCGGATCCGCTCGGCCTCGTCGGCGGCGGCCTTGGTCGTCTTCTTCGCGTCCTCGGAGGCCTTGGTGAGGACCTCCTCGGCGGTGCGGGCGGCCTGGGCGAGCTGGGTGGCGCTCTCCTCGGCGGTGGCCGCGCGGGCCCTCTCGGAGGCCTCGGCGACGATCTTCTCCGCCTCGGCACGGGCGGCGGCGACGATCTGCTCGGCCTCGGCCTTGGTGGTCTCGGCCTCCTCGTTGGCCTCGCCGACCAGCCGGGCGACCTGCTCCTTGGCCGTGCGGATGCGCTGCTCCTGCGCGGCCTCGGCGCCGGCGAGCGCCTTGGTGGCGGCCTCCTTGGCCTCCGTGACGACCTTGTCGGCCTCGGTGCGGGCGGTGCGCAGGGCCTCCTCGGCCTCGGCCATCCGCTGCTCGGCGGCGCGGCTGAGCTCGGTGGCCTGACGGCGGGCCGTGTCGGACTCGGCGACCGTGGTGGTGCGCAGCCGCTCCGCGTGCTCGGTGGCCTCCTGGGCCTGCGCGGAGGCGGCGTTCAGCAGGCGTTCGGCGTCGGTGCGGGCGCGGCGCAGGATCTGGTCGGCCTCCGAGCGGGCGGCCTCCGCCTCGCCGGACAGCCGCTGGCGGGCCTCGGTGACCAGCCGCTCGGCCTCGGCACGGGCGGCGGCCATGGCCTGCTCGGCCTCCGCGCGGGACTCCTCGAGGAGCCGGCGGGCCTGCTGCTCGGTGCGCGAGCGCAGCTGCTCGGCCCAGGCGACGTTCTCGTTGACGTGCGACTCGACGGTCGCGCGGCGCTCGGCGAGTTCCTGGTCGAGCTGCTGACGGCGGGTGACCGCCTCGGTGTGCAGCTCGCTCTGCAGACGGGCCGCCTGCTCGGCGTGCTCCTGGAGGATCCGCTGGGTCTGCGCGCGGACCTGGCTCAGCTCGCGCTCGGCGTCCTGCCGCAGCTGGTCGGCCTGCATCTGGGCGTTCCGCAGCAGCTGTTCGGCGTGGTAGCCGATGTCGCCGCCCTCGAAGGGGGGCCGGAACATGAGGGTGCGGCGCGCCTCGTGGAGCTTGGCGCGCAGCACCTCGACCTGGTAGCCGAGATCCTCGGCGTGCTGGATCGCCTTCTCCCGCTCGGTCTTCAGCCGCTTCATCTCGGCCTCGAACCGAGTCAGGTGGTCGACGTCATCCGCCGGTTCCCGCTCCTGGCTTTCGTAGCCCCGCACAGCGCGGTCCCATCCGTCCCCTGGTCGCAAGCGTGTCAACGAGCTCCGTCCAGTCGGTCGGACGGGGCCCCCGGGGAGTGGTGTCGGACTCGCTGGGCAAGGGCTGCTGCCTGCCCGCGCGCCCCCCGATACCCGGACCCCGGCCCGCGGTCGTCACTCCGCCGGAGACCCGGGAAGAGACGACCGCCCCCACCCTACCGGCCCCTTTCGGGGGAGGTCAGTGGTCCGCGGACTCGGAAGGGGCCGAAGTGACCAGTTCTGTCAGGACTCCGTGGCAGTCCTTGGGGTGCAGGAAGGTGATCCGGGAGCCCATCGAACCCGTCCGCGGCTCCTCGTAGAGGACCCGGACGCCCTTGTCCTTGATGTCCGCCGCGTCCGCGTCGACGTCGGCGGTGCCGAAGGCGATGTGGTGCACGCCCTCGCCGTTCTTGGCCAGCCACTTCGCGACGGTGGAGTCCTCGCGGGTGGGTTCGAGGAGCTGGAGGTAGGAGGCGCCGCCGTCCGACGTATCGTTGATCTTGAGCATGGCCTCGCGGACCCCCTGTTCCTCGTTGATCTCGGAATGGAAGACCTCGAAGCCGTACGTGGCCCGGTAGAACTCCACGGTCCGATCCAGGTCGAAGCAGGCGATTCCGATGTGGTCGATTCGCGTCAGCATGCGGTCCAGTGCAGCGTGCACGGAGCGGTTACGCAACGTGCGCGCGATCACACCCGCGGCACGGTGACGCCCCGACTACCGCTCAGTACATTCGAGGAAACCCTCACGTCAATTCCACGGCCGGCAGGCCGGAAGGGACGCTTTCATGTCCGGAACGAACAGCTCGGTGATCGTCGCGGGTGCGCGCACGCCCATGGGGCGACTGCTGGGCTCGCTGAAGAACTTCTCCGGTGCCGACCTCGGCGGCTTCGCCATCAAGGCCGCCCTCGACCGTGCGGGGATCGGGGGCGACCAGGTCCAGTACGTGATCATGGGCCAGGTGCTGCAGGCCGGCGCCGGCCAGATCCCGGCGCGCCAGGCCGCCGTCAAGGCGGGCATCCCGATGAACGTGCCCGCGCTCACCATCAACAAGGTCTGCCTCTCCGGCCTCGACGCGATCGCGCTGGCCGACCAGCTCATCCGGGCCGGCGAGTTCGACATCGTCGTGGCCGGCGGCCAGGAGTCGATGACCAACGCCCCGCACCTGCTGCCGAAGTCCCGCGAGGGCTTCAAGTACGGCGCGGTCCAGATGCTCGACGCGATGGCCTACGACGGCCTCACCGACGCCTTCGAGAACATCGCGATGGGCGAGTCGACCGAGAAGCACAACACCCGCCTGGGCATCGGCCGCGCCGAGCAGGACGAGATCGCCGCCCTCTCGCACCAGCGGGCCGCCGCCGCGCAGAAGAACGGCGTCTTCGACGCCGAGATCACCCCGGTCGAGATCCCGCAGCGCAAGGGCGAGCCGGTCGTCTTCAGCAAGGACGAGGGCATCCGCCCGGAGACCACCGCCGAGTCCCTCGGCAAGCTGCGCCCCGCGTTCTCCAAGGAGGGCACCATCACGGCCGGCTCCTCCTCGCAGATCTCCGACGGCGCCGCCGCCGTCGTGGTGATGAGCAAGGCCAAGGCCGAGGAGCTGGGCCTGGAGTGGATCGCCGAGATCGGCGCCCACGGCAACGTGGCCGGCCCGGACAACTCGCTGCAGTCGCAGCCCTCCAACGCCATCGCGCACGCGCTGGGGAAGGACGGCCTGGAGGTCGCCGACCTCGACCTGATCGAGATCAACGAGGCCTTCGCCGCGGTCGCCGTGCAGTCAATGAAGGACCTCGGCGTTTCCTCGGAAAAGGTGAACGTCAACGGCGGCGCGATCGCCCTCGGTCACCCGATCGGCATGTCCGGCGCGCGGTTGGTGCTGCACCTGGCGCTGGAGCTCAAGCGGCGCGGCGGCGGTGTCGGCGCGGCCGCGCTGTGCGGCGGCGGCGGTCAGGGCGACGCGCTCATCCTGCGCGTGCCGAAGGCCTGACCCTCCTTTCGGGCGCCTGACCCGGCCCTTCGGGGGCCGGTCAGGTTCCGCCCGTCTACGATCCCGTTGGTCCCTCACCTGAACGGAGCTGTTGGATGCAGGACGTCGCCTCGCTGGTCGCCCAGGCGCGGGAGGGCCGGCCGCGGGCCGTGGCCCGGCTGATCTCCCTGGTGGAGGGGGCGTCCCCGCAGCTGCGGGAGGTGATGGCCGCGCTCGCGCCGCTGACCGGCGGCGCGTACGTGGTCGGGCTGACGGGATCGCCGGGCGTGGGCAAGTCGACGTCCACCTCGGCGCTGGTGACGGCGTACCGCAAGCAGGGCAAGCGGGTCGGCGTGCTCGCGGTCGACCCGTCCTCCCCCTTCTCCGGCGGCGCGCTGCTCGGCGACCGGGTGCGGATGTCGGAGCACGCCTCCGACCCCGGCGTGTACATCCGGTCCATGGCCACCCGGGGGCACCTGGGCGGCCTCGCCTGGGCGGCGCCGCAGGCGATCCGGGTGCTCGACGCCGCCGGGTGCGACGTGGTCCTCGTCGAGACGGTGGGCGTGGGGCAGTCCGAGGTGGAGATCGCCTCGCAGGCCGACACCTCGATGGTGCTGCTCGCGCCGGGCATGGGCGACGGCATCCAGGCGGCCAAGGCCGGAATCCTGGAGATCGGCGACGTCTACGTCGTCAACAAGGCGGACCGGGACGGGGCGGACGCCACGGCCCGGGAGCTCAACCACATGCTGGGCCTCGGCGAGGCGCGGGAGTCGGGGGACTGGCGGCCGCCGATCGTCAAGACCGTCGCCGCGCGCGGCGAGGGCGTCGACGAGGTCGTCGAGGCGCTGGAGAAGCACCGGGCGTGGATGGAGGAGCGCGGGGTGCTCCAGCAGCGGCGGCTCGCGCGGGCGGAGCGCGAGGTGGAGACCATCGCGGTCACCGCGCTCCGGGAGCGGATCGGGGACCTGCACGGCGACCGCCGCCTCGGCGCGCTCGCCGAGCGGATCGTCGCCGGCGACCTCGACCCGTACCGCGCCGCCGACGAACTGGTGGCGGGCCTCACCGCGTCCTGACCCCGGGCCTCGGCCTCGGCCGCGGGGCCCCTCCCGCTCGGGGCGACGGCGGTTTCCTCGGTGTCGTCCCCGCTCCCGTGGGCGGCCGGGTAGCCTCCGCCGGGTGTCGAGCAGAGAGAACGAACCGACGTCCGCGCCCGCTGCCGTCGCACGGATCCGTGACCGGCTGGCCCGGTTGCCCGGGGTCACAGGCGTCGTGCTCGGCGGCTCCCACGCCCGGGGCGCCGCCCGCCCCGACTCCGACCTGGACATCGGCCTGTACTACGACCCGGCCGCGCGGCCCGGCTTCGACCTCGTCCTCGCCGCCGCCGCGGAGCTGGACGACCACGGCGCTCCGCTCGGCCACGGCGCGTACGGCGAGTGGGGGCCGTGGATCAACGGCGGGGTGTGGCTGATCGTCGACGGCACGAAGACCGACATCCTGCTCCGTGACCACGACCGCGTCGACACGGTCCTGCGCCAGGCGGCCGAGGGCACGATCACCGTCGACCACCAGCCCGGGCATCCGCACGGTTTCGTCTCGACCATCTACGCCGGCGAGGTACGCCACAACGTTCCGCTGCACGACCCGCGGGGCCGGCTCGCCGCGTCGAGGGCGCTGGTCGACCCGTATCCGGCGGCGCTGCGGGAGGCGGTGGAGGGCCGGTTCGGCTGGGAGGCGGGGTTCTCCCTCGCCAACGCCGGGTCCCCGGCCCGCCGCGGTGACATCACCCAGGTCACCGGACTGCTGTACCAGGCGGTGGCCTGCATGAACCAGGTGGTGTTCGCCCGCAACGGCCGCTTCGTCGTCAACGAGAAGGGTGCGACGGCGGAGGCCGACGCCCTTCCCGTCCGGCCGGAGAGGTACCGCGAGCGCATCGAGGCGGCGCTCGGCGGACTGTCCACCGACCCGTCGGTGCTGACGGCGGCCGTCGACGCGCTGCGCGCGGTGCACGACGACCTGTCCCAGGGCGCCGCATCCCGCTGAGCGCCCCCGCCCGGAGCGACCCCCGCCCGCCCGGGACTACGGCCGCGAGCGCTGGGAGCGGAGGTGGCCGGCGATGGGGGTGAGGGCGGCGGAGAGGGAACCGAGGGCCTCGGCGGGGAGCAGGTCGAGGAAGTGGCGGCGCACCGAGGCGACGTGGTGCGGGGCGACCTTCCGCATCGTCTCCAGGCCCTGCTCGGTCAGCACGGCGAACAGCCCACGCCGGTCCGACTCGCAGTTCTCCCGCCGCACCAGCCCCGCGTTCTCCATCCGCGTGATCTGGTGCGACAGGCGGCTCTTGGACTGCAGCGTGCCCGCGGCCAGGTCGCTCATGCGCAGCCGCCGCCCCTCCGCCTCGGAGAGGTTGACCAGGATCTCGTAGTCGTTCATCGTCAGGCCGAACGGCTGAAGGTCACGCTCCAGCTGGTGCGTGAGCAGCCGGTTGACCTCCAGATGGGTGCGCCAGGCGCACTGCTCCTCGGCCGTCAGCCACCTCGTGTCCGTCTCGCTCTCCATGGACCCCAGTCTACCTAAGATGTTGAAATCTGGACTACTGGGGGACGTCCACCGGAGGCGAACGCGAGGCGGATCACACCGTCGGACTCAGAGACCGAACCGCCGCTGCAGATCGCCCAGCTGTCCGGGCATCCGCGGCATGCCCGTCCCGAGCGGACCCTGCCCCCCGGTACCCCCGTGCCCCGCACCGCCGCCCGGTACACCCGGTTCGTGCGGAACCGCCCCGGTCGCCTGCTCCGGCATCAGCGTCTCGCTGGACTGGAGCAGCACCGTCCCGGCCCCGACGAACTCGAACTGGTGCTCCTCGCCGCTGGCCCCGCCGAGCCCGGTCATCGCGCGCAGGCCGCCCATCACGCCCCGCACGTACCCGTGGTCGTAGTGGTGGCACGGCGACGGGCAGTCGGCCCAGCCGACCAGGGCCTGCGGATCCACCCGCATCGGCGGCTCCATGAAGACCACCGGCCCGTTGGACGCGGCGACGAACTTCCCGGTGCCGATCAGCGTGAGGAAGCCGGGCACGATGGACTGCTTGAGCGCCAGGCTGGGCTGGTAGGCGAGCAGGTTGCCGGCCCGGATGGTGAGGTTGCCCTCGTCGAGGTCGAAGGAGTTCACGTCGAAGGCCCGGTCGGCCAGCAGCATCTTGCCGGAGCCCTGCGCCACCACCCAGTCGCCCGCGTGCAGCGGGGAGTGGAAGCTGGTGCGCACCAGGCGCTCCAGCGCCCCGTGGCCGATGCCGTTGAACTCGATCTGCCCGTAGTAGGCGATCATCTTGCCCTTCTGCAGGAACCACTGGGAGCCCTTGAGCTCCACGCAGAAGGTGTACGGGTTGACGTTGTCGTCCGCCGGGAGCGTGGCGGGGTCGAAGACCGGGACGGTCACAGCTTCTCCTCCGAGGCCTGGACGTACACCGTGCCGCTGCCGCTGAGCTCCAGCTGGAAGGCCTCGCCGGAGCCGCGGCCGACCATGTCGCGCCAGCCGAGTGCCGTGGACAGCTTGTTGCGCAGGTCGCCGCGGTGGGCGACGTAGGCCTGCGGGTCGACGTGGACCGGGCGCTGCGGAGTCACCTGGAGCTCGAAGACGCCGCCGTGGGCCATCACGGCGACCGAGCCGTGGCCCTGGAGGGTGGTGGTGAACAGGCCCTGCCCGGTGACCTGGCCGCGGACCATGCCCATCACGCCGCCCTGCGAGCCCATGAACATGGTGCCCTGGCGGAGCGTCCCGTCGAAGGCGAGCAGCCGGTCGGCCTCGACGTACAGGGTCTCGCCGGTGAGCGTCACGACGTGCACGTGGTGGCCGCCGTGGCCGAACAGCACCGTGCCGTTGCCCTCGACCGTCATCAGCGGCGTCGCCTCGTTCGCCACCCGGCGGCCGATCATGGAGGCCAGGCCGCCCTGCCCGCCCTGCAGGTTGGGCGTGAAGGAGACCTCGCCGCGGTAGCCCAGCATCGCGCCGCGCTGGCTGTACATGGTCTGCCCCGGCAGGACCGTGGCCTCGACCATCTTGGAGTTGACCTCGCGGAACGGCATCAGACGTCACCCGCGATCGTGTTGCGCTCGCTCGGCTGGACGTACACCAGGCCGTCCCCCTCGAACCGCATCTGGAAGGCCTCGCCGCCGCCCTCGCCGAGGAAGGTCCGGAAGGTCACCCCCGACTGCAGCGTCTGCCGCAGGTTGCCCTGGTGGGCGACGTACGCCCCCGGGTCCACGGACAGCGGGTACTGCGACGAGACCCGCAGCACCACGGCCGGTCCGTCGGAGATCAGGGCCGCCTGGCCGTGTCCCTCGACGGTGGTGGTGAACAGGCCGTTGCCCTGGGAGGCGCCGCGCAGACCCGTGAAGGTGGTGCCGGTGCGCAGCCCCGCGTCGGTGGCCAGCAGGTTGCTCGACTCCACGTACAGCTTGTCGCCCTGCAGGCTCACCAGGTTGATCTCGGACGCCCGGTCCGCGAACCAGCAGGTGCCCCGCCCCTTCACCTCCATCAGCGTCATCTGCTCGCCGGTCAGCCGGCGGGTCACCATGCCGCGCAGGCCCTCGCCCCCGCCGCTGAGTTTCTTGAAGGCCATCTCCCCGTCGTAGGCGACCATCGACCCGTTCTTCGCACGCACGGAGTCCCCGGTCATCTCGACGGCGAGTACCTTGCTCCCCTGAAGTCGGAACATCGCCACCAGGCGACGGTATCCGCAGGCGGGCCCGGGGGACAGGCCGGGGCGAGGTCCGTGGCCCCGAAAATCCTCTCAGGGGCCCCCGAGGACACGGTCCGGGAACCTGTGAAGCCCCTCACCCGTTGAGCCGACCAGGGGATGCCACAATGGGCGAGGCCCGCTTGTGCGCACATTCACAAGGTGTGACGTTCTTCCGACCGAAGGTGATCCGTGGATCTCAAGACCGCTGCCGCCCTCCGCCGCCTCCGCCTGGTGTCGGCGCCCGAGGCGGTGTCCTTCCTCCTGCTGCTGGTGTGCTCGGTCCTCAAGCGCACCACCGAGTTCAACGCCGTGCCGGCGCTGGGGGCGATCCACGCCGTGCTGTGGATCCTGTACGTCCTGTTCTGGGCGGACGCCTGGTACCGGGCCAAGTGGTCCATCGGGACCGGCGCGCTCTACTTCGTGCTCGGTGTGCTGCCGTTCGGCGGGTTCTACGCCGAGCGCCGGCTGCGGCGTGAGACGGAGGACGCGGTCATCGCGGCGCGGGCCCGCAAGGAGATGACGAAGGGAACGGCAGCAGCATGATCGTCGCTTTTTCCGTGACGCCGCTGGGTGTGGGCGAGGACGTCGGCGAGTACGTCGCCGACGCCGTCCGCGTGGTCCGCGAGTCCGGTCTGCCGAACCGCACCGACGCCATGTTCACCTCCGTCGAGGGTGAGTGGGACGAGGTCATGGACGTCGTCAAGCGCGCGGTGGCGGCCGTCGAGGCGCGCGCGCCGCGGGTCTCGGTGGTGCTCAAGGCGGACATCCGCCCCGGTGTGCGGGACGGGCTGACCTCCAAGGTCGAGACGGTGGAGCGCCACCTCGCGGCGGACTGACCCGCGCCCTCTTCACCCGCGCCCCACCCGTGCGAGAAGCCCCGGCCCCTGCGGCCGGGGCTTCTCGCGTCGCGGCCCGCTCACGGGCGCGCCCGCGGGTCGTGTGTCCGTCGCTCCCGCTGTATTGAGCGACTGCTCAAACGGGTGTACGTTTCTGCTCTCGGCACTTGAGCGGTCGCTCAAACGCAGGGCAGGGAGGGGGAGTTCACGATGGGGATCTACGTGGAGGCCACGGTCGGCGCGGACTTCGACGAGCTCTGGCGGCTCACCCAGGACCCGGCCTGTCACCAGCGCTGGGACCTGCGCTTCACGGAGATCCAGCCGCTGCCCGGGCCGGAGGGCGCCCCGGTGCGGTTCCGCTACGCCACCCGGGTGCTGCCGGGGCTGACCGTGGCCGGCACCGGCGTCTCGGCGGGGGAGCGGGAGCGGCCCGACGGCACGCGCACCTCCGCGCTGCGCTTCTCCTGCCCGCACCCGCTCTCGCCGCTCGCCGAGGGCAGCGGCTACTGGCGCTACGTGCCGGACGGCGACGGGGTGCGCTTCCTCACCGGCTACGACTACCGCCCGCGCTGGGGACGGGCCGGCGCCCTGCTCGACCGGCTGGTGTTCCGCCGTCTGATGGGCTGGGCCACCGCCTGGTCCTTCGACCGGCTGCGGCTCTGGCTGGAGCGCGGGATCAGCCCGGAGCGCGCGCTGCTGAACTGGATCGCCGAGATGGCCGTGCGTGCCCTGGTGATCGCCGCCTCCTGCGCCGTGCTGCTGGCCGGGCCGCTGCAGATCGCCGCGCTGACCGGGCCGCTGGGCCCCGGCACCGTCTTCGCGCTGCCGCTGGCGGCCGCCGTCGCCCTCACGCTCGCCCTGATCAAGACCCCGCTGCCCGGCACCCCGGCCGCCCGCCGCTGCCTGCGCACCCCGCCCCTGCGGGTGCGCGCCCCCCGTCTGCTCCTGCGCCTGGAAGGGCCCATGTCATGAGCCACGGCTCGATCTTCCGCCGGGTGATGGGCGCGGACTTCGGACGGCTCCACCCCGAGCTGCGGCGCCGGTTCTCCGTCGGCCTGGACAGCGGCGAGGCCTGCGTCGGGACCGGGGTGATGGACCGGATCTGGCACGGCGGCCGCTTCGTCCGGCCGTTCCTGGCGCTCGGCGCCACCCGGAACATCCTGGTCCCGAGACAGGGACGGAACGTGCCCTTCGTGATCGAGAACGTTCCCTACACCGACTCCTTCGGCCGGGAGACGGTCAGCTTCGTGCGGACCTTCCAGCTGGCCGACGGTCCCCGCCGCTTCGACGCGCAGATGGTCATGGGACCGCGCGGCGACCGGGTGCTGGACTACCTGGGCACCCACCAGCACCTGGCGAGCGACCTGTACCTCGCCGCGGGGGACGAGGGTGAGCTGATCATCCGCTCCGGCGAGCACCGGTTCCGTGAGGGACCGCTGGACCTCCGCGTCCCCGGGCTCGTCGGTGGCGAGGCGGAGGTGCGGGAGGCGTTCGACGACGCCACGGGGCGCTTCTCGATCCGCGTCCGTGTGGTCAACCGGTACGTCGGCCCGCTCTTCGGCTACGAGGGCTCCTTCACGGCCGAGTACACCGAGGCCGCCCGCCACGGCGTGCGCGCCGGGCTGCGGCCGGTGCGAGAGGAGGCCCGGGCGTGATCCCCGCGGACCGGGACGCTGCCCCCGGACCAGGCCCCGGCGCGGAGCAGGGGAGTGCGGGCGGAACCGCCGGGGCGGGCGCCGCCCAGGCGGCGGGAGCCGCGCCCGACACCCGGACCCGGCTGCTGGAGGGGACCCTGCACACCCTCGCCGAGCACGGCATCGCCAAGGTGTCCGCCCGGTCCGTGGCGGCCGCGGCCGGGGTGAACCAGGCGCTGGTCTTCTACCACTTCGGGTCGATGGACGAGCTGCTCGCCGCCGCCTGCCGGCACGGCGCGGAGGAGCGGGTCGCCCGGTACCGGGAGCGGCTCGCCGAGGTGACCTCGCTGTCCGGGCTGCTGGCCCTGGGGCGGGAGATCCACGACACCGAGCGGGCCTCCGGCCACGTGGCGCTGATCGGCCAGATGCTGGCCGGCGCCCAGACCCACGCCCGCCTCGGGCCGGCCACCGCCGCCGGGCTCGACATGTGGATCACCGAGATCGAGCGGGTGCTGCGCCGGGTGCTGGCGGCCACCCCGTTCGGCGAGTTCGCCGACCCCGAGGGGCTGGCCCGCGCGATCGCCGCCTCCTTCGTCGGCCTGGAGCTCTACGAGGGCGCCGACCCCGAGGGGGCGACCCGCGCCCTGGACGCCCTCGAGCGGCTGGCGGACCTGGTCTCCGCCGTCGACGCCCTGGGCCCCGTCGCGCAGCGCGCGGTCCGTGCCCATCTGCGCCGCAGCGTCGCTCGCCCTAAGCGGTCGTCCCCTTCGGCCGAACGAGCGGTTTCCGGTCGAGGGCCGACCGACACGCCGTAGCGCCGGGAACCTCGCCGGTCACCGGGTACACCGGGCCGACCTCGGCCCGCCGCACCCCCGGATCACCCTCCCGCGGCCCTCCGCGCCCGGACGCGCCCAAGTCGACAGCTCCCGGAATATCCATTTTTGTGTGGATAGCATCTTGTCCGTTCCTGATCGCCGATCTTCGATCTCCGAACCCGGGCTTCGAAAAATCGATCAGCGAAGCGCGGATTCGATCATTGGAGGGTGCTGTGCTGCCGGAGGGCTACGACTACGACACCCATAGCCGACTGGCGGGCCCGCTCACCGAGCCACCCGCCGACGAGCCCTACCGGGTGCGGTACACGTCGCTGCTCGCACGCGAGCCCCATCGGTGGCGCGCCGTCGCGATGATGGCGCTCGCCCCGCTGCTCACCGGCCTGCTGCTGGTCTACCTGGTGTGGCCCACGCACTGGGTGCAGCGTGACGAGACCCAGCTCTGGCTGGCCGTGCTCGACACGGCCATGCTGATAGGGATCGGGCTGATCGAGTTCTTCATGGTCGTGAACGTCTTCTCCGTCGCCCACGCCACGATGGTCGCCCGCGACCCCGTGCCCGTGACCCCCGCGCCCGGCACCCGGGTCGCCTTCATCACCACCTACGTCCCCGGCAAGGAGCCGCTGTCGATGCTCCGCGCCACCCTGGAGGGCGCGACCCGCATCACCCACGACGGCCACCTGGACGTCTGGCTCCTCGACGAGGGCGACGACCACGAGGCCAAGGCCCTGTGCCGGGAGTTGGGCGTGCGCCACTTCTCCCGCAAGGGCGTCGACCGCTGGAACCGCCCCACCGGCCACCACAAGGCGAAGACCAAGCACGGCAACTACAACGCCTGGCTGGACGCCCACGGCGACGAGTACGACTTCTTCGCCTCCGTCGACACCGACCACGTGCCGCTGCCCAACTTCCTGGAGCGGATGCTCGGCTACTTCCGCGACCCGGACGTGGCCTTCGTGGTCGGGCCGCAGGTCTACGGCAACTACACCAACCCCGTGACCAAGGCCGCGGAGTCGCAGCAGTACCTGTTCCACGCGCTGATCCAGCGGGCGGGCAACCGCTACCGGGCGCCGATGTTCGTCGGCACCAACAACGTCGTGCGGATCTCCGCCGTGAAGCAGATCGGCGGCCTGTACGACTCCATCACCGAGGACATGGCCACCGGGTTCGAGCTCCACCGCACCCGCAACCCCGGCACCCGGCGGCGCTGGCGCTCGGTCTACACCCCGGACGTGCTGGCCGTCGGCGAGGGCCCGACCTCGTGGACCGACTTCTTCACCCAGCAGATGCGGTGGTCGCGCGGCACCTACGAGACGCTCTTCAAGCAGTTCTGGAAGGCGCCGTTCAGCATGCCGTACGGCCGGCTGTTCCAGTACTCGCTGATGGTCTGCTACTACCCGATGACCGCGGTCAACTGGTTCCTGGGCGTCTTCAGCTGCGTCCTGTTCATGTGGTTCGGCGCCTCCGGCACCTCGGTCTCCACGTCGGTGTGGCTGATGCTCTACAGCGACGCCGCCGCCCTGCAGATCGGCCTCTACCTCTGGAACCGGCGGCACAACGTCTCGCCGCACGAGCCGAAGGGATCCGGCGGCCTCGCCGGGATGGCCATGTCGGCGATCTCCGCGCCGATCTACCTGAAGTCCTTCACGGCCGCCCTGACCCGCCGCCCGTGCCGCTTCGTGGTCACCCCCAAGGGCGGCGACAGCAGTGCGGACCGGCTGCTCACCTTCCGGGTGCACCTGTTCTGGGCGGCGGTGCTGGCCGTCTCGCTGGTGGCCTCCGAGATGCTCGGCCACACCCACGCGGCGATGCGCACCTGGGCGGTGCTCGCCCTGGTGATCGCCCTCTCCCCGGTCGTGATCTGGCGGTACACGGTGGCGGCCGAGGCCCGTCGCCGCCGCGTCGCCGCCCCGGTCACCGTGCCGGTCACGCTCCCCGACACCGCGCCGGTCACCGCGGCCGACGTCACCGCCGTGCCCGCCGCGTCGCAGGGCGCGGACGCCACGCCCGCGCCGGAGCCGGTCCCGGTGGGCGCCCCGGCGGAGCCCGAGCCGGCCGCCGCACCGGAACCGCCGGTGCGGCCCGTGCCGGCCGCCGTACCGGCAGCCGTTCCCGTCGGGGCGGCGGCGAGTCAGGAGGCGCCCGTCCCGGCCGATCCCGCGCCGGAGCCCGTCCCGCCCGCCGACGTCCGCCCGTCGCAGCCCTTCGCCGAGCCGCTGCAGCCCGTGCTGCCGGCCATGTACCCGGTGCCCGCGCTGCAGGCCACGTCCCTGCCGGTGCACGCCGTGCTCGGTGAGCGGGCCGCCGGGACCGGTCACGAGCCCGGGCAGCCGGGCCGCCGTCCGCTGCCGGCCTTCGCGGGCGGCCCCGCCGCGGCCGCGCTGCCCGTGCCGCCCGTCGGCTCCGGTCTCGCCGGCGCGGCGCTCCCCACCGGCTCCGCGGTCGCGACCGCGACCTCGGTGGTGACGGCCGCCACCACCCCCGACCGGACCCCGCTCACCGGCGGCGCCCAGGACGGGAAGCCGACGATGATCTGACTCGGTGGATCTCGTAGGCCCCCACGAGAAGTGCCCCCACGGCCCGATGGGCCGTGGGGGCACTTCTCACCGTTCTCGCGGGGCGCGGTCGCCTAGTCGGCGTACTGGCGCAGACCCGGAATGGTCAGGTTGCCGCCGAACTGGCCGGCCTGGACCACCTTCACCTTGGTGAAGTAGATGATCGGGATGTCCAGCGGCGGCGGGTTCTCCGGGGAGAACGTCACCGGGATCAGCCCCAGCAGGTTGCCGGAGATGGACTCCGTGTACATCACCGTGTCACCGCCGCGGATGGTGGACGTGGTGCCCTTGCCCGCGACCGCGTGGTGCGTCTTCTTGTTCTGCGTGTCGTGCACGACCTGGTGCAGGTCGCCGATGTCCGTGCCGTCCTTGACGACGTACTTCAGCACCTTCTTGACGGTGCCGTCGGCCGTCTTCACCTTGACGACGCCCTCGTACTTGGCGCCCTTGAGCAGCAGCGAGCTGGCCTGCAGCTCCCACGGCTGGTCGGGCAGCGCCACGATGTTCTCGAGGCCGCCCTCCTCGTCGGTGGCGACGGGGCAGTCCTCGGGGTCGATCGCGGGCTCCTCGGCCGTCTCCTCGACGGCCTCGCCCTCCTCGGCGGCCTTCTCGTCCTCCGCGGCCTTCTCCAGGGCCTTGGCGGTCTCCTCGACGGCCTCCTTGGGAGCGTCGGCGGCCTTCTCGGAGTCCGCGTCCTTCCCGGCGTCGGAGTCCGCCTCGGCGCCGGCCTCCGGGGAGTCGGCGGGAGCCGTCCCCTCCTCGGCCTCGGCGGGCTCGGTGGCCGGCTCCTCGGCCTCGGCGGCGTCGTCCTGCTGGGAATCGGGGCCGTCGAGCAGGTCGCCGAGGGCGTTGCCGATGTCCTCGAGGACGTTCGGCTTGTCGGCCTCCTGCTCGGCGGGGGCCGGCTCCTCGGGGGCGGGGTCGGTCGGCGCGGGCTCCTCTGGGGCGGGCTCGGTGGGCTTGGGCTCCTCCGGCTCCGGCTCCTCGGAGGCCGGGGGCTTGTCGCCGCCCGTGTCCTCGTCCTGGTCGCCGGGCGCGGGCTTCTCCTCGCCGGTCTCCGGGGTCTTGTCGTCCTCGGGGGCGTCGCCCTTCTCGGCCTCCTCCAGCACCTCGACGCAGGCCTGGAACTCCTCCGCGGTCAGGGAACCCTTGGGAAGGTCGGGCCGGTCGTCGGCCTGGGCGAGCGTCGGCGTGAAGCCCATGCCCATGAGGACCGCGGTCGGCATGGCGGCGATGGCCATCACCTTGCCGCCGGGGATGCGAACCCGGGCGCGCAGCGGCTTCCTGGGCGCCGCGTGGCGGGGCCCCGTTCTCGCGTCCGACTCGTCCACGGCCGGGCCGTGGACCTCCTCGTCAGCCGGCACTGTGCCTCCCGTTCACCTCGTTGGCCGGGTTGGTGCTTGACAGTTCGTCCCACTCGTCGGCGGGACGGCGCGCCTCGGGGAGCCGTGCGTTGACGGTGCCGAAGCCGTGCTCGTCCTGCGCGGCGTCGTCCTTCGCGAACGACACGGCCGCGGCGGCGTGCTCCGGCTCACCGGCGAGCGGTTCGGCGTCGGCCGTCCGCTCGGTCTCCTCCGGACGGCCCGGCGCCCAGGCGATCGCCATGGCGCCGCCGATCAGCGAGAACAGGAAGCCGATGAAGAAGCCGCCGAGGTTGGACACCGGGATGGAGACCAGGCCCAGCAGGATCGCCGCGACACCGCAGAAGATCTGGATGTGCCGCTGGAACCACAGACACAAACCCAGCACCCCGAGCAGCACGCCGATGATCAGCGAGCCGGCCCCGGCGGTGGTGGCCATGGTCATGGTGAGGTTGCCGATGTGCAGGTCGGCGTAGGGGAAGTACCCGATGGGCAGACCGGCGATCATGACGAACAGGCCGGCCCAGAACGGCCGCGTGCCCCGCCACGTGCGGAAGTTCCGCCGGATGACCCGAAGGCGTTCACGACCGGGCGCGGCAGGAGTCTCGGCGCTCATGGAAAACAGCTCCCTGGAACGGCGTTGCCGTGATGAGTGTGATGGTGCGTGGTGCTGGGACGAGCGGGGGAGCCGTGAGGCTCCCTCGCCCGTCAGCGAGTGCTCAGTAGCACTCGTGGACACCCGGCTTCAGCGACAGCTTCAGGTTGCTGAGGTTGAAGGTGCCGGCGGTGGTCGCCCACGCGGTCTGCTTCACACCGGTGAGGGTGGCCTCGCTGGCGTGCTGGGCGAAACCGTTGGCGTTGGTGCCCGCGGCGAGCTCGGGACCCTTGGTGGCCTGACCGGCCGCCACACCGATGTCGATGTTGCGGAACTCGGCCGAGGTGGTCTCGAGGCTCTCGACGTCGAGGTACAGGTTCTCGGCGTGGACCGGCTTCTCACCGGTACCCGCGGTCAGCCGGAGGCTGACGTTGCCGAAGACCGGCACGTGCGGCGTCACGACGGACTGGCACATGTTGGTGATGTCGGCGCTCTTGAAGGCGGAGACGGCGACCGGGTGGAGCGCCTTGTTGCCTTCGAGGTCGACACCCTGGGCCAGGGAGCCGTACTGGTTGAAGCCCTTGCCTTCGAGCCGGTCGGTCGTCACCTTGAACGACTGGCCGGAGACGCTGAACGACGCGGCGAGCGCGCCCTGGGCCAGGCCGACGCCTATCGCGGCCGTGGCGGCGATGCTGGGCACCATGACGACGGCGAACCGCTTCCATCTGGTACCGCCGCGCAGCTGGGACTGCATATGTCCTCCTTCTCGGACGTACATCTCCTGGTCCCGGCTGCCGCCGATGGCGGCCCGTACCGGGCAGGGATGGGAGAAGTGCTACGTCCTCGGGAAGGAGAGCGCCTGTTTCTCGTACAGCGCGGTATGCGCCCGAATCACCGGCGATCACCCCCGAGCGACAACCACTGGCCGCACCGGACAGGTGGTCCCGTGCGACCTTTTCGGACAGGCTCCGCCACCGGCGAAGACCCCCCTGTCCTAGGTGCGGCGTCTCGGTGACGCCGCACCTGCTCGGTGGGGACCCTGTGTTCCGCGGTCCCGATTGGTTGTCGGGGACACGGAAGAGGACCGAGCGTCGCCGATCGTTGTGCATTCTGCGCGCCCCCGCAAGGGGTCTCGTTACCCGCTGGTAACGGTGAGATGGCCGTGGATCACCCGTCTCGCCCCGGTCCACGACGGAGGGTGGCGGTCCATCCCATGGCAAAGCCGGGCAAAACACGGCGGAGCCGGGCAGGATGGTCGGCAAGATTTACTGCCAGTAACAGCTGAGTGTTTTCCCAAGATTTGGCAAAGCGTGGCCGCAACGCGTCCCTCGGGCGGCTCTCTTCACGCCGGCCACATGTTTTCCCCGCACCCTTGAGGCCGAAACGGCCGGGGCGGGACGGAAGTCGTCGACTTCCGTCCCGCCCCGGCCGGGTGTGCCCGCGTCCCCCGTGCCGGGGGTCCCGCGTTCTAGAAGAGGGCGCGCGCCAGCGCGCGCCGCGCGGCGACCACCCGCGGGTCCTCGCCCCCGACGACCTCGAACATCTGCAGCAGCCGCACGCGCACGGCCTCCCGGTCGTCCCCGGCGGTCCGCCGCACGGTGTCGATGAGGCGCCCGAAGGCGTCCTCGACGTGACCGCCCACCAGGTCCAGGTCGGCCGCGGCGATCTGCGCGGTGGCGTCGGCCGGCTTCTCGGCGGCGTCCCGCCGTACGGCCTGCGGGTCCAGGCCCTGCACGCGCTCCAGGAGTTCGGCCTGGGCGAGACCCAGCTTGGCCTCCTCGTTGCCCGGGTCGTCGGAGAGCACGTTGCGGTAGGCGCGGATCGCGCCGCCCAGGTCCCCGGCGTCCAGCGCCAGGGCCGCCGCCTCGAGCACGGCGTCGTGCGGTCCCTGGGGCGCGGCCGCGACGGCGTCGGCCTGGCCGCCCGGCTCGGCCTCCGGGTCGACGGTCAGGCCGGTCAGGCCGAAGCGCTGCTCGCCGACCGCGATCAGCTGGTCGAGGGTCTCGCGGATCTGCGTCTCCGGCGCGGCGCCCTGGAAGAGCGGCAGCGCCTGCCCGGCGACCACCGCGAAGACCGCCGGGATCCCCTGGATCCCGAACTGCTGCATCAGCATCTGGTTGGCGTCGACGTCCACCTTGGCCAGGACGAAACGGCCGTTGTACTCGACGGCCAGCCGCTCCAGCACCGGGCTCAGCTGCTTGCAGGGCTGGCACCACTCGGCCCAGAAGTCGAGGACGACGGGCACCTCGGTGGACTTCTGCAGGACGTCGCGCTCGAAGCCGGCCTCGTCGGCGTCGTACACCAGGTCGGCGGGGGAGACGGCGCCGGCGCCGCCCCGGCGGGCGGCCTCCGCCCGCGCCTGCTCCGCCTTCGCCTTGGCCTCCTGGGCCGCCTTCACGGCGGCGAGGTCGACCACTCCGCTCATGGACATGTTCCGTGGCTGCATGCGCCTATCCTCCCCTGTCGGCGCACCCCGGCGGAAACCGTCAGGGGAGCGTGGGAGAAAGGAGCCGGAAACGGCCCCCTCGAAGGGCGTCGGGTCCCCACCTGACGCCAAATGTGGTTGTCGCTCGGCCGGGCAGGACCCGGCTTTCGCTACGAGTCGTAGCGTAACCATCCTCCGGCCCCTCGCCCCACCACCCCCGGCGTGATCTGCCTCACGGCCGTATCGTCGTGTGTCATGCCCCGCAGCACGCCCGCACCCCGGACCGGCCGGCCCCGCAGCGCCGCCGCCGACGCCGCGATCCTCGCCGCCACCCGCGAGGCGCTGGTCGAACTCGGCTGGTCCCGGCTCACCCTGGGCGACGTCGCGCTGCGGGCCGGCGTCGCCAAGACGACCCTGTACCGCCGCTGGCCCGGCAAGAACGAACTGGTCGTGGACGCGGTGGCCGAACTCTTCGACGAGCTCGAACTCCCCGACCGCGGCAGCCTGGCCGCCGACATCGAGGGGGTGGTGCTGCGGTTCGCGGCCATCCTGGCCCGCCCCGAGGCGCGCAGCGGGCTGATGGCCGTGGTGGCCGAGTCGACGCTCGACGCCACACTGCGCGAGCGCATCCGCACCTCGATCGTGGAGCGCCAGAAGCGGCTGGTCCGCGAGGGCAAGGCCAGGGCGCAGCGCCGCGGCGAACTTCCGCCCGACCCCGACCCCGAGGCGGCCGACCGCTCCTTCGACCTGATCTTCGACGTGGTCGCCGGCGCCGTGGTGCACCGCAGCCTGGTGAGCGCCGGTCCGGTCGACGAGGTCTGGGCGCGCGACTTCACCGCCCTGCTGCTCGCCGGCCTCGGCTCCGGCCCCGCCGGCCGCTGACCCGGCGGGTATCGTCGGCGTCGTGCCGAAGCCGCTCAGTCTTGCCTTCGACCCCATCGCGCGCGCCGACGAACTGTGGAAGCAGCGGTGGGGCGGCGTTCCCTCCATGTCCGCGATCACCTCGATCATGCGCGCGCACCAGATCCTGCTCGCCGAGGTGGACGCCGTCGTCAAGCCCTACGGCCTGACCTTCGCCCGCTACGAGGCGCTGGTGCTGCTCACCTTCTCCAAGAGCGGGGAACTGCCGATGTCCAAGATCGGTGAGCGCCTGATGGTCCATCCGACCTCGGTGACCAACACGGTGGACCGCCTGGTCCGCTCCGGGCTCGTCGCCAAGCGGCCCAACCCGGACGACGGGCGCGGCACGCTGGCGGGCATCACCGACAAGGGCCGCGAGGTGGTGGACGCGGCCACCCGCGACCTGATGGCCATGGACTTCGGCCTGGGCGCCTACGACGCCGAGGAGTGCGGGGAGATCTTCGCCCTGCTGCGCCCCCTGCGGGTGGCGGCCGGGGACTTCGAGGAGGCCTGAGCGGCCGGTCCGGGAGGCCGGGGGCCGCGTCAAGATCGCGCAAAATCCGCGGTTACCCTCGTAGGCATGAGAAAAGCCGTGCTGACCCGTTACCGCGTGATGTCCTACGTCACCGGTGTGCTGCTCATCCTTCTGTGCCTCGGCGTGGTCGGCAAGTACGTGCTGGACCTCGACGGCGCCGCCGACTTCACCCAGATCGTGGGCATCGCGCACGGCTGGCTCTACGTGCTCTACCTGGTCTTCGCCTTCGACCTGGGCTCCAAGGCCCGCTGGAAGGTCGGCAAGCAGGTGCGGGTGCTGCTCGCGGGCACCATCCCCGTCGCGGCGTTCGTCGTCGAGCGCAAGGTCACTCGCGAGCTGGAGCCCCGGGTGTCCGACGGCGCCGCGCCCGCCACCGCCAAGGTCTGACCTCTCCCCGAGGCCGCGCCCGTCCCGGCGCGGCCTTCTTTTTCGCGGGCCTCGCGGAGGGGCCTCACCCCGTCCCACCAGGCCCGACAGGGGGAATCCGGTGGTGCCCCGGCACGGCGCGACCGTCCGGCGTCGACATTTACTAGGACGTCCAAGTAACTTGTAGGTATGGACGCTGAAGCCATCGAGGAGGGCCGCCGTCGCTGGCAGGCCCGGTACGACTCCGCGCGCAAGCGGGACGCCGACTTCACCACGCTCTCCGGAGACCCCGTCGAGCCGGTCTACGGTCCGCGCCCCGGTGACGTCTACCAGGGGTTCGAGCGGATCGGCTGGCCCGGTGAGTACCCCTTCACCCGGGGCCTGTACCCGACCGGTTACCGGGGCCGCACCTGGACCATCCGCCAGTTCGCCGGCTTCGGCAACGCCGAGCAGACCAACGAGCGCTACAAGATGATCCTCGCCAACGGCGGCGGGGGACTGTCCGTGGCGTTCGACATGCCGACGCTGATGGGCCGCGACTCCGACGACCCGCGCTCGCTGGGCGAGGTCGGCCACTGCGGCGTCGCCATCGACTCCGCCGCCGACATGGAGGTCCTCTTCCAGGACATCCCGCTGGGCGACGTCACCACCTCGATGACCATCAGCGGCCCGGCCGTCCCGGTCTTCTGCATGTACCTGGTGGCCGCCGAGCGCCAGGGCGTCGCCCCGTCGGTGCTCAACGGCACGCTGCAGACGGACATCTTCAAGGAGTACATCGCGCAGAAGGAGTGGCTCTTCGAGCCGGAGCCCCACCTGCGCCTGATCGGCGACCTGATGGAGTACTGCGCCGAGCGCATCCCGGCCTACAAGCCGCTCTCGGTCTCCGGCTACCACATCCGTGAGGCCGGCTCCACGGCCGCGCAGGAGCTGGCCTACACGCTGGCCGACGGCTTCGGCTACGTCGAGCTCGGCCTCAGCCGGGGCCTGGACGTGGACGTCTTCGCGCCCGGCCTCAGCTTCTTCTTCGACGCCCACGTGGACTTCTTCGAGGAGATCGCCAAGTTCCGCGCCGCCCGCCGCATCTGGGCCCGCTGGATGCGCGACGTGTACGGGGCGAAGACCGAGAAGGCCCAGTGGCTGCGGTTCCACACCCAGACCGCCGGCGTCTCGCTCACCGCCCAGCAGCCGTACAACAACGTGGTCCGCACGGCCGTGGAGGCCCTGGCCGCGGTGCTCGGCGGCACCAACTCGCTGCACACCAACGCCCTCGACGAGACCCTCGCGCTCCCCAGCGAGCAGGCGGCGGAGATCGCGCTGCGCACCCAGCAGGTGCTGATGGAGGAGACCGGCGTCGCCAACGTGACCGACCCGCTGGGCGGTTCCTGGTACGTCGAGCAGCTCACCGACCGCATCGAGGCGGACGCGGAGAAGATCTTCGAGCAGATAAGGGAACGCGGCCTGCGCGCCCACCCGGACGGCAGGCACCCGATCGGCCCGATCACCTCCGGCATCCTGCGCGGCATCGAGGACGGCTGGTTCACCGGGGAGATCGCCGAGGCCGCCTTCCAGTACCAGCGGTCCCTGGAGAAGGGCGACAAGCGGGTCGTCGGCGTCAACGCCCACACCGGCTCGGTCACCGGCGACCTGGAGATCCTGCGGGTCAGCCACGAGGTCGAGCGCGAGCAGGTGCGGGCGCTGGGCGAGCGCCGCGCCGCCCGCGACGAGGCCGCCGTGCGGGCCTCGCTGGACGCGATGCTGGCCGCGGCGCGCTCCGGCGCCAACATGATCGGACCGATGGTCGAGGCGGTCCGCGCCGAAGCCACCCTGGGCGAGATCTGCGACGTCCTCCGCGACGAGTGGGGCGTCTACACCGAGCCTGCGGGCTTCTGAATCTGCCCCTGGGGGTGCGCCCGTTTTTCCACGCCCCAGCGCGAATTTTGGCCACGCCAAAGGGGAGGCGGCTTCCTAGCCGCCTCCCCCTGGGGTTCCTCGCGTCAGCTGGCGCCGTCGGCGCCGAGGTGCAGGACCCGGACCATGTTGGTGGTGCCGGGGACGCCGGGGGGCGAACCGGCGGTGATGACCACGACGGAGCCCGGCTCGAAGCGGCCCAGCCGCGTCAGCTCCTGGTCGACCAGCTCGACCATCTCGTCGGTGCTGTTGACGAACGGCACCACGTGCGGCTCCACGCCCCAGCTCAGGCAGAGCTGGTTGCGGGCGGACTCCTCGGTGGTGAAGGCGAGGATCGGCTGCGAGGCCCGGTAGCGGGACAGGCGGCGGGCGGTGTCACCGGACTTGGTGAAGGCGACCAGGCCCTTGCCGCCGAGGAAGTCGGCGATCTCGGCGGCCGCGCGGGCCACCGAACCGCCCTGGGTGCGCGGCTTCTTGCCCGGCACCAGCGGCTGAAGGCCCTTGGAGAGGAGCTCCTCCTCCGCGGCCTGGACGATCCGCGACATGGTGCGGACCGTCTCGATCGGGTACGCGCCCACGCTGGACTCGGCGGAGAGCATCACCGCGTCCGCGCCGTCCAGGATCGCGTTGGCCACGTCGGAGGCCTCGGCGCGCGTCGGACGGGAGTTGGTGATCATCGACTCCATCATCTGGGTCGCCACGATCACCGGCTTGGCGTTGCGCCGGCACAGCTCCACCAGGCGCTTCTGCACCATCGGGACCTTCTCCAGCGGGTACTCCACGGCCAGGTCGCCACGGGCCACCATGACGCCGTCGAAGGCCGCCACCACGGCCTCCATGTTCTCCACCGCCTGCGGCTTCTCCACCTTGGCGATGACGGGGACCCGGCGGCCCACCTCGTCCATCACCTTGTGGACGTCGCGCACGTCGTCGGCGTCCCGGACGAAGGAGAGGGCGACCAGGTCGGCGCCCATCCGCAGCGCGAAGCGCAGGTCGTCGATGTCCTTGTCGGACAGCGCGGGGACGTTCACCGCGGCGCCGGGCAGGTTGATGCCCTTGTGGTCGGAGATCACCCCGCCCTCGATGACGATGGTGCGCACCCGCGGGCCCTCGACGTCCAGGACCTTGAGCTCGACGTTGCCGTCGTTGATCAGGATCTGGTCGCCGCGGTTCACGTCGCCGGGCAGGCCCTTGTAGGTGGTGCCGCAGATCGACTTGTCGCCGGGCACGTCTTCGGTGGTGATGGTGAACTCGTCGCCCCGCACCAGCTCCACGGGACCCTCGGCGAAGGTCTCCAGGCGGATCTTCGGGCCCTGGAGGTCGGCGAGCACGCCCACCGGGCGGCCGGTCTCCTGCGAGGCGGTGCGGACCCGGTCGTAGCGGCCCTGATGTTCCTCGTGGGAGCCATGGCTGAAGTTGAAGCGGGCGACATTCATCCCCGCTTCGATCAGCGCGACCAGTTGCTCATGGGAGTCGACCGCGGGGCCGAGAGTACAGACGATCTTCGAACGGCGCATGGAAGGGATCCTATCCGTTTGTTTCGCAGCGGAATAAATACCCGGCGGTAGCTTGCCGGCGGCCCTCGCCCTCAGGGTCTCCGCCGGGCGCCCGTGACCAGCTCGTACGTCTCCGCGGCGATCTCCAGTTCCTCGTCGGTGGGCACCACCGCGACCGCCACGGGCAGGTGCGGGGGCGAGATGACCCGGGGTCCGTCGGCGCGCGCGGAGTTGAGCCGCTCGTCCACCGCGAGGCCGAGCCCTTCGAGCCCTTCGAGGGCCGCGGCCCGCACCGGGGCGGAGTTCTCGCCGACCCCCGCGGTGAAGGCGACCACGTCCACCCGGCCGAGGACCGCGTAGTACGCCCCGACGTACTTGCGCAGCCGGTGCACGTAGACGTCGAAGGCCAGCTTCGCCGCCTCGTCGCCCTCGTCCACCCGGCGGCGGATCTCCCGCATGTCGTTGTCGCCGCACAGCCCCACGAGCCCGGACCGCTTGTTGAGCAGGACGTCGATCTCGTCGGCGCTCATGCCGCCCACCCGCATCAGGTGGAAGACCACCGCCGGGTCCAGGTCCCCGGAGCGGGTGCCCATGACCAGGCCCTCCAGCGGGGTCAGCCCCATGGACGTCTCCACGCACCTCCCGCCGCGCACCGCGGAGGCCGAGGCGCCGTTGCCCAGGTGCAGCACGATGACGTTCACCTCGGCCGGGTCCTTGCCCACCAGCTTCGCCGCGGCGCGCGAGACGTAGGCGTGCGAGGTGCCGTGGAAGCCGTAGCGGCGCACCCGGTGCCGGTCCGCGGTCTCCACGTCGATCGCGTAACGGGCCGCCGCCTCCGGGATCGTCGAGTGGAAGGCGGTGTCGAAGACGGCCACCTGGGGCAGGTCCGGGCGCAGCTTCTGGGCGGTGCGGATGCCGGTGAGGTTGGCCGGGTTGTGCAGCGGGGCGACGGGGGAGAGCCGCTCGATCTCGTTGACCACGGCCGTGTCGATCAGCGTGGGCTCGGTGAACCGCTTGCCGCCGTGCACCACCCGGTGACCGACGGCGGCCAGCTCCGGGGAGTCCAGGCCCAGGCCGTCGCGGGCCAGCTCGTCGGCGACGGCCTCCAGCGCGGCCTCGTGGTCGGGGACCGGGCCGGTGGTCTCCCGGGTGCGCTCCTTGCCCTGAGGGCCGTTGACCAGGGTGTGCTTGATGCGTCCGGACTCCTCGCCGATCCGCTCGACGAGGCCCACCGCCAGCCGGGACCGGTCGGCCATGTCGAGGAGCTGGTACTTCACCGAGGACGAGCCGGTGTTGAGGACGAGGACACGGGTGGCGGTCATGACCGGCTCCCCTTCTGCGCGCGGTCGGTCTCTTCGGGGGCGGGGGCGGGGGCGGGTGCGGTGTCCGCGGGGGCGGCCGTCGCGCCGGGGGCGGGGCCGGGCGTCGCGGCGGCGCCGGGCGCCGGCTGCTGGGCCTGGACGGCCGTGATGGCCACGGTGTTGACGATGTCCTGCACCAGGGCGCCCCGGGACAGGTCGTTGACCGGCTTGCGCAGGCCCTGGAGCACCGGGCCGACGGCGATGGCGCCGGCCGAACGCTGGACCGCCTTGTAGGTGTTGTTGCCGGTGTTGAGGTCCGGGAAGATCAGCACGGTGGCCTGCCCCGCCACCCGGGACCCGGGCAGCTTGGTCGCGGCCACGCTCGGCTCCACGGCGGCGTCGTACTGGATCGGCCCCTCCACCGGCAGGTCCGGGCGCCGCTCGCGCACCAGCTCGGTGGCCTGCCGGACCTTCTCGACGTCGGCGCCGGAGCCGGAGGCCCCGGTCGAGTAGGACAGCATCGCGATCCGCGGCTCCACCCCGAACTGGGCGGCGGTCTCCGCCGACTGAAGGGCGATGTCGGCGAGCTGGGCGGCGTCCGGGTCCGGGTTGACCGCGCAGTCGCCGTAGACCAGCACCCGGTCGGCCAGGCACATGAAGAAGACCGAGGAGACCAGCTCCGCGTCCGGGCGGGTCCGGATCACCTCGAAGGCGGGACGGATGGTCGCGGCGGTGGAGTGCACCGAGCCGGAGACCATGCCGTCGGCGAAGCCGTCCAGCACCATCAGGGTGCCGAAGTAGTTGACGTCCGAGACCACGTCGTGGGCCAGGTCGAAGCCGACGCCCTTGTGGGCGCGCAGCGCGGCGTAGCGGTGGGCGAAGGACTCGCGCAGCTCGGAGGTCTGCGGGTCGATCAGCTCGGCGTCGGCGATGTCCAGGCCCAGGTCGGCGGCCTTCTTGCGGATCTGCTCGGCCGGCCCGAGCAGCGTCAGCTCGCAGACCCCGCGGCGCAGCAGCACCTCGGCGGCGCGCAGCACCCGCTCCTCGGTGCCCTCGGGGAGCACCACGCGGCGCTTGTCGGCGCGGGCCCGCTCGATCAGGCCGTGCTCGAACATCATCGGGGTGACGCGGCCGCTGCTGGGCGCGGAGACCAGGGTGCGCAGACGGGCCACGTCGACGTGCCGTTCGAAGAGGCCCAGCGCCGTCTCCGCCTTGCGCGGGGTGGCCGCGTTGAGCTTGCCCTCCATGGTGAACAGCCGCTCCGCGGTGGGGAAGCTGTTCTCCCGCACGGACAGCACCGGGGTGCCGGGGGCCAGCCGCGCGGCGAGCGCCATCAGGTCGGGGTCGGGCAGGATGCCCAGGGTGAGCACCACGCCGGCGATGGGCGGCGAGCCGGCGCTGTGCGCGGCCAGCGCGCCCATCACCAGGTCGGTCCGGTCGCCGGGGGCGATGATCAGGCAGCCGGGGGTCAGCGCCTTGAGCAGGTTGGGCAGGGTGGCGCCGCCGAAGACGAAGCCGAGCGCGTCCCGGGCCAGGCCCGCCGCGTCGCCGAGCAGCACCTCGGCGCCCAGGGCGTGCGCGATCTGACCCATCGTGGGCGCGGACAGCGCGGGTTCGTCGGGCAGCACGTAGCCCGGCAGGCCGTGCCGCTCGTCGAGCCGCCGGTCCAGGAGTCCGGCCACGGCGTCGCGGTCCTCCGGGGCGACCCGGTTGGCGATCATCGCGAGGACGTCGCAGCCCAGGTTCTGGTAGGCGCGCCAGGCGTTGCGGGTCTCGTCGGCCACCGCCTCGGCGCTCTGGCCCCGGCCGCCGACCACGCCGATCACCGACGCCCCGAACTCGTTGGCCAGCCGGGCGTTGAGCCCCAGCTCGTCGGGCAGGTTGGCGCCGGTGAAGTCGGTGCCGAGCACGAGGACCACCTCGTAGGCGTCGGCGACGGCGTGGAACCGGTCGACCAGGGCGGTGACGAGCTCGTCCAGGCCGCGTTCGGCCTGAAGCGCGGTGGCCTCCTCGTAGGACATGCCGTACGCGGTGGCCGGCTCCTGGCCGAGCCGGTAGCGGGCCCGCAGGAGCTCGAAGAGGCGGTCGGGGCCGTCGTGCACGAGTGGGCGGAAGACGCCGACGCGGTCGACCTGACGGGTGAGGAGTTCCATCACCCCCAGGTCCACGACCTGGCGGCCGTCGCCGCGGTCGATGCCGGTCACGTACACGCTGCGCGTCACGCGGGGGTCTCCGTTCCTGTGCCTTCGGTGCGCCGGCGGCTCGCCGCCGGCGTGGTGGTTCCCGTTCCGGTGCCTCTGGGCCAGCCTGTCAAACATCGTCCCCGGCCGGGTACCGGGGGGCCGCGCTGCTACGCCGGGCGGGTGTGCCCGCGCCCCGTCCGCGCCCCGTTCGCCCCGTGTCCGGGCCCCGTTCGCCCCGTGTCCGCGGCGTGTCCGCCGCGTTCCCGCCGCGCGGGGCGAGGCAGGGCGGGGGCGGGGCGGTGCCCTCCCCGCCGGGCCGTCCGGCCCGGGCCGGCGCGCGGGGTCCGGCGGGGCGTGGAACAATCGGGGCCCGACGGAAGAGGCGAGACGCGGGAGCGGCATGCGCATCGGAGTTCTTACCGCCGGCGGCGACTGCCCCGGCCTCAACGCGGTGATCCGTTCCGTGGTGCACCGCGCCATCTCCCAGTACGACGACGAGGTCATCGGCTTCGAGGACGGCTACGAAGGCCTCCTCGACGGGCGGTTCCGCACCCTCGACCTGGACGCGGTCAGCGGCATCCTGGCCCGCGGCGGCACGATACTGGGCTCCTCCCGGCTGCCCCGGGCCCGGCTGCAGGAGGCCTGCCGCGAGGTCCGCGAGACCGCCAACCGGTTCGGCATCGACGTGCTGATCCCGATCGGCGGCGAGGGCACCCTGACGGCCGCCAGCATGCTCGCCGAGGCCGGCATGCCGATCGTCGGCGTGCCGAAGACCATCGACAACGACATCTCCTCCACCGACCGCACCTTCGGCTTCGACACGGCCGTGACGGTCGCGACGGAGGCGATGGACCGGCTGAAGACCACCGCCGAGTCCCACCAGCGGGTGATGGTCGTCGAGGTGATGGGCCGTCACGCGGGCTGGATCGCCCTGGAGTCCGGCATGGCCGCCGGCGCGCACGGCATCTGCCTGCCGGAGCGGCCGTTCGACCCGGCCGACATGGTCGAGCTGGTGCAGGCGCGGTTCGCCCGGGGCAAGAAGTTCGCGGTGATCTGCGTGGCCGAGGGCGCGCACCCGGCCGAGGGGACCATGGACTACCGCAAGGGCGAGATCGACCAGTACGGCCACGAGCGTTTCCAGGGCATCGGCACCGCCCTGGCCCGCGAGCTCGAGCGGCGGCTGGGCAAGGAGGCCCGCCCGGTGATCCTGGGTCACGTCCAGCGCGGCGGGACCCCCACGGCCTACGACCGGGTCCTGGCGACCCGCTTCGGCTGGCACGCGGTGGAGGCGGCGCACCGCGGGGTCTCCGGCATGATGACCGCGCTGCGCGGCACCGAGATCGTGATGGTGCCGCTGGCCGAGGCCACGGCCGAGCTCAAGCACGTGCCCAGGAGCCGTATGGAGGAGGCCGAGTCGGTCTTCTGACCTCTCGGTCTTCCGAGCCCTCGGCCACGGAACACCGGGCGGCCGGTCCGGGGAACCGTCAGGCGTTCGCCCGGACCGCCTCCCAGAAGTGGTCCACCGCGTGGGAGGCGAACACCTCCGGGTCGGGTGCCGCGGTGTGCTCGGCGCGCAGCCGGCGCAGGGCGATGTCGACCACCCGGCGGTCCAGGGAGGCGGTGCGGGCCACCGCGCGCGCCGGTCCGGCGCCCCGCGAGGTGAATGTCTCGCGCAGGAGCAGTGAGAGTTTCGCGTTGCGTCCGCTGACCGCGACCAGGTCGCTCTGGTCCAGCCGGAACAGCCGGCGCAGCTCCTGGGTCGGCCGGTCGGCGCCGCGCCAGACGTTCTCCTGCTCCATGCGGAGGTAGGCGAGCACGTCCATGCCGATCGTCGCGGCCACCTCCTCCGGCGTGAGTCCGCGGGCCAGACGGTGCTCGCGCAGCGTGCGCGGCCGGCCCGCGAGGTCGGCTGGGGAGCACCACAGCATCCCGGCCAGTCCGGCCAACTCGTCCCTGCTGGGCTGTGGTTGACCCTTCTCCCAGGCGGTGACCAGTTCCGGCGTCACATGGCCCAGGCCGAAGGCGGTGCGCATCCCGTGGGCGATCTCCTCGGGCCCGAGCCCGAGGGCGGTGCGGATGCGGTGCGCGGCGGCGGCGTCGAAGGCGGGGGAGGGAGATCTGTGCACGCTGCAGACGGTAGGGCGGCACGATTCCGCTCACCACCGCTTGCTCACATCTGATTACTTTACGTGAAAATCTGACGACTCCTGTGCCGTCGGAAAGCCGACCGGCAGCTGAATGCCATGTGCAAGCATCGTCGGACACTTTTTTCCGACAGAGCTGTCAAGGAGGCCGTCCATGACCGGCGCGACCATCCCGGGTCAGGCGGGACCCGACGTGAAACCCCGGCGGGACCGCACGCATTTCCTCTATCTGGCGGTCGTGGTGGCGGTGGTCCTCGGCATCGTCCTGGGCCTCACGGCTCCCGACGTCGCCAAGGAACTCAAGCCGATAGGCACCGCGTTCGTCGGGCTGATCAAGATGATGATCTCGCCGATCATCTTCTGCACCATCGTGCTCGGCATCGGTTCGGTGCGGAAGGCGGCCAAGGTCGGCAAGGTGGGCGGCCTCGCCATCGGCTACTTCGTGACGATGTCCTTCGTCGCGCTGGCCATCGGCCTGGTCGTCGGCAACGTCATCCACCCGGGCGGCGGCGTGGAGCTCACCGAGGCGGCCAAGGGTGTCGGCCAGGAGCAGGCCGCGGCCGGCAGCGAGACCACGATGACCGACTTCCTGCTGGGCATCATCCCGACCACCCTGGTCTCCGCCTTCACCGAGGGCGTCGTCCTGCAGACCCTGCTGGTCGCCCTCCTGGCCGGCTTCGCGCTGCAGACCATGGGCCGCTCCGGCGAGCCGATCCTGCGCGGCGTCGAGCACATCCAGCGGCTGGTCTTCCGCATCCTCGCCATGATCATGTGGGCGGCCCCGGTGGGCGCTTTCGGCGCCATCGCGGCGGTGGTCGGCGAGACCGGCGTCGACGCCCTGAAGGCGCTGGCGGCCATCATGATCGGCTTCTACCTCACCTGTGCCCTGTTCGTGCTGGTGGTGCTCGGCGCGCTGGTCCGGATCGTCGCCAAGGTCAACCTGTTCAGCCTGCTGAAGTACCTGGGCCGCGAGTTCCTGCTGATCTTCTCGACCTCGTCCTCGGAGTCGGCGCTGCCGCGGCTGATCGCCAAGATGGAGCACCTGGGCGTCAGCCGCCCGGTCGTCGGCATCACGGTGCCGACCGGCTACTCCTTCAACCTCGACGGCACGATGATCTACCTGACGATGGCCTCGCTGTTCATCGCCGAGGCGATGGGCGACCCGATGACGGTCGGCCAGCAGATCACCCTGCTGCTCTTCATGATGGTGGCCTCCAAGGGCGCCGCGGGCGTCACCGGCGCGGGCCTGGCCACGCTGGCGGGCGCGCTCCAGTCGCACAAGCCCGACCTGGTCGACGGCGTCGGCATGATCGTCGGCATCGACCGGTTCATGAGCGAGGCGCGCGCCCTGACCAACTTCGCCGGCAACGCGGTCGCCACGCTGCTGATCGGCACCTGGACCAAGGAGGTCGACAAGGACCGGGTCCAGCGGGTCCTGGCCGGCGAGCTGCCCTTCGACGAGCGCACGCTGCTCGACGGGCACGAGGGCCACGACGGCGAAGGCCACGACGGCGGCCGCGACGCCTCCGCCGGGACGGCCGGACCGCCCGCCGCCTCCGCCGGAGACGACAAGGCGCTCGCCAGGTCCTGACGCCGTCGCCCGACGTCCGCGGCGCGACGCCAAGTGGCGCCGCGTGACGTCACGACGCACGGAAAAACCCCCGGGGAATTGTCTCCGGGGGTTTTCGTCGTCTATCTTTGTTCATTCGCGACTTATTTCAGAAAGTCACGAAAAAGTGCACTGAGCAGAGTATATCCGGGCGGGAGCGGCATTGTCAAACGCGGCACATTCACACGACGGCAGGGACGACGAATTCCACGACCTCGAATTGCGGCGCGAGCAGGAATTCGTCGACGGACTCCACGCGCACGTCGAGGCCCTGCGCGCGGACGCGGACCGTGCCGTCCAGGAGGCGCTGTCGCAGGAGGACACCACGCGGCAGGGCCGGCTGGAGCGGGACATCCTGGTCGCCGAGCGGTCCGGGCTGCTCGCCGCTCTGGACGCGGTCGACAGCGCGCTGTGCTTCGGCCGGATCGACCTCACCGGCGGCGCCACCCACCACATCGGCCGTATCGGCATCCGGGCCGACGACGAGGAACGCACCCCGCTGCTGATCGACTGGCGCGCCGAGGTGGCGCGGCCGTTCTACCTGGCGACCGGCCACACCCCGATGGGGCTGCGGCGCCGCCGCCACATCTCCAGCGAGGGCCGCACGGTCACCGCGCTGCACGACGAGATCCTCGACCTCGGCGACACCACCCGCACCGGCCACGAGGACCCCACCGGCGACGCCGTGCTGCTCGCCGCGCTCAACCAGGCCCGCACCGGCCGGATGGGTGACATCGTGCGCACCATCCAGGCCGACCAGGACCGCATCATCCGCGCCCCGCACCAGGGGGTGATGGTGGTCGAGGGCGGGCCGGGCACCGGCAAGACCGCGGTGGCCCTGCACCGCGCCGCCTTCCTGCTCTACGAGCACCGCGAACTGCTGGCGCGGCGCGCGGTGCTGATCGTCGGCCCGAACCCCGCCTTCCTCGGCTACATCGGCGAGGTGCTGCCCTCGCTGGGCGAGACCGGCGTGCTGCTGGCCACCGTGGGCGAGCTGTTCCCCGGCGTCACGGCGACGGCCGCCGACACCCCGGCCGCGGCGGCCGTGAAGGGGCGCGCGGAGATGGCCGAGGTGCTTCGGCGCCTGGTGCGCGACCACGAGCGGCTGCCCGACCCGGTGCTCGCCGTCGAGCACGACCGGCAGGTGGTGATGCTGGACGAGGGCCTGGTGCGGGTCGCCCGCGACCGCGCCCGCTCCACGGGGCTGCCGCACAACCTGGCGCGGGAGTACTTCGAGGGCTACCTGCTGAACACGCTCACCGAGCTGGTCGCCGAGCAGATCGGCACCGACCCCTACGACGGGTCCAACCTGCTGGACGACAGCGACGTCTCGGCGATCCGCGACGAACTGGCCGACAACCCGGCCGTGTGGGACGCGATCGACGAGCTGTGGCCGGTCCTCACGCCGCGCCAGGTGGTGGCCCGGCTGCTGGCGGAGCCGGACGGCTACCTGTCGCCCGAGGACGCCGAGGCGGTCCGGCGACCGGTGACCACCGGGTGGACGGTCGCCGACGTGCCGCTCCTCGACGAGGCGGCCGAGCTGCTCGGCGAGGACGACCGGGCGGCGCGGGACCGGGCGGCGCGCGAGCAGCGGGCTCGGATCGCCTACGCGCAGGGCGTGCTGGACGTCGCCTACGCCTCGCGCACCTACGAGTTCGAGGACAAGGACGACGAGGACGCGGAGGTGCTCGGCGCGCAGGACATCATCGACGCGGAGCGGTTCGCCGAGCGGCACGAGGAGGCCGACCACCGCAGCGCGGCGGAGCGGGCGGCGGCGGACCGGACCTGGGCCTTCGGGCACATCATCGTGGACGAGGCGCAGGAGCTGTCGCCGATGGCGTGGCGGCTGCTGATGCGGAGGTCCCCGACGCGGGCGATGACGCTGGTGGGCGATCCCGCCCAGACCGCGGAGGCGGCGGGAGTGGGGTCCTGGGAGCGGATCCTCGCCCCCTACGTCGAGGACCGGTGGGAGCACACGCGGCTGTCCGTCAACTACCGGACGCCCGCGGAGATCATGGAGGTCGCGGCGGCGGTCGTGCGGGCGGGCGACCCCGCGTTCGAACCGCCGCGGTCGGTGCGGGAGACGGGGATCCGGCCGTTCGCCGTCGCGGCGGGCGGTGCCGGCGAGCTGCCGGGGGCGGTCGCCTCGGTGGTGGGCGACCTCGCCCCCGAGGAGGGGCGGCTCGCGGTGATCGCGCCGCGGGAGCTGCACGGGGACCTCGGCGAGGCGCTGGGGGTTCCGGTCACCGAGGTGCCGGACCTGACCCGGCGGGTCGTGCTGGTGGATCCGCGCGGGGCTAAGGGGCTGGAGTTCGACTCCGTGGTGGTGGTCGAACCGGCCGCCTTCGGCCCGAGCGACCTGTACGTGGCCCTCACCCGGGCGACGCAGCGGCTCGCGGTGGTGCATGCCGCGGCGCTGCCGGAGGCGTTGGAGAGGTCCGGGGCCCTCGACCGGACGTGACGGGAGGGCGCACGAATTGTTCTGGCCCGGGCCGGGACCGTCCCGTCGGCGGCCTGGTGGCTGACGGCCCGCCAGCCTGACTGCCCGGTGGCCCCGGTGGCCCCGGTGGCCCCGGTGGCCCCGGTGGCCCCGGTGGACCCGGCGGCCCCGGCGGGTCGGCAGCCCGGAGGCCCGGCGGCCGGGCAGTCCGGCGGCCCGGCATCCGCGGGCGCCCGCCCCCGCCCGTCGGGCCGGGCGACGCCTCAGCTCTGCCGGTGGCGGGCGTAGTGGCGCCGCACCTTGGCGCGGTTGCCGCAGCCGGACATGGAACACCAACGGCGCGTCCCGTTCTTCGAGACGTCGTGGAAGTGCAGCACGCACTCGGGGTTGGCGCACGCCCGGATGCGGTCCGGCCGGTCCGCCAGGAGGCGCAGCCAGTCGGCGGCCGCGGCCCAGGCCGGCAGCCAGGCCGGCTCGTCCACCTCGACCCTGGTGCCAGGGCCGTCCACACGCAGGACGTGGCGCAGACAGCCGTGCGACAGCACCTCGTTGAGGGCGGCGACCGACTCGGGTGACGGGTGCGCGGGGTCGGCGGCCGCCAGATCCAGTGCGGCCCGGGCGGTCAGCAGGGCGGCGCGCGTCTCCCTGTCGGGCGCGGCCGCCACGCCGTCGAGGCGGTCCGCCTGCGAGGCCAGCCAGATGCCCGTGCCGGCCAGGTCGTCCAGCAGGTCGTGGAAACCCTCGTCGTCGATCCAGCGGGTGTTGAGGAGGTCGACGGCGAGCGGTTCCCCGGTCAGCGGCCGGGGGTCCGGCGGCGGCGCTCCGGGCAGGGCTGCCTCGTTCGTTCCCACGGCGTCGGCTCCTTCTCGTCCCGGTCCTCGACTTCCGCCGAGCATAACCGGTCATCCGGCGATGACCAGTTGACCCGTGGCTGACTAACCGTTAACTTCATGTTCAGTGGTTACGAGATCAGCTCGGAACCTCGTGCGGAGGTGTGTGATCGATCATGGGAACCTTCAAGAGCCTGCAGACGGGTCATGTCGCGCTGAACGTCACCGACCTGGAGCGGTCCCTCGGGTTCTACCGGGAGCTCTTCGGGTTCGATGTGCTGGAGGAGGGCAAGGACGGAGACCGCCGCTGGGTCCTGCTCGGCCGTGACGGCCGGCTGCTGGTGGCGCTGTGGCAGCAGAGCGAAGGGGCCTTCGCCGTCGACCGCGCGGGGCTGCACCACCTGTCCTTCCAGGTGGAGAGCGTCGAGGAGGTCAGGGAGGCGGAACAGGCGCTGCGGGCGCTGGGCGCCGAGTTCGCCTACGACGGTGTCGTCCCGCACGGCGAGGGCGCGGCCTCCGGCGGCATCTTCTTCACGGACCCGGACGGCATCCGGCTGGAGATCTACGCGCCCACCGGCGCCGACGCGGCCGCCGCTCCCGTCGCGGGCGCGCCGACCTGCGGGTTCTTCTAGACCGGCCGTTCCCGCCCCGCGGCAGAAAGGAAGACGTCGTGCCCAGCTACCACCACGGCGAACTCGCCGTGCAGGAGCGCGCGGGACTCGCCGCCCAGGCGGCCTTCTCCCTGGGCGGCATCGGCGACACCGTCCCGCCCGTGGCCCGTGCGTTCCTGGCCGAACAGCCGATGATCGTGCTGGGCGCGGCGGACGAGGCGGGCCGGATCTGGGCGACGCTGCTCACCGGACCCGCGGGGTTCCTGCGGGTCCCCGATCCGCGGACGCTCGTCGTGCGGGCGTCGCCGGGGGACCCGTTGGCGGGCGCCTTCGCGGACGGCCGGACGGTCCGGGTCGGCCTGATCGCCGTCGAACCGGCGACGCGCCGCAGGATGCGGGTCAACGGCCGTGCCGGGCGCGACGGCGACGAGCTCCGCGTCGCGCTGGACCAGGTGATCGCCAACTGTCCGAAGTACCTGCAGAAACGGCAGATGGAGGGCCGCGCGCACGCCCGGCCCCGAGCGGCGGTCACCACGGCCGCCCTCACCGCGGCGCAGCAGGCCGCGATCACCGCCGCCGACACCTTCTTCGTCGCCACCGCCTCCGGGCGTGGCGACGCCGACGCCTCGCACCGGGGCGGCAACCCCGGTTTCGTCCAGGTACTGTCACCCACCCTGCTGCGCTGGCCCGACTACGTGGGCAACGCGATGTTCCTGACGCTCGGGAACCTCCACCTCAGGCCGGAGGCGGGCCTGCTGTTCCCGGACTGGGGGACGGGCGCCCTGCTCCACCTGACCGGAACCGCCCGCACCGTCTGGGACGGGAGCGGAACGGACCGCCACCCGGGCGCCCAGCGGCTGGTGGAGTTCTCCGTGGCCGAGGTGCGGGAGGTGGCCGAAGGGTCACCGCTGCGGTGGTCGGCGCCGCAGTACTCCCGCTTCAACCCGTGACCCACCCCGCCCCCTCGCCCGCCTCCCTGCGTCACCAGCACGCTTCCTACCGAACGGAGCCGCCGTCATGCGCGTCACCGTGGACATGAACCTCTGCCAGAACCACGGGCAGTGCGTCTTCGCCGCCCCCGAGATCTTCGCCTTCGACGACGACGAGAACCTCGTCCACCGGGAGCACCCGGACGAAGCGGAACGGGGGCAGGCGGAGCGGGCCGCCGCCCTGTGCCCGGTACGCGCGATCACCGTCGTGCCCGCCCCCTCGCCGGTGGCGCCCTGATGCGCGCGCCCGAGCGGGTGGTGGTCGTCGGAGCGTCGCTGGCCGGGCTGCACGCGGCGCGGACACTGCGGGCCGAGGGCTGGACGGGCTCGCTGACGATCGTCGGGGCCGAGCCACACCCGCCCTACGACCGCCCTCCCCTGTCCAAGGACGTGCTCGCGCAGGAGGAGGAGCCCGGGCTTCCCCGGCTGCCTCTGCCCGCCGGCCTTGACGCCCGGTGGCTGCTGGGCCGCCGGGCCGTGGGCCTGAACACCTCCGAGCGCCGGGTCACGCTGTCCGACGGCACGGGGCTCGACTACGACGGGCTGGTGGTCGCCACCGGCTCGCACGCCCGTACCTCGCCCACCGGCCGGCCCACCCCGCATGGAGTGTTCACCCTGCGCGGCTGGGACGACGCCCTCGCCCTGCGGGCCCGGCTGGGGGCAGGGCGCTCCCTGGTGGTGGTGGGCGGAGGCTTCCTCGGCTGCGAGATCGCGGCGGCGGCCCGGGCCCGTGGCACGGCCGTCACCCTGGTGGAGGCCGCGGAGCAGCCGCTGACGCGAGCGCTCGGCCGCGTGGCGGGCGCCTACGTCGCGGGCCTGCAGGGGGAGGCCGGGATCACCGTGCGCACCGGCATCCGGCTCACCGGGTTCCGTACGGACGCCGACGGCTCGCTGTCCGCGGTGGACCTCTCGGACGCCTCCTCGGTTCGCGCGGACACCGCGGTCCTCGCGCTCGGTGGGGTCCCGGCGACCGACTGGCTGGCGGGCTCCGGTCTCCTGCTGGACGGAGGCGTCTGCTGCGATCCCTTCCTGCGCGCACTGCGCGGCGACGGTGCACCGGCCCCCGGCGTCGTCGCGGCCGGGGACGCGGCCGGCGTGCCGTACGCCGTGGCCGACGGTGCCCGCGTGACGACGGGGCACTGGGCCGACGCCGTCGCGCAGGGCGCGGCCGCCGCGTCCACCCTCCTCCTCGGGGAGACGGCCGGTCCCTACGAGGCCGTGCCGTCCTTCTGGGCCGACCTGCACGGCGCCCGGTTCCGCTCGGTGGGCCTGCCCTCCCTGGCGGACGAGGTGGAGGTCCTCGAGCACGACGTCGCGAGGCGGCGGCTGGAGATCGCATACCACCGCGAGGGCCGGCTGGTCGGTGCGCTCACGGCCGGAAGGACCTCCAGGCTGGCCGCCTACCGCGCCGAACTGACCGCGATGCCGCGAAGCGTGGGCGCCGCGAACTGGTGACGCAGCGCCCCGGGCACGTCACCGCCCCGGCCGTGGGACCGGCCGGGGCGGTGACGTGTGGTCAGGCCGGGGTGAGCCAGACCGTGGACAGCGGGGGCAGGGTGAGGCGGAGGCTCGCGGGGAGGCCGTGCCAGGGCTGGGGCTCCGGCTTCACGGGGGCGGCGTCGCCGGTGGGGGAGAGGCCGGAGCCGCCGTAGCGCGCCGCGTCCGTGCAGAGGACCTCCGTCCACGCGGGGACGTCGTCGGGGACCCCCACCCGGAAGTCCTCCCGCACCACGGGGGAGAAGTTGCACACCGCCAGCAGCGGTGACCCCTCCGCGTCGTACCGCAGGAACGCCAGCACGTTGTCCCCCGCGCCGTCCGCCAGTACCCACCGGAACCCGTCCGGGGAGACGTCCCGCTGCCACAGCGCCGGCGTCCGCCGGTACACCGCGTTGAGGTCGCCGACCAGATCGCGCACCCCGCGGTGGTCGGCCGCCGCCCCGTACGACGGGTCGAGCAGCCACCAGTCCGGGCCGTGTGCCTCCGACCACTCCGCGCCCTGCGCGAACTCCTGCCCCATGAAGAGCAGTTGCTTGCCGGGGTGGGCCCACATGAAGCCCAGGTACGCCCGCAGGTCGGCCCGCTGCCGCCACCAGTCGCCCGGCATCTTCGACACCAGGGACCGCTTGCCGTGCACCACCTCGTCGTGCGAGATCGGCAGCACGTAGTTCTCGCTGTACGCGTACACCATCGAGAAGGTGATCCGGTCGTGGTGGTACGCCCGGTGCACGGGGTCGCGCTCCATGTACTCCAGCGAGTCGTGCATCCAGCCCATGTTCCACTTCAGGCCGAAGCCGAGGCCGCCGAAACCGGACGGGCCGACGTGGTGGGTGGCGCGGGTGACGCCGTCCCACGCGGTGGACTCCTCGGCGATGGTCACCACCCCCGGGACCCGGCGGTAGACGGTGGCGTTCATCTCCTGGAGGAAGGCCACCGCGTCCAGGTTCTCCCGGCCGCCGTGCTCGTTGGGCGTCCACTGCCCGTCCTCGCGGCTGTAGTCGAGGTAGAGCATCGAGGCGACGGCGTCCACCCGCAGGCCGTCGATGTGGAACTCCTCGCACCAGTAGACGGCGTTGGCGACCAGGAAGTTGCGCACCTCGCGCCGCCCCAGGTCGAACTCCAGCGTCCCCCAGTCGGGGTGGGCGGCCCGCTGCGGGTCCGGGTGCTCGTACAGGGGGCGGCCGTCGAACTCCGCCAGCGCCCAGGCGTCGCGCGGGAAGTGCGCGGGCACCCAGTCCATGATCACGCCGATGCCGGCCCGGTGCAGGCTGTCGACCAGGTACTTGAAGTCGTCCGGGGTGCCCATCCGGGCCGTGGGGGCGTAGAAGCCGGTGACCTGGTACCCCCAGGAGCCGCCGAACGGGTGCTCGGCGACCGGCATCAGCTCGACGTGCGTGAAGCCGAGCTCCGCGACGTACGCGGGCAGCTGCTCGGCGAGCTGCCGGTAGCCGAGGCCCGGCCGCCAGGACGGCAGGTGCACCTCGTAGACGGACAACGGCGCCTCGTGGGCGGGGACCGCGCCGCGCCGCTCCAGCCACTCGCGGTCGCCCCACTCGTAGTCCGAGGAGGTGATCACGGAGGCGGTGGCGGGCGGGCACTCGGTGCGGCGGGCCATCGGGTCGGCGCGCAGGGTGCGGCTGCCGTCGGGGCGGGTGATCTCGAACTTGTAGAGCTCGCCCTCGCCGACCGCGGGGACGAACAGCTCCCAGACGCCGGTGGCGCCCAGCGAGCGCATCGGGAACCCGACGCCGTCCCAGAAGTTGAAGGTGCCGGTCACCCGCACGCCGCGGGCGTTGGGCGCCCAGACGGTGAAACGGGTGCCGGTGACGCCCTGGTGGACCATGGGCTCCGCGCCGAGGGCCTTCCACAGCTCCTCGTGGCGGCCCTCGCCGATCAGGTGGAGGTCCAGGTCGCCGAGGGAGGGCAGGAAGCGGTAGGCGTCCTCGGTCTCGTGCGTGCCGCTCTCGTAGCCGACCAGCAGGCGGTAGGCGGGCGCACCCTGGTCGTCGGCGAGCTGGTCGTGGGCGAGCGGGAGGCGGCCGGAGAAGAAGCCGTCGCCGTCGTCGTGGAGTTCGGCCCGCAGCCCCTCGGCGACCACGGTGACCGAGCGGGCGTGCGGGCGCAGGGCGCGGACCACCGTGCCGCCGTCGGCCGGGTGGGCGCCGAGCACGCCGTGCGGATCGTGGTGGGCGCCGGCCAGCAGCCGCTCGCGGTCCTCGGGCGGACACGGCGCGGGGACCACCTCCAGCGGCGCGGGGCGCGGCGCGGCGGCGGGCGGCGGCCCGTCGGGCCGGTCCACGGGGGTGCGCTGCTGCGGTGGCCTGGCGGCCGGCGTCCTGCGGACGGCGGCCGCCCGCTCCCGGCCGGAGGTCGGACGGGTGGACGGTTGGCTGGGCTTCACCACAGGGGGCCTCCTCGGGGGGAACACGCGACGGTCCGACGCGTGAGGCGGTACAGGACCAGGCCGTACGGGATCAGGCGGAACGTGGCCGGGCGGTACGGGGCCAGGCCGGTACGGGGTCAGGGCGGCGCGGGCCCGGCGGGCCGCGGCCGGGGGCTCACGGGACCGCTCCGGCGGCCCCGGCGGCCAGGCGCTGTATCGCGGCCAGCGGCACCCGCAGCCAGTCCGGCCGGTGCCGGGCCTCGTAGACCACCTCGTAGACGGCCTTCTCGGTCTCGCAGGCCCGCAGCATCACCGGGTCGGTGCGCGGGTCGTGGCCGGACGCCTCGGCGTACCCGGTGCAGAACGCGGACCGGCAGGCGTCCGCCCAGCCCGGCGGCCAGGGGCGCCCGGAGTGCGCCGCGTAGTCGAAGGACCGGAGCATCCCGGCGACGTCCCGCACCGCGGGCTGCTCCAGGCGCCGCTCGGCCAGCGGCCGCGACGGCTCGCCCTCGAAGTCGATCAGCGACCACTCGCCGTCCGGGGTGCGCAGGCACTGGCCCAGGTGCAGGTCGCCGTGGATCCGCTGGGCGGTCCAGGTGCGGCCCTCCGAGGCCAGGTCGGCCAGCGCGGTGTACGCGGAGCGCAGACCGTCCGCGTACGGGAGCAGGGCGGGCACCGCGTGGACCGCGGCGTCCAGCCGGTCGCACATCCCCTCGACCATCTGCGCGAGCTGGGCCCGGCCCAGGGTGACGGTGGGCAGGGCGCGGGCCAGCGAGAGGTGCACCTCGGCGGTGGCGCGGCCCAGGGCGCGGGCCTCGCCGCTGAAGTCCCGGTCCTCGGCCAGCCGGGCCAGCGCCAGCTGCCATCCGTCGTCGGCGCCGCGCAGGAAGGGCTGGAGGACCGCCAGCACGTACGGCTCCGGCTCGCCCGGCAGGTGGGCGGTCAGCCAGCCGGCCGGCGCGGGCACCCGGGCGCAGCCCTCGCGGGCCAGCGCCAGCGGGAGCTCCAGGTCCGGATTGATCCCGGGGGTGACCCGGCGCAGCAGCTTGAGGATCAACGATTCGCCGTAGACCACGGAGGAGTTGGACTGCTCCGAGGTGACCAGCCGCGGCGCGGCGTCCAGAGGTAACGGTTGCTCACCCTCGCGTTCGAAGCGCAACCCGCCGACCCGGGCACGGCTGCGCAGCGCCTCCAGCAGCAGCCCGGTGGCCCGCGGGTCGTGCAGCGCGTCGTAGACCGTGGCCCCGGCGAACGGTCCGTGGTGCAGCCGTCCGATCAGGGCGGGGGCCAGGTGGGGCGGCAGGGTGCGGCGGACGCCCAGCAGCAACTGGTAGCAGTCGCCGGGATGTCGTCCCGCGCGGACCAGCAGGTGCAGCAGCCCGGGCTGGTTGCCGGTGGCGGGCAGCGGCAGCAGTTCGGTCTCGGCCACCACGGTCAGGTGGGAGAGCGCGTTGCCCTTCCCGGCGAACCAGCGGCGGCGGGGCAGCCACTCGAGCAGCAGCGGCTCCAGCGAGGCCGAGAGGTCCTGCTCGGGCAGGGTGGAGCGGGCGGGGGCGTACGGCGAGGCTTCCGACATGGCGGCGCGTCCTTTCCCCTTCGGGACGGGGGAGCGGGTGTTTTCGCGTGCCCGTCGCGAGGCGGCCGAAACCGCCTCGCGACGGAACTGGCCGGTTACGCCGGGCCCTTGTCCGCCGGATCCTCACGGAGCCGGAACCAGTAGAAGCCGTGGCCCGCCAGGGTCAGCAGGTACGGCAGTTCGCCGATGGCCGGAAAGCGGACCCCGCCGATGAGCTCCACCGGGTGCAGGCCGGCGAACTCCCGCAGGTCCAGCTCGGTGGGCTGGGCGAAGCGGGAGAAGTTGTGCACGCACAGCACCGTGTCGTCCTCGTACTCACGCAGGAACGCGAGCACCGCCGGGTTGGAGGACGGGAGTTCGGTGTACGCGCCCAGCCCGAAGGCCGGGTTCTGCTTGCGGATCTCGATCATCCGACGGGTCCAGTGCAGCAGCGACGACGGCGACGCCATCGACGCCTCGACGTTGGCCACCTGGTAGCCGAAGACCGGGTCCATGATGGTCGGCAGGTAGAGCCGGCCGGGGTCGCAGGAGGAGAACCCGGCGTTGCGGTCCGGCGTCCACTGCATGGGGGTGCGCACCCCGTCGCGGTCGCCGAGCCAGATGTTGTCGCCCATCCCGATCTCGTCGCCGTAGTAGAGCACCGGCGATCCCGGCAGCGAGAGCAGCAGGGCGGTGAACAGTTCGATCTGGTTACGGTCGTTGTCGAGGAGGGGCGCGAGACGGCGGCGGATGCCGATGTTGGCCCGCATCCGCGGGTCCTTGGCGTACTCCGCGTACATGTAGTCGCGTTCCTCGTCGGTGACCATCTCCAGGGTCAGCTCGTCGTGGTTGCGCAGGAAGATCCCCCACTGGCAGTTCTGGGGGATCGCCGGCGTCTTCGCGAGGACCTCGGACACCGGGTAGCGCGACTCCCGGCGCACCGCCATGAAGATGCGCGGCATCACCGGGAAGTGGAACGCCATGTGGCACTCGTCGCCGCCGGAGGCGAAGTCGCCGAAGTAGTCGACGACGTCCTCGGGCCACTGGTTGGCCTCGGCCAGCAGCACGGTGTCCGGGTAGTGCGCGTCGATCTCCTTGCGCACCCGCTTCAGGAACTGGTGCGTGGCCGGCAGGTTCTCGCAGTTGGTGCCCTCCCGCTGGTACAGGTAGGGCACCGCGTCGAGCCGGAACCCGTCGATGCCCAGGTCCAGCCAGAACCGCAGCGCGGAGATGATCTCCTCCTGCACGGCCGGGTTCTCGTAGTTGAGGTCCGGCTGGTGGGAGAAGAACCGGTGCCAGTAGTACTGCTTGCGGACCGGGTCGAAGGTCCAGTTGGACGTCTCGGTGTCGACGAAGATGATCCGGGCGTCCTGGTACTGCTTGTCGTCGTCGGCCCAGACGTAGTAGTCGCCGTACGGGCCGTCGGGGTCCTTGCGGGACTCCTGGAACCACGGGTGCTGGTCGCTGGTGTGGTTCATGACGAAGTCGATGATCACGCGCATGCCGCGCTGGTGGGCGGCGTCCACGAACTCCACGAAGTCGGCCAGGTCGCCGAACTCCGGGAGCACCGACGTGTAGTCGGAGACGTCGTAACCACCGTCCCGTAGTGGTGACTTGAAGAACGGCGGGAGCCAGAGGCAGTCCACGCCGAGCCACTGCAGGTAGTCGAGTTTGGCGGTGATGCCCTTGAGGTCGCCGACGCCGTCGCCGTTGGAGTCCTGGAAGGAGCGGACCAGGACCTCGTAGAAGACGGCGCGCTTGAACCAGTCGGGATCTCGGTCGCGGGCGGGGGTGTCCTCGAACTTGTCCGGGACGGGCTCGTTGACGATCATGTGGTGGGTGACCCTCCGATCTGCGGTGAGGACGGTCGCAGGGCCCCGTCGCCACCGGCGCCGACGGTCAGCACATGTGCTCCCCCGGGTCCGAGGCGTACATAGGCGTCCCTGCCCCAGTGATAGGTCTCGCCGGTGAGCTCGTCGCGCACCGGAACCGACTCGTGCCAGTCCAGGCCGAGTTGCGGCATGTCCAACGACACCGTGGCCTCCTGGGTGTGGTGCGGGTCCAGGTTGGCCACCACCAGAACCGTGTTCGAGCCGTGCCGCTTGGAGTAGACGATAACTTCGTCCTTGTCGGCGTGATGGAAGCGCAGGTTGCGCAGGTGGCGCAGGGCGGGGCTGGTGCGGCGGATCTCGTTCAGCCGGGCCAGCAGGGGGGCGATGGTGCGGCCCTCCCGCTCGGCGGCCTCCCAGTCACGGGGGCGCAGCTGGTACTTCTCCGAGTCCAGGTACTCCTCGCTGCCCTCGCGCACTGGGGTGTTCTCGCAGAGCTCGTAGCCCGCGTAGACGCCCCAGGCGGGGGAGAGGGTGGCCGCCAGGATCGCGCGGACCTCGAAGGCGGGCCGCCCGCCCTGCTGGAGGTAGGCGTGCAGGATGTCGGGGGTGTTCACGAACAGGTTCGGGCGCAGGTACGGCGCCGTCTCCCCGCTCAGCTCCGAGAGGTAGTCGGTGAGCTCCTCCTTGGTGTTGCGCCAGGTGAAGTACGTGTACGACTGCTGGAACCCGGTCTGGGCGAGGGCGCGCATCATGGCGGGGCGGGTGAAGGCCTCGGCCAGGAAGACGACGTCGGGGTCGGCGGCGTTGATCTCGCCGATGACCTTCTCCCAGAAGACGACCGGCTTGGTGTGCGGGTTGTCGACGCGGAAGATCCGCACCCCGTGGTCCATCCAGAACCGCAGGACGCGCACGGTCTCCTCGACCAGCCCGGGCATGTCGTGGTCGAAGGCGATCGGGTAGATGTCCTGGTACTTCTTCGGCGGGTTCTCCGCGTACGCGATCGACCCGTCGGGACGGTGGTGGAACCACTCCGGATGCTTCTCCACCCACGGATGGTCCGGCGAGCACTGAAGGGCGAAGTCCAGCGCGATCTCCAGCCCCAGTTCCGACGCCCTCGCCACGAAGGCGTCGAAGTCCTCGATCGTGCCCAGGTCCGGGTGGACCGCGTCGTGCCCGCCCTCCTGCGAACCGATCGCCCACGGCACGCCGACGTCCCACTCGTGCGCGGAGAGGGTGTTGTTGGGGCCCTTGCGGTGGGTGCGGCCGATGGGATGGATCGGCGGGAGGTAGACGACGTCGAAGCCCATCGCCGCGACGGCCGGCAGCCGCTCGGCGGCGGTGCGGAAGGTACCGCTGACCGGCGGCCCGTCCTGCGGCACCACGGCGCCCTCGGAGCGCGGGAAGAACTCGTACCAGGAGCCGTACAGCGCCCGCTCCCGCTCCACCAGCAGCGGCAGCGCGTCGGAGGCGGTGACCAGTTCACGCAGCGGGTGGCCGTCCAGGGCCGCGGTCACCTCGGGGGCCAGGGCGGCCGCCAGGCGGGAGGCCACCGGCCGGTCCCCGTCGCGCAGCGCGTCCACCGCGGCCAGCACGGCCCGGCGGGCCGGGCCCTCGGGGACGCCCTCGGCGGCCCGCTCGTGGAGGCGCGCGCCCTCCTCCAGCACCAGGTGGGTGTCGATGCCGGCCGGGATCTTGATGCGGGCGGCGTGCCGCCAGGTGGCCACCGGGTCGCTCCAGGTCTCGACGACGAAGCTCCAGCGGCCGGTGCGGTCGGGGGTGACGGTGGCGGCCCACAGGTCGGTGCCGGGGGCGACCTCGCGCATCGGCGTCCACGGGCCGGGCGTGCCGTCCGGGTCGATCAGCACCACGTTGGCGGCGACGGCGTCGTGCCCCTCGCGGAAGACGGTGGCGGTGACCTCGAAGCTCTCGCCGACCACCGCCTTGGCGAGACGCCGGCCGTCGGCCACGCGGGGACGGACGTCCTCCACGGGTATGCGCCCCACGGTCGCCGCGGGGGCGAGGGGACGCGGGGTCCGGGCGGGGGTCCTGCGGGAGCGGGGCGTCCCCTCCGGCGCCGGGGCGGTCCCCGCGGGCGCGGTGTCCGCGGCCGGGGCCTGGGCCGTGTCCCTCGCGGGATCCTTGGCCGCCGGGGGCTTCTTCGAGGACCTGCCCGGCGCCTTGCCGGTCGCCTTGGCGGGCGCCTTGCCGGGCGTCCCGCCCTGGGACTTGGCGGGGGCCTTGGCGACGCCCTTCCGCCAGCCCTTCATGTCCTTGCCGTCCTTGCCGTCCTTGCCGTTCCTGCTGTCCTTGCCGTCCTTGCTGTTCATCGGGTTCCGGGTCGTGTCGGAGGGTTCGTCCTCACCGGGGTGGGCGGCGGCCCGGCCCTCGGCCGTGCCGTCCCCGGCGGGGCCGTGCTGCGGGGCGGGATCCTCCGGTGGGGTCGCGCCCCCGGCGCGCGCGGGCGGGGTGTGCGCCGGGGCGGCGCCGTCGGACGCCGGGGCGTCGCCTGGTGGCTGCGGCCGGGGGCGGGCTGCGGCGTCCGGCTCCTGCGGACGGGCCGTCGGACGAGATGTGGCGGGCATGACCACTCCTCCGCGTCAACGTGGGTGGGCGGATGGGGAGATGCTGATCGGGTGGTGCGGGAGGAAGGCGAGGGTGGTTCCCGCGAGTGCCACCGAACGGGGGGTACCGGGGGAGCCTTCCCACCCTCTTCGGGTGAGCAATCCGGCGCTTTGTTAACTACTCATGCGTATCCGGGAGCACAAGACCGGTCTCGTACCCGATCGCTACGATCCGGACTTGTACATCCATCGACGTATTCCCCCCTGAGCGGCGGGTATTTCACCCGGCCGCGCCGCGTGTCGTGCGCCGTATGCCCCGGCGGCACGCCGGTGAACCCGCACGCCGTGGTTGATCCGCCCGTACGCGGATACCGTCAGGGGTGACGACGGGGACGCATTCGTGCGGATGTGTCCCCCATTTTTTCCGCACGCCCAGCCGAGGTGGAAACGTGAAGGCGATCCGTCGATTCACCGTCCGTCCCGTCCTCCCCCAACCCCTGCGGCCACTCAGCGATCTGGCGCGAAATCTGCGCTGGTCGTGGCACGCCGAGACCCGCGACCTCTTCCGGTCCGTGGACCCCGAACGCTGGGCGGCCTGCGGCGACGATCCGGTGCGATTGCTGGGCAGCGTCCCGCCCGCCCGGCTCGCCGAGCTGGCCCAGGACGGAGAGTTCCTGGCCCGGCTGTCCGCGGCCGCCGAGAACCTGGCCGAGTACACCGGCGGGCCCCGCTGGTACCAGGAGCAGTCCGGCTCGCTGCCCGCGGCGGTGGCCTACTTCTCACCGGAGTTCGGCATCACCGCGGCGCTGCCGCAGTACTCCGGCGGCCTGGGCATCCTGGCCGGCGACCACCTCAAGGCCGCCAGCGACCTGGGCGTCCCGCTGATCGGCGTGGGACTCCTCTACCGGCACGGCTACTTCCGGCAGTCGCTCTCCCGTGACGGCTGGCAGCAGGAGCACTACCCGGTCCTCGACCCGCACGAGCTGCCGCTCACCCCGCTCGCCCGGCCCGACGGTTCCACCGCGCACGTCTCGCTCGCCCTGCCCGGCGGCACGTCGCTGCGGGCCCGGATCTGGGTCGCCCAGGTCGGCCGGGTGCCGCTGCTGCTGCTCGACTCCGACGTCGAGGACAACGGCGCCGGCGAACGGGGCGTCACCGACCGTCTGTACGGCGGTGGCAGCGAGCACCGGCTGCTGCAGGAGATGCTCCTGGGCATAGGAGGTGTCCGGGCGGTGCGCGCGTACTGCGAGCTCACCGGCCACCCCGCACCCGAGGTGTTCCACACCAACGAGGGCCACGCCGGCTTCCTCGGCCTGGAGCGCATCCACGAACTGGTGAGTGAGGGACTGGACTTCGACTCCGCGCTGGAGTCGGTGCGGGCCGGCACGGTCTTCACCACCCACACCCCCGTCCCGGCCGGCATCGACCGCTTCGACCGCAACCTGGTCGCCCGGCAGTTCGGGCAGGACGCCGAGCTGCCCCACGTCGACGTCGACCGGGTGCTGCGGCTCGGCGCGGAGACCTACCCGGGCGGCGACCCTGGCGTCTTCAACATGGCGGTGATGGGCCTGCGCCTGGCCCAGCGGGCCAACGGCGTCTCCGTGCTGCACGGCAAGGTCAGCCGCGAGATGTTCGCCGGACTCTGGCCGGGATTCGACCCCGAGGAGGTCCCGATCACCTCCGTCACCAACGGCGTCCACGCGCCGACCTGGGTGGCGCCCGAGGTGCTCAGGATGGGTGCCCGCGGCGTCGGGGAGCGGCGGGCCGAGGAGGCGCTGAGCGTCGGCGGCTCCGAGCGGTGGGACGCCGTCACGGACGTCTCCGACGACGAGATCTGGCAGTTGCGCCGCTCGCTGCGCGCCCAGTTGGTCGACGAGGTGCGGCGGCGGCTGCGCGACTCCTGGCGCCAGCGCGGCGCGGGCGACGCGGAGCTCGGCTGGATCGACGGCGTCCTCGACCCGGACGTGCTGACCATCGGCTTCGCCCGCCGGGTGCCCTCGTACAAGCGACTCACCCTGATGCTGCGCGACCACGACCGGCTGCGCTCGCTGCTGCTCCACCCGGAACGGCCGGTGCAGCTGGTGGTCGCGGGCAAGGCCCACCCGGCCGACGAGAGCGGCAAGCGGCTGATCCAGGAGCTGGTGCGGTTCGCCGACGACCCGCGGGTGCGGCACCGGATCGTCTTCCTGCCCGACTACGGCATGGGGATGGCCCAGAAGCTCTACCCGGGCTGCGACATCTGGCTGAACAACCCGCTGCGGCCGCTGGAGGCGTGCGGCACCAGCGGCATGAAGGCCGCGCTGAACGGCTGCCTCAACCTGTCGGTGCTCGACGGCTGGTGGGACGAGTGGTACCAGAGCGACTTCGGCTGGGCGATCCCCACCGCGGACGGGACCGGCACCGGGCCCGAGCGGCGTGACGACCTGGAGGCCGCGGCCCTCTACGACCTGCTGGAGCGCCGGGTCACCCCGCGGTTCTACGAGAAGGGCGGGTCGAGCGGCCTGCCGGACCGCTGGATCGAGATGGTCCGCCGCACCCTCACCCACCTGGGGCCCAAGGTGCTGGCGGGCCGGATGGTGCGGGAGTACGTGGAGCGGCTCTACGCCCCGGCCGCCCGCTCCCACCGGGCGATGGACGCGGACGCGGCCCGCGAGCTCGGCGAGTGGAAGGCGCGGGTGCGCGGCGGCTGGTCCGGCGTGCGGGTCGGCCACGTGGAGACCTCGTCCGCGACGGCCACCGCCGAGCTGGGCGCCACGCTCACCCTGCGGGTCAGGGTCGGGCTCGGCCGGCTCGCCCCGGAGGACGTCGAGGTGCAGGCCGCGGCGGGCCGGGTCGACGCCGAGGACCGGCTCACCGCCCCGACCACGGTCCCGCTCAAGCCGGCGTCCAACGGGCCCGACACGGAGGGGAACTGGGTCTACGAGGGCCCGCTGACCCTGGACCGCACGGGACCGTTCGGCTACACGGTGCGGGTGCTGCCCGCGCACCGGCTGCTCGCCTCGGGCGCGGAGCTGGGGCTGGTCGCGCTGCCCGCCGAGGAAATGGTGGAGGCGGCCGGGGTGCTCATGCGCTGACGGGTCCCCGCGCGGCGCCCGGCGGCGCCGCGCGGCCCCTCGGCCCTTGCGCGGGCGGGTCGGCACCGTGTCGGCGGGCGGGCACCGCGTCGGCCCCACGGTGCCGCGTCGGTGGGTGGGCGCCGCGTCGGCGGGGCGGACCGGAACCCGGACGGCGCGGTCGGCTCAGAACCCGGACGGCGCGGTCGGCTCAGAACCCGGACGGCGCGGTCGGCTCAGAACTCGGCCGGCGGGTCGGCGAGGCGGCGCAGCACCACGCCGCAGCGCCGGGCATAGGCGTGCTGGAAGCCGCGGGTCGCCGGTCCGCCGGCCCTGGCGTACCACTTGGCGGGGCGGGAGAACGCGGTGACGGTGAGCCAGACGGTGCCGTCGCCGGTGCGGCTGACCACGAAGGCCTCCTCACCGCTCTCGGGGTGGCCGGGCAGCGTCCCGTAGGCCCAGCCGACGCGGCGCGGCTCGTCCACCGTCCACACCACCCGGCAGGGCGCCCGGACGATGCCGGCCAGGGTCACCGTGACGTCGACCCCGGGCGCCGCCCGCTCGGCCGAGGTGGTGATCCCCACGCCCATCTCGCGGTGCATCCGCCAGGTGGTCAGGGCCTCGGCGGCGCGGCGGAACACCTCCTCGCCCTCGCCGAGCCGGGTGCGCTCGTGCAGGGAGTGGAAGCCGGGCGGGCAGGGGACGCCGCCGTCACGCGTGGCGCCGACGTCCTCGTAGGTGAACGACATGAGGCCCAAGACTAAGCGGCACCCGGGGGCATATGCCCCCGGGTGCCGCTCAGTCGTTCGAGGATTTTCGGTCAGTTCCCGACCGGCGTCACTTGACGTTGATCGCGGCCCAGGCCGCGTTCACCGCGTTGTACTCCGCGCTGCCCGAGCCGTACAGCGAGGTGGCCGCGCTCAGCGTGGCGGTGCGGGCGCCCGCGTACTTGGTGCTGGACGTCATGTAGGTCGTCAGCGCCTTGTACCAGATCTGCAGCGCCTTGGCGCGACCGATGCCGGAGACCGTGGTGCCGCTGTAGGTCGGCGAGTTGTAGCTCACGCCGTTGATCGTCTTGGCGCCGCTGCCCTCGGAGAGCAGGTAGAAGAAGTGGTTGGCCGGGCCGGACGAGTAGTGCACGTCCTTGGAGCCGAGGCTGGAGGACCAGTAGTCGGCGGAGGCGCCGTCCTTGCTGGGCTTGTCCATGTAGCGCAGCGGCGTGCCGTCACCGTTGATGTTGATCTTCTCGCCGATGAGGTAGTCGCCGGCGTCGGTGGCGTTGGCGGCGTAGAACTCGGTGCCGGTGGCCAGGATGTCCGAGGTGGCCTCGTTGAGGCCGCCGGACTCGCCGCTGTAGGTGAGCTTGGCGGTGACCGAGGTGACGCCGTGGCTCATCTCGTGGGCGGCCACGTCCAGCGAGGTCAGCGGGTGGGTGTTGCCCGAGCCGTCGCCGTAGGTCATGCAGAAGCAGGAGTCCTGCCAGAAGGCGTTGACGTAGGCGCTGCCGTAGTGGACCCGGGAGTAGGCGGCCTTGCCGTCGTTCTTGATGCCGGTGCGGCCGAAGGTGTTCTTGTAGAAGTCCCAGGTCATCTGGGCGCCGTAGGCGGCGTCCGCGGCGGCGGTCTGGTCGGTGGTGGCGCTGGAGGCGGCGCCGGTGCCCCAGACGTCGTCCGCGTCGGTGAACAGGGTGCCGGTGCCGGAGGTGGCACGGGCCAGGTTGTACGTCTTGTGGCCGCCGCGGGTGGCGTCGGTCAGCTGGTACGTCGAGCCGGAGAGCGTGGTGTTCAGCGTGACGCTGCCGGAGTACATGGTCTTGCCGGTGCCGGTGTGCACGCCCTGGAACTCGGCGATCTTCTCGCCGGAGACGGCGTCGGTGATCACGTGGAGCTCGTTGGGGGTGCCGTCGGCCTGCAGACCGCCGACCACCGTCTCGTAGGCCAGTCTCGGCGCGCCGTCGGCGGCCCAGACCACCTTGCGGGAGGACTCGACGGCCGACTTCTCGGCGTCGGCGGCCTCGGAGGCGGAGAGCGCCTGGCTCTTCGCCTTGGCCGCGGAGACCTCGGCGGTCAGGTCGGCCTTGATCTCGGCCTTGACGTTCTTGGTGACGCCCAGGTGCTTGCCGGCGCCCGAGGTGTGGACGACGAGGTCGCCGCCGAGGACCGGGAGGCCGCCGAAGGTGCGCTCGTAGCGGGTGTGCACCGAGCCGTCGCCGTCCTGGACCACGTCCCGGACGACCAGCTTCTCCTCGGCGCCCAGGCCGATCTTCTCGGCCGTGTCGGCGGTGCGGGCCTCGGCCGCCTTCAGCAGGGCGGTGCGGGCGGCGGGGGACAGCTGCACCGGCATCGCGGCGGGGACGGCCGCGGTCTGCGCGGAGCCCGCGGCGGGGGCGGGAGCTCCGGTGGCGGTGCCGGCGGTGACGAGCAGGGAGCCGGTGGCGAGGGCGATGGCAGCGGCCATCGCGGTGCGACGCGCGTAGAAGGCGGACACGCGATCTCCTTGTGTGGATGTCCGGGCGGCGGCCGGGGTCGGGCCGATCCGGACGGCTTGCAGGGGGAAGGCAAGGCGGGAGCTGCGGTGGTGCTGGTGCAGCGGGCTGCGGTGGAACTGTGACACCGAGGGCGCGTACATGTCATGACCGCGAGGTCAGGTTGGCCGGAAAGTGGCAGGCAGATGAATGTTTCGGTGGTGTGACACGGGGCGGTGATCGGTAAAGCCGCAACCAAGAGCGGCCCGGTCCGACGCAAAGGAAGATCAAAGAGCCGGACCCCGCCGCTGGCCCGGCCCCTGCGGCAGCAGGGCGGGCGGGCCGGCGGTCGTCATGGACGGGTAAACGGACCGCGGCGCGAAAGTGGCCGGCGGGCGATGAGGGCCTTGGCCGAAAATCGCCGCAACCTGGTGGCCTGCCGAGCGGTCCGCAGGGGCGGGAGAGGGTGTACACCCGGCTTCCGCCCTCCCGTGAGGAGCGGCGCACGGGCAGACGACGGCGCCCGCGTGGCCGTGAGGTGACGGCGGAGCCGACGAACGGGGCCGCCGGCGCCGTGGCCGACGGCCCCGGGGCGGCCGGGGCGCGGGGTCAGCGCGGGGCGGGGGCGCCGTGCCAGGTGTGCCAGAGGGCGGCGTAGTCGCCGCCCGCGGCCACCAGTTCGTCGTGCGGGCCCAGTTCCGTGAGCCGGCCGTCCCGCATGACGGCCACCCGGTCCGCGTCGTGCGCGGTGTGCAGCCGGTGCGCGACGGCGATCACCGTCCGGCCCTCCAGCACCGCGGCCAGCGCGCGCTCGGTGTGCCGGGCGGTGGCGGGGTCCAGCAGCGCCGTCGCCTCGTCCAGGACCAGCGTGTGCGGATCGGCCAGCACCACCCGGGCCAGCGCCAGCTGCTGCGCCTGCGGACCCGACGTGCGGTACGCGTCCGCGCCGAGCACCGTGTCCAGCCCGTCCGGCAGCGCGGACGTCCACTCCGCGCCGACCGCCTTCAGCGCCGCCCACAGCGCGGTGTCCGTCGCGTCCGGATCGGCGATCAGCAGGTTGTCCCGCACCGTGCCGAGGAAGACGTGGTGCTCCTGGGTCACCAGCACCACCTGCCGCCGCAGCCGCTCCGGCGTCAGTGACACCACGGGCACCCCGCCCACCGTCACGGAACCGGACGTGGGCGCGTCGATGCCGGCGATCAGCCGGCTCAGCGTCGTCTTGCCCGCGCCGGACGGGCCCACCACGGCCAGCCGTTCACCCGGGCGCACCATCAGGTCCACGTCGTGCAGCACCTCGGTCCCGCCCGCGTAGGCGTACCGGGCGGCCCGCACCTCGATCCGGTCGCCGTCCGGCTCCGCCGCACCGGACTCGGCGGCGGCGGGCGCGCGGGAGAGGCCCTCGACCCGGGCGAACGAGGCGCCACCGGACTGGAGCTGTTCCATGTGGCTGAGCACCTCGTCCAGCGGCCCCTCCAGCTGACGCATGTACAGCGCCGCGGTCACCACCGTGCCCAGCTCGACCGAGCCCCGCGACAGCAGCCAGCCGCCCAGCAGCAGGACGGTGACCAGCGGCAGCGCGTAGGAGATCTCCACCGAAGGGAAGAACACGTTGCGCAGGAACAGCGTCCGCATCCGGGCGCCGCGGGAGACGGTCAGCGCCTCGCGGCCGGCGGCGGTCCGGGCCGCGCCGAGCCGGAACGCCTCGACCGTGCGGGCGCCCGAGGAGGTGGCGGAAAGGATCTCGGCCACCTGGGAGTTCGCCGCGCCCTCGGCGAGGTACGCGGTCCGGGCGCGGCGCAGGTACCAGCGCGCCGCCAGGTAGGAGGGGACCAGCCCGGCCAGCGCGCAGCTGCCGAGCAGCGGATCCGTCAGGACCACCGCGGCCAGCAGGAGCACCAGCTGCGCCGAGGCGATGACGATCTGCGGCCCGGAGTCGCGCAGGGTGGCGCCGACGGCTGCCACGTCCGCGGTGCCCCGGGTGGCCAGATCGCCGGTGCCGGCCCGCTCCACCACGGAGGCGGGCAGCGCCAGGCACCGGTCGACGAACGTCTCCCGGACCCGGGCCAGGGCGCGTTCGCCCATCCGGTGGGCGGCGTAGCGGGCCCAGCGGGACAGCAGGAGCTGGACCACCGCGGCGACCACGACGGCCAGGGCGAGGCGGTCCACGACCGACACCCCCGCGCCGTCCCGGACCTCGTCGACGATGCGGCCCACGAGCCAGGGCCCTGCGAGCCCGGCCAGCGCGGCGAGGGTGGTGAGGGCGACCACCCCGGCGAAGCCGCGCCGGTCCTCCCGCACCAGCCGGGCCGCCGCACGACGCACCTCGACGGGCCGGGCGACGGGCAGTTCACGGCCCCCCGACGGGGCGTCCGCCGGGACCGCGGCCGCACCGGACGGCGGGGCGGCCGCGGCCGTGCCGGACGGGGCGGCGGGGTCCGGCACGGTGGACGGCGCGGTGGCCGCCGACCCGGAGGACGGCGGGACGGTGGGCGGCGTGGTCATCGGACCGGCTCCTCGCTCATGGGCACGTCCTCGGGGCCGACCGCGGCGCCCGACTCGCGGGCGACCAGATCGCGGTACCGCGGCTCGGTCACGAGCAGGTCCTGGTGCCGCCCGGTCGCCACCGCCCGTCCGTCCTCCAGCAGGTGCACCACGTCGGCCCGGTCGAGCATCAGGGGGGAGGTGGAGGTGACCACCGTGGTCCGCCCGGCCCGCGCCGCGCGCAGGCGGCCGGCCACCAGGTCCTCCGTGTGGGCGTCCAGCGCCGAGGTGGGCTCGGCCAGCAGCAGGACCTCCGCGTCGGCGAGCAGCGCCCGGGCCAGCCGGATCCGCTGCCGCTGGCCCCCGGAGAGGTTGCGGCCCTGCGCGTCGACCGCCGAGTCCAGGCCGTCGGGCAGCCCGCGCACCACGTCCTCCGCGGCGGCCGTTCGCAGGGCGCGGGCCCGCGCCTCGTCGGCCCCTTCGCGCGGGCCGCCGCCGAGCAGCGCCCGCAAGGACCCCGCGAACAGGTCCGCCTCGGCCTCGGCGAGCAGGATCCGCTCGCGCACCGGGGCCGGGTCGATCCGGTCGAGCGGCACGCCGCCCCAGGTGGCGGACGTCGGGCCGTACCGTGCGAGCCGGTCCAGCACCGCGGTGCCGTCCCCCGGGTCCGCGCAGACCAGCGCGGTCAGGACGCCGGGGCGGACGGTGACGCCGGAGGCCGGGTCGTGCAGCTCGGCCGGCCCGTCGGGCGCGTCCAGCGCCTCGGCCGGGGCGGGGCCGGGGTCCGGCTCCAGGCGGAGGAAGGCGACCACCCGGCGGGCCGCGACCAGGCCGCGGCTGAGCAGTTGCACACCCTCGACCAGGAAGAACACCGGGTAGACCAGGGCGACCACGTACCCGTACACGGACACCAGCTGGCCGACCGTGATCTCGCCGAGGGCGGCCGGCCGGGCGGCCGACCAGATCACCGCGGCGAGCAGCACCGTGGGAAGCCCCAGCCCGAGGGACTGCATCCAGCTGGTGACCGCGCCCACCCGGTAGCCCTGCTCCCGCTGGAGCGCCGAGTCGCGGCGGAACCCGTCGGAGAACAGGCCCTTGCCGCCGAGTCCGTTGAGGACCCGCAGGCCGCCCGCCAGGTCGCCGATGCGTGCGGTGAGGGTGTTCTGCCGCTCCCGGTAGACCGTCTCCTCCGCCTGGAGCCGGGTCGTCAGCGGACCCAGCGCGAGCGCCAGCGCGGGCACCCCGAGCAGGGCCACCACGGCGGGCAGCGGCGACACCGAGAACAGCAGGGCGGCCACCAGCAGGTAGGTGACGACCGCGCCGAAGCCGGGTCCCACCACGGTGAGCGCGGCGGCGATGGTCTGCACGTCGCCCACGCCGATGGTCATGACCTCACCGGCCGAGACCCGGCGGGTGAGGGCCGAGCCGAGCCGCACCGACTGGCCCAGCAGCAGCTTCACGGTGCGGAAGTTGGCGTCCATCCGGACCTTGGTCATGGTGCGGTGCCGCAGCAGGCTGACCGCCGCGCCGGCCACCGCCGTCCCCAGCAGGGTCGCCGTCCAGGCGAGCAGCGCGGCGGTGTCGACCACGGTGGGGCCGCCGCCGGGGTGGCCCGCGCCGAACCCGTCGTCGAAGACCCGCTCGAGGAGGTAGGGCGCCACCGCGAACAGGCCCATCCACACGACGGAGTACACCGCCCCCGCCGCCGACCGGGCCGACTGACGGGTGACCAGCCAGGTCAGGTAGCGGGCCCCGCCCCGCAGGTCGGGATCCCCCGGATCGCCGTCGACGTCGACGGCGCCCCCGCCGGGCCGCCACCGGCTCACGCGAGGCTCTCCCGCCAGGCGCGGTGCAGATCGGCGAACCGTCCCTCCCCGCCGATGAGCGCGGCGGGCGACCCGTCCTCGACGACCCGGCCCTTCTCCATCACCAGCACGCGGTCGGCGATCTCCACGGTGGAGAGCCGGTGCGCGATGACCACCGCGGTGCGGCCCTTCAGCACCGTCGACATGGCCCGCTGGACGGCCTGCTCGCCGGGCACGTCCAGCGAACTGGTCGCCTCGTCGAGGATGAGCACGGCCGGGTCGGCCAGCAACGCGCGGGCGAACGCCACCAGCTGGCGCTGGCCCGCGGAGATCCGGCCGCCGCGCTTGCGGACGTCGGTGTCGTAGCCGTCGGGCAGCGCGGCGATGAAGTCGTGCGCGCCGATGGCCTTGGCGGCGTGCTCCACGTCCTCGCGGGTGGCGTCCGGGCGCCCGATGGCGATGTTCTCGGCGACCGTGCCGGAGAACAGGAACGCCTCCTGGGTCACCATGACGACGCCGCGCCGCAGGTCCGCGTTGACGAGGTCGCGCAGGTCGACGCCGTCGAGCCGCACCTCACCCTCGGTCGGGTCGTAGAAGCGGGCGAGCAGCTTGGCCAGCGTGGACTTGCCCGCGCCGGTGGAGCCGACCACGGCCACGGTCTGTCCGGCCGGGATCGTCAGGTCGAAGCGCGGCAGCACCTCGCCGCCGGTGCGGTAGGCGAACCGGACGGAGTCGAAGACCACCTCACGCCCCGGTCGCCCGTCCGCCGTCGGCGGCAGCTCGCGCGGGGCGGCCGGCTCCGGGACGGCCGGGACCTGGGCCAGCAGGCCGGCGATCTTCTCCAGCGAGGCGGCCGCCGACTGGTACGAGTTGAGGAACATGCCCAGCCGGTCGATCGGGTCGTACAGACGGCGCAGGTAGAGCACCGAGGCGGCGAGCACGCCCAGCGCCAGCGAGCCGTCCGCCACCCGGTAGGCGCCCCACAGCACGATGCCCGCGACGGTGACGTTGGCGACCAGCCGCGACCCGACCACGTACCGGGCCATCTCGATCAGCGCGTCGCCGTTGGTCCGCTCGTGGCGCTTGTTCAGCGGCACGAACTCGGCCTCGTTGGCGTCCTCCCGGCGGAAGGCGCGCACCGGCCGGATGCCGTTCATGGTCTCGGTGAACTTGACGATCACCGTGGCGATCGCGGTGGAGCGCTCCCGGTAGATCCGCCCCGCGCGGTCCTGGTAGCTGCGCACCAGCAGCGCCAGCGGCACGAAGGAGGCCAGCGCCACCGCGCCGAGGCCGAGGTCCAGCCACAGCAGCAGGGCGGAGATGTAGACGAAGGAGACGACCACCGTGATCAGCTCCTGAAGCCCCTCGCTGAGCAGCTCGCGCAGCGACTCCACGTCGGTGGTGGACCGGGAGATCAGCCGGCCCGAGGTGTACCGCTCGTGGAAGTCGACGCTCAGGGCCTGCGCGTGCCGGAAGATCCGGCCCCGCAGGTCCAGCAGGGCGTCCTGGTTGACCCGGGCGGAGCAGGTGATGAAGGCGTACTCCAGGCCGCCGCTGGAAGCGGCGGTGATCAGGTAGGCCACCGCGACCAGCAGCAACGGGCCGTGGTCGCTCACCCGGAACGCCGGCACGGCGGTGTCGATGGCGTACGCCACCAGCAGCGGACCGGCCTGCACGGCGGCCTGCTGGAGCAGCAGCAGGACGACGGCGAGCGCCACCCGGCCGCGGAGCGGCGCGAGCAGCGAGCGCAGCAGACCGGCGGTGGCGCCGGGCGGGGTGGGCAGGACGTCGCGGTCGAAGTCGTCGCCCGCGTCCTGCGCGGCGGCCGCCTCGGCCAGGTCGTTCGGGTCGTCCGGCAGGGAGCCGGCGCCCCCGGCGCCGTGCTTGCCGATCCGGTCGTCGCGCTTGTCGCGCTTGTCGCGCTTCTGTGCGGCGGGAGCCGTCATCGGCGGGCCTCCTCGGGCTCCAGGGTGGCGCCCGACATCAGCCAGGCGTACTCGGCGTTGGTCCGCAGCAGTTCGTGGTGGTCGCCCACGGCGGCGATCCGGCCGCCGGACAGCAGCGCCACCCGGTCGGCGAGCAGCACCGTGGACGGGCGGTGGGCGACGATCAGGGCGGTGGTGTCGGCCAGCACCTCGCGCAGGGCGGCCTCCACGGCGGCCTCGGTGTGCACGTCGAGCGCGGACAGCGGGTCGTCGAGGACCAGGAAGTCGGGCCGGCCGACGACCGCGCGGGCCAGCGCGAGGCGCTGCCGCTGGCCGCCGGACAGGCTCAGGCCCTGCTCGCCGACCTGGGTGTCGACGCCCTGCGGGAGGGCGTGCACGAACCCGGCCTGGGCGACGCCGAGGGCGCGTCCGAGGGCATCGGGGTCCGTCCGCGCGTCCCGGTCGGCGGCGCCCATCAGGACGTTCTCGCCGACGGTCGCGGAGAACAGCGTCGGGTCCTCGAAGGCGACGGCCACCCGGGCGCGCAGTTCCTCGCGCGGCATGGCGGTGATGTCGACGCCGTCCAGGGTGATCCGGCCCTCGGTGATCTCGTGCAGCCGGGGGACCAGGGCGGTCAGGGTGGTCTTGCCGCAGCCCGTGGTGCCCACCAGGGCGAGCGACTCGCCGGGGCGCACGTGCAGGTCGACGCCGTCCAGCACGGGCGGGGAGTCCGCCGGTGCGTCGGGGTACCGGAAGCGGACCCCCTCGAGCCGCAGCCCGCCCTCCTCCTTCACCGCGGCGGCGGCCTTCGCCGTCGTCCCGGAGGCCGCGGAGAGCGAGGCGGCCGTGGAGACCGAGGCGGCCGGGGAGACCGATGCCGCCGGGGCGGCCGACCGGTCGTCGGCCCCGGACTCGGGCTCGGTGTCCATGACCTCGAAGTAGCGCGCGGTGGCGGTGGCCGCCTCCTGGCTCATCGCGAGCAGGAACCCGATGGAGATCACCGGCCAGTGCAGGGCCAGCGCCGTGGACAGGAAGGCCACCAGGGTGCCCGCGGAGAGCGTCCCGTCGGCGACCCGCACGGTGCCCAGCACCAGACAGGTGCCGATGGCCAGCTCCGGCAGCACCACGATGACGGCCATGATCCCGCCCAGCAGCCGCGCCTTGCGCAGCTCGGTCCCGCGCAGCCGGTGCGTCAGCTCACGGAAGGCGCGGGCCTGGCTGCGGTGGCGTCCGAAGCCCTTGATCACCCGGATGCCCAGCACGCTCTCCTCGACCAGGGTGGTCACGTCGCCCACCTGGTCCTGCGCGGTGCGGGACGCCTCGGCGAAACGCTTCTCGAAGACCGTGCAGACGACGATCACCGGGATCACCGGGATCAGGACCAGCAGGCCCAGCGCCCAGTCCATGCTCAGCATGACGATCACGCCGGCCAGGATGGTCACCCCGTTGACCAGCAGGAAGGTCAGCGGGAAGGCGAGGAACATGCGGATGATCATCAGGTCCGTGGTGGCCCGGGAGAGCAGCTGCCCGGACGCCCAGCGGTCGTGGAAGGCGATCGGCAGCCGCTGGAGCCGCCGGTAGAGCGCCTCGCGCATGTCCGCCTCGACGGAGGAGAGCGGACGGGCCACCAGCCAGCGGCGCAGGCCGAACAGCAGCGCCTCGGTCAGGCCGAGCAGCAGCACCCACAGCGCGCCGAGCCACACCCCGGCGGTGTCACCGTCCGCGATCGGGCCGTCGACCAGCCACTTGAGGACCAGCGGGATGACCAGGCTGGTCAGCGAGGCGAGGACGGCGACGACCGCGGCGGTGAGCCATCGCGCCCGGACCGGACGCAGGTGCGGCCACAGGCGAAGAAGGGTGCGGACGGCTGGGGAACGCTCGGTGGCGGCGGTACTGGGCATCAGGAGCGAGCCTAAGCTTCGATACTGACATCGCCCAGCGATTTTCCGTGCGGCCGGGAGCCCCGGCGGGCGCACCGGGAGCGGGGCGGGGAGCACCGCCCGCACCCCCGTGACCCCGCCTTTCCTCCCCGTTCAGCCCACCCGCAGCAGCAGCACCGTGCGCGGGGGCACCGTCACCGTGGTGCCCGCCCGGTACGTCTCGCCGGGTTCCTCCCGCTGCTCCTCCATCCCGGTGTCCACCACCACCTCGTACCGCTCGGCCCAGGGCGCGTCCGGCAGGGTGAAGGCCACCGGTTCGTGCCCGGCGTGCAGCACGGCGAGGAAGCTGTCGTCGACGACCGGCTCGCCCCGCGCGTCCCGGCCGGGGATGTCCCGGCCGGAGAGGTACATCCCCACCGTGGAGGTGGAGGCGAACCAGTCGTCCTCGGTCATCTCCGCGCCGTCCGCGGTGAACCAGGCCAGGTCGCGCAGGCCGTGGTCGGCGTGCGGACGGCCGGAGAAGAACGCGCGCCGCCGCAGCACCGGGTGGCGGTGGCGCAGCGCGATCAGCCGTGAGGTCAGCTCGAACAGCTCGCGCCAGGCGCCCTCCTCCAGCAGCGACCAGTCCACCCAGCCGATCTCGTTGTCCTGGCAGTAGGCGTTGTTGTTGCCGCCCTGGGTGCGCCCCATCTCGTCGCCGGCCACCAGCATCGGCACGCCGGTGGACAGCAGCAGGGTGGTCAGCAGGTTCCGCAGCTGCCGCCGCCGCAGGGCGTTGACGTCCTCGTCGGCCGTCTCGCCCTCGGCGCCGCAGTTCCAGGAGCGGTTGTCGCTCGTCCCGTCGCGGTTGCCCTCGCCGTTGGCCTCGTTGTGCTTGTGGTGGTAGGAGACCAGGTCGCGCAGGGTGAAGCCGTCGTGCGCGGTGACGAAGTTGACCGAGGCGTAGGGCCGGCGGCCGCCCCAGGCGTAGAGGTCGCTGGAGCCGGAGAGCCGGTAGCCGAGGTCGCGGACGTCCGGCAGCGCGCCGCGCCAGTAGTCGCGCACGGCGTCCCGGTACCGGTCGTTCCACTCGGTCCACAGCGGCGGGAAGGATCCCACCTGGTAGCCGCCCGACCCGACGTCCCAGGGCTCGGCGATCAGCTTCACCCGGCGCAGCACCGGGTCCTGGGCGATCACCGCGAGGAACGGCGAGAGCATGTCGACGTCGTGCATCGAGCGGGCCAGCGCCGCCGCGAGGTCGAAGCGGAAGCCGTCCACGCCCATCTCGGTCACCCAGTAGCGCAGCGAGTCGGTGATCAGCCGCAGCACCTGGGGGCGCACCACGTGCAGGGTGTTGCCGCAGCCCGTGTAGTCGGCGTAGCGGCGGGCGTCGGACTGGAGGCGGTAGTAGCCGCGGTTGTCGACGCCCTTGAGGGAGAGCGTGGGGCCGAACTCGCCCGCCTCGGCGGTGTGGTTGTACACCACGTCGAGGATCACCTCGATGCCCGCCGCGTGCAGGGCGCGCACCATCCGCTTGAACTCGCCCACCTGCTGTCCGTCGGTGCCGGTGGCCGCGTAGCCGGCGTGCGGGGCGAAGTAGCCGATGGAGTTGTAGCCCCAGTAGTTGGTCAGGCCCCGGCGCAGCAGGTGGTCCTCGTGCGCGAACTGGTGCACCGGCAGCAGCTCGACGGCGGTCACGCCGAGGCGGGTGAGGTGCTCGATCGCCGCCGGGTGGGCCAGGCCCGCGTAGGTCCCGCGCAGCTTCTCGGGGATGCCGGGGTGGCGCATCGTGAAGCCGCGGACGTGGAGTTCGTAGATGACCGAGTCGGACCACGGCGTCTTGGGCCGCCGGTCGTCCGCCCAGTCGTCGTCGTCGTGGACCACCACGCCCTTGGGCACGAAGGGCGCGGAGTCCCGGTCGTCGCGGACGGTGTCGGCGACCTGCTGGTCGGGCCAGTCACGGACGTGCCCGTACACCTCCGGCGGCAGGGCGAACTCCCCGTCCACGGCGCGGGCGTAGGGGTCGAGGAGCAGCTTGGCGGGGTTCCAGCGCGCGCCGGTCCACGGGTCCCACCGACCGTGCACCCGGTAGCCGTACCGCTGGCCCGGGCGGACCCCGGGCACGAAGCCGTGCCAGATCTCGTGGGTCAGCTCGCCCAGCGGCAGCCGCCGCTCGGCGCCGTCCGGCTCGAAGAGGCAGAGCTCGACCGCCTCCGCCCCGCCCGCCCACAGGGCGAAGTTGGTCCCGGCCACACCGTCGGGCCCCACCCGGTACCGGGCGCCCAGCGGTGTGGACGACCCCGGCCACACCAGGGGCGCGGGCGCCGCGAGGGGCGCGGTCCCGGACGGCACGGGGGCCCGGCGGGCGTCGTGGCCCACGTCGGCGGCGTAACTGTCCGCCACTGCCTCCTGCTCGGCTGCGCTCGACACCGGTCCGCCTCCTGCGGCTCGTGGGGCGACAACGGGCGGAGTGTGCCGCGCGTCCCGCGCGACCGCTCCGGTGCGTCGTCCTACCCCAGGTTTCTGCCCATCCCGGGCGTCCAGCTCACGTCCCCGGACAGCGTGCCGACGGGAACGCTCCGGAAGTATTCGTCGTCTGACAGGTTTGGAGCCGAACTTGGGACGAAACGGTGACCTTCCGGCCGGGGAAGGGGAACGATCCTGCCCTTACGATTCGTCATGGCGCGCGTGACGCGCCGGGAGGGGGTCTGACCAGGCCCGATGAGGGGAAAAGGGGGAGCACACGTGAACGTGTGGTCGACGAGGGGAACCACGACCGGACGGCGTTCCGGGGGGAGGCGTACGGCCGCCGCGTCCCTGCTGGCGAGCCTCATGCTGATCACCGTGACCGCCTGCGGCAGCGGTGACGACACGGGCGTCGAGGGCAAGGGTTCCGGGAACGGCGGCGCCGCGAGCGCCGCGCCGGCGAGCAAGCAGTCGGACGCCGTGGTGACGGTCAGTCCGAAGAACGGCGCCAAGTCCGTGAAGACGACCGGCGCCCTCAAGGTGGTCGTCGAGAAGGGCAAGCTGACCAAGGTCGAGGTCGAGGACGACGAGGGCGGGAAGGTCGCGGGCGAGATCTCCGCGGACGGCGCCGCCTGGATCCCCTCCACCCACCTCGCCTCCGGCGCCCAGTACAGCGTCCACGCGGAGGCCAAGGACGCCGACGGCCGGGTCGCGGTGAAGGACACGAAGTTCACCACGCTGACCCCGGCCAACACCTTCATCGGCCACTTCACGCCGGAGGACGGCTCCACCGTCGGCGTGGGCATGCCGTTCTCGATCCGCTTCACCCGCGGTATCACCGACCCGGCCGCCGTGGAGAAGGCGATCGAGATCAAGACCGAGCCGCAGGTCGAGGTCGAGGGCCACTGGTTCGGCAACGACCGTCTGGACTTCCGCCCCGAGGAGTACTGGAAGTCCGGCACCAAGGTCACCGTCAAGCTCAACCTCGACGGCGTCGAGGGCCGGCCGGGCGTGTACGGCAGCCAGGCCAAGACCGTCTCCTTCACCGTCGGCCGCAGCCAGGTGTCCTACGTGGACGCCAAGAAGCTGACCATGAAGGTCGAGCGGGACGGCAAGGTCCTCAAGACCATCCCGGTCACCACCGGCGCCCCGGGGTACGAGACCTGGAACGGCGCGATGGTGATCAGCGAGAAGTACCGGGTCACCCGCATGAACGGCGACACCGTCGGCTACGACGGCGAGTACGACATCGAGGACGTCCCCAACGCCATGCGCCTGACCCAGTCGGGCACCTTCATCCACGGCAACTACTGGGGCGGCGACGCCTTCGGCAACTACAACGCCAGCCACGGCTGCGTCGGCCTGCGCGACACCCGCGGCGGATGGGACAAGAGCGCGCCCGCCCGCTGGTTCTTCGACAACTCGCTGCTCGGCGACGTGGTCGAGGTGAAGAACAGCGCGGACGGCACGGTCGCCCCGGACAACGGGCTCAACGGCTGGAACATGTCCTGGGAGGACTGGAAGAAGTAGGCCTCCCGCCCCTCCTTCCCCGCTCACGTTTCCAGCTCACGGCGGACCCGGTGTGACACAGCGCACCGGGTCCGTTGCCGCTCCGCCCCCGTAATCTGCTGGGCATGACCGTTCATCTCGAAGTCGCCGAAGGCGTCGGCACCCTGCGCCTGGACCGCCCGCCCATGAACGCCCTGGACATCGCGACCCAGGACCGCATCAAGGAACTCGCCGAGGAGATCACCCGGCGCGAGGACGTCCGCTCCGTGGTCGTGTACGGCGGGGAGAAGGTGTTCGCCGCCGGGGCGGACATCAAGGAGATGCGGGCCATGGACCACGCGGCCATGGTGGCCCGGGCCAGGGGCCTGCAGGACTCGTTCACCGCGGTCGCCCGCATCCCCAAGCCGGTCGTCGCCGCGATCACCGGCTACGCGCTGGGCGGCGGCTGCGAGTTGGCGCTGTGCGCGGACTACCGCATCGCCGGCGACAACGCCAAGCTCGGCCAGCCGGAGATCCTGCTCGGCCTGATCCCGGGCGCCGGCGGCACCCAGCGCCTGTCCCGCCTGATCGGCCCGTCCCGCGCCAAGGACCTGATCTTCACCGGCCGTCACGTGCGCGCGGACGAGGCCCTGACGCTGGGTCTGGTGGACCGCGTCGTCCCGGCCGCCGACGTGTACACCGAGGCCCACGCCTGGGCAGCCAAGCTCGCCCAGGGTCCGGCCATCGCGCTGCGCGCCGCCAAGGAGTCGGTCGACGCCGGGCTGGAGACCGACCTGGACACCGGCCTGGCCATCGAGCGGAACTGGTTCGCGGGCCTGTTCGCCACCGAGGACCGCGAGCGGGGGATGAAGTCCTTCGTCGAGGAGGGCCCGGGCAAGGCCAAGTTCCTCTGAGCCGGTCCGCCGGCTTTCGGGGCGGTGGTTCCGGATCCGGGTGATCCGGCCGGAATCACCCCCTCCTATGGTTCCCTCCGTAAAAGCTCTGGCCAGCGCTGAGTAATGTTTCCTTGGCATATGTCGCCCGAACGGACGGAATCGATCGCTCCGGTGTGCGGATTCCTGCGGAACCGCCCCCGGAGCTCTCTCCGGCCGGTCATGATGGGGGACATGGCGGGGCTGGAGGGCATCGAGCAGTCACGGGCACCGGGCGGCGTACCCGTGACGCGCTGGTCGCCCGCCGTGGAGGACGAGCGGGCGCTGACGGCCCTCGTGCACTACGGCAACCCGGCCGAGACGGAGGTCGTCCTGCCGACCTGCCCCGAGTCCCGGGGCACCGCGCGGCGGCTGGTCCAGATCGTCGTCCTGCGCCACTGGGCGCTGGGTCCCAAGCTCGCCGAGGACTGCACGCTGCTCGTCTCCGAACTCGAGGGCAACGCGGTCCGGCACACCGGCGCCGCCCAGTACGGGCTGCGCATGCGCCGCCGCCGCGGCTGGATCCGCCTCGAACTCCGCGACCCCTCCCGGGGGCTGCCCTGCCTGCTGCCCGTGCACGCGCTGGACGAGAGTGGGCGGGGCCTGTTCCTCGTCGACCGCATGGCCGACCGCTGGGGCGTCGACCTGCTGCCGCGGGGGAAGCGGACGTGGTTCGAGATGCGGGTCGCCGACCGGGTCTGACCGACGGGTGACGGGGTTCGGCCGACCGGGCCGCCGGGGCCGGGCGGAGGGACGGGGCGCGTGCCGGTTGAGTCTCCAGGGGGTGGAGACCCCAGACTCGGCGGCATGAGCGACGACAGCACCGTGGGCGGCGACGACGGCCTGCTGACCATCGGCGACCTGGCCCGCGCCACGGGCCTGACGGTGCGCACCATCCGTTACTGGTCGGACGAGGGCGTCCTGCCGCCGGTGGCCCGTTCCGCCGGCGGCTACCGCCTCTACGACGCCGCCTCGGTCGCCCGCCTGGAGCTGATCCGCACCCTGCGCGAACTGGACCTGGGCCTGGGGGACGTGCGCCGGGTGGTGACCGGGGAGGCCACGGCCGCGGAGGTGGCCGCGCGCCACGTCGCCGCCCTGGACGCGCAGATCCGCGCGCTGCGGATCACCCGGGCGGTGCTGTCGAGCGTCGCCGACCGCGGTTCGACCACCGAGGAGATGACCCTGATGAACAAGCTCGCCCGACTGTCCGCCGCCGAACGCGCCCGCATCATCGAGCAGTTCGTGGAGGAGACCTTCCAGGGCCTGGACACCGCGGACCCGGTGATCAGGGAGCGGATGCGCGGCGCCGCGGCCGACCTGCCCGACGATCCCACGCCCGAGCAGGTCGACGCGTGGGTCGAACTGGCGGAGCTGCTGAAGGACCCCGGGTTCCGCGCCCGGATGCGCGCCGCCGCCGAGTTCAACGCCGCCGACCGCACCGGGCAGACCCCGGCCGGCGCCTCGATGTGGTTCATGCGGCGCCTGGTCCAGCTGGCCTCCGACGCGCGCCGCCGCGGCGTCGCCCCCGAGTCGCCCGAGGCCGGGGAGGTGCTGCGCGAGCTGCTCGGCGAGGAGGCCGACCTGACCGCCGTGCTGGCCCGCCTGGAGGCCAACACCACGGACGCGCTCTCGCGTTACCGCGAGTTGCTGGCCGTGGTGAAGGGCCGGGGGCCGGACGCCGACCACCGGGAGGAGTTCGGCTGGGTGGTCGCCGCTCTGCGCGCGCGTGCGGCCGGATAATCTTTCTGCGTCAACCAGACATGGACGCAGACGTCATCACGGACGCGCGCACGGCACGAAGGGGAGGGTCCGGCATGGCGGACATCCAGGAAGCACGCAAGGAGTTCGACCGGCTCGACGCCGACGGGGACGGCTTCGTCACCGCCGCCGAGTTCAAGAAGGCGCTCGCGCAGGCCGGCGACTGGAACGTCACCGAGACGGTCGCCGCGACGATCATCGCCCAGCGCGACCTGGACGGCGACAAGCTCCTCTCCTTCGACGAGTTCTGGGCGTACCTGTCCAAGTGACGACGTCCTGACCGACCGGCCCACCGGCCGTCGGAACCGCCCCGCGCCGCGCCTTCGCCGGCCGGGGCGGTTGCGCGTTCCGGAGCGACCAGGGCCGCCCCCGGTACCCGGCCCGCCCGCCCCCGGCCCGCCCAGCACGGTCAGAACGCGTAGCGGACGCGCAGCCACGGGGCGTGGACCGCGATGAGCTCACGCAGCCGGAGCAGGGCGTCGCGCTTGACCTCACGGGCGTAGCGCACGTTCACGGCGCCGTTCTCGGAGCGCTTGGTCTCCTGGGCGGCGGGCTGCCACAGCAGGTCCTCGGCCCGGGGATGCCAGCCCAGGTTGACCTCGTGCAGCTGCTGGTTGTGGGTGAGCATGATGATCTCGGCGGCCGCCTGCTCCTTGACCCGGGCGGGCAGCACGTCGTCCATGTGGTCGAGCAGCTCGGCCCAGTCCCGCTGCCAGCCGGGGCGCAGCACCACCGGGGACAGGTTGAAGTGGACCTCGTAGCCGGCGTCGAGGAAGTCGGCCGCGGCGGCGATGCGGTCCGCGACCGGGCTGGTACGGATGTCCAGCAGACGTGAGTCGGAGCCCGGCATCACCGAGAAACGCACCCGGGTCCGGCCCTGCGGATCCAGGGCCAGCAGGTCCGGGTTGACGAACTTGGTCGCGAACGACGCCTTCGCGGTGGGCAGCCTGCGGAACGCGGCGACCAGGTCGGCCGCGTTGTCGCTCACCAGCGCGTCGACGGAGCAGTCGCCGTTCTCCCCGATGTCGTACACCCACGCCACGGGATCGCACTGGTTCGGCTCCCGCTTGGGACCCTGGGCCCGCACGTGACGTCCGACGTGGGCGACGATCGCCTCGATGTTGGTGAACAGCGTGATCGGATTGGCATAGCCCTTGCGGCGCGGCACGTAGCAGTAGGCACAGGCCATGGCGCAGCCGTTGGAGGCGCCCGGCGCGATCCAGTCGGCCGATCTTCCGTTGGGGCGGGTGGCCAGGGTCTGCTTGACGCCCAGGACCAGGGTCTCGGTCTTCACCCGGGCCCACCGGGCGACGTTCCCGTCGTTGCCGTGCAGCGAGGGGATGCGCCAGTGACCGGGCACCTCCGTGACGGGCACCCCCGGCAGGCGGGCCAGGATCTGCCGGCCGCGCAGGGAGGCGAGGGCTGCGGGCTCCGCGTACACCTCGCGCACGTCCAGCATCCGCCGGGCCTCCGGACCGTCCCGGAAGGCGCCGCCCGGCGGCGCGGCGGGGGCCGCGTCCTCCACGTCCGCCCAGTCGAAGAGCGACTGCTGCTCCGGTGTCTCAGAGGTCTCCGAGGTCCTCGGGGAGGACCCGGCCGGGGTGCGGTCCACAGCCCTGCTCCTGTCCCTGTCCCTGTCCCTGTCGCGATCGGCTCTCCTTCGACCTTACGCGGAGTGCTGCCGGTGCGACGACGGTGACTCAGGGTGAGGGGGAGGTCGCTCAGGCGCTCTCCGCCCACTCGCGCAGGGCGTCCGCGCTGCGGAACCGCGCCACGTTCTTGTCCACCGGGTCGTCGGTGTACTGGTGGACCAGCCACTTCGCCTTGACCCCCGGTTTCCCCTTCGCCACGCCGTAGTGCGCGATCCACAGCCCGTCGCCGGCGTACGAGGTCCGGTCGTGCCGCAGCCAGAAGGTCCGGTTGCAGTACAGAAGGGTGCGGTTGCGCGGCTTGAGCGACTTGACCTTCCGGATGAACCGGTCCTTCTCCGCGTTGCTCGCCCGCGTCCCGCGGCTGGTGGTCTCCCAGTCGCAGGCCAGCAGGTCGCCCGGCTCCGCCAGGGACTCCTGCGCGAAGTGCTCGGCCTGTTCGGTGATGCGGCCGGGCCACAGGAAGTGGTAGAAGCCGACCACCAGTCCGGCCTCCCGGGCGCGTTCGACCTGCGCCTCCATCTTGGGGTTGACGTAGGAACGTCCTTCGGTCGCCTTGACGATCACGAAGGCGAGCCCGTCGGTGTCGAAGGACGCGGACTGGTGCGAACTGACGTCGATGCCATGCAGCATGTGGGGGGTCTCCCTCAAGTTGATCCGGGATGAGAGGGGTTGAAGGGAGCATTCCCCTCGTGAACGGGACTGACGCCCGTAAGCGGCGCCTATCGGGAGGATTGCGGGCATCACGGTTCCCGGCAGGGCGCGAGGTGGCGCCCGGGCAGGGATCCGGCCCACGTACCGTTGACGTCATGGAACTGATCGGCGAGATGTCCCCCGACCGCCCCCTGTTCGTCCTGGCGGTCAAGGAGGAGGCGGCGGAGCTGCTGCGCACCGGGGCTCCGGTGCTGCTGACCGGGATGGGCAAGGTCAACGCGGCCGCGGCGCTGGCCGGGGCGCTGGGGCGCGGGGTGCTGCCGAGCGAGGTCGTGAACCTCGGCACGGCGGGGGCGCTGCGGCCCGGGTGGACCGGCACGCACGTGATCGCCGAGGTGATCCAGCACGACCTGGACTCCCGGCTCCTCGCGGGCCTGACCGGCGAGGTCTACGGGCCGCCGATCACCCTCGGCGAGGGCGAGGGCCCCGTGCTCGCCACCGGGGACAGCTTCATCTCCGACGACGCCGCCCGCGACCGTCTCGCCGAGCAGGCCGCCCTCGTCGACATGGAGGGCTACGCCCTGGCCCACGTGGCCCGGCAGGCCGGCGTCCCGATCCGCCTGGTGAAGCACGTCAGCGACGACGCGGGCGACGGCGCCGCCCGCACCTGGCGCGAGTCGGTCGCCGCCTGCGCGGTGGAACTGGCCCGCTGGGCCGAGCGCAACGTCGAGGCGTAACGGGATCGCCACGGCCAGCGGCCCCGCGGGTCCCGGACGCCCGCGCCCGCGCCCGGGGCCATGGCCATGACCGTGGCCGTCAGACCGAGCGGCCCAAGAGCTCCGCGCACCCCTCCGCGCAGTTGCCCGCGACGAGGGGGCCCGGCAGTCCCGGGGCGGTCAGGGTGACGATCAGCACCGGGCGGTCCGCCGCGTCGTTGCTGCGCGGCGGGTCGCCGAGCACGAGGTCCTCGAAGGAGATGCCCGGCCGCAGCGCCGACTTCGGCAGGGTGACGCGCAGGTCGGTCGACCCGCCGGACCTGAGGTGGAGTCCGCCCGTCCCGTCCGCCTTCCGGCCGCCCCCGCCGCCCTTCACGACACGCGGCGTCAGCCCCTCGGCCCGGGCCAGCAGCCCGTGGGTGCGCGGGGCGCACACGGTGACGGTGGCCTCCAGCGCCCCCAGCACCAGCGGCCGCTCGCCCGTGCCGAGCCGCAGGCCGGCGCGGAAACGCACCGGGCCGCCCTCGCCGTCGTTCGACGCGCCGTACGACGAGATCAGCAGGGTCGGGCTGTCGTCGGGGCCGGCGAAGTCCAGGTCCCGCAGCTCGGCGCACTCCTCGGAGGCCGGACCGGCGGCGACCGGACCGCCGCCCGCGTCCTGTTTCCCGTGCCCCGTGGAGCCGACGTACACGAGGACGAGCACGCACACCACCAGCGCGGCCGCCGTCGCCCACGTCCGTGGCCTGACCCGTCCGGCCGTCGCCGCTCCGCCCATGCCGACCGCCCTCTCAGCCACGGTGCTTCAGGCGCACGACGACGGGGGCGCCGAAGGGATCGCCGGACTGGTTGACCTGGACGTGCCCCGCGCCGAGCCACTCGTCGGTGCCGGGCACCCGGCGGATCTCCTCCAGCCACAGCGACTGCCGGGAGTCCTCGCGGGCGTTGGTCGACAGAGGCAGCCGAGGAGGCCGGAGCTTCAGGCAGCGGCCGTCGCCGGTCAGGTACCGGCTGCCGTTGAGGAGGAACAGACCCTCACCGTCCTGGGCGGCCGGTATCCCGTCACAGCGGTCGGGCGGGGTCTGCCGCTCCACCCACTTCTCCCCGTCCCAGCGCAGGCGGACGGCCTCGTCCGGCGGCTCGTTCTCCACCTCGCCGTGGTTGTAGCTGTGCCGTCCATGGGCCAGGATCTCGCCGCCGTCGAGCACGAAGACCTGGTCGAGGCTCGCGCCGGGCTCCGGCGGGACCGGGTCGTCGAAGCGGTACAGGGGTGTGGCCACCGGCCTCCAGGTGGCGCCGTCCCAGTGCATGGCCGCCGGCTGGGTGTAGGGCAGGCCGCCCTCCGGCTCGGTGCCCGGACCGGTGCCGCGGTGGCCGACCGCCCAGGCGTCGTCCGGCCCCGCCACGGCGAGGTCGGCTGCCGGATACGGCAGCCGGACCGAGTTCCAGCGGGCGCCGTTCCAGTGCAGGGCGGTCTGTCCTTCGGAGAGGGCCCAGACGTCGTCGGGACCCGCCGCCTCGAGGTCTCCGACCGGGGCGGGCGGGGGATTCGGCACGGCGGACCAGCGGGTGCCGTCCCACCTGGCCCAGGAGGCGGCCTCGTCGGCCTGGTCCGCGGGCCCCAGCCACAGTTCCCGCTCACCGATCACCTCGATCCGCAGCCTGAACTTCGCCTCACCGAGGGCGTCGGGCAGCGCCTCGTCCTTCCACCCGGTGCCGTCGAAGTGCAGCAGATGAGGGTCGGACGGGAGGACGTTCTCGCTGCCCACCGCCCAGACGTCGTCCTCCGCGAGCGCGGCGAAGCCGGTGAGGGTGCCGTGGAAGTCCGCGAGGTGCGCGAACTCCCACGAGAGCGGGGAGGCGGCGGCCCCCGACGCCTTGCCGTCCGGAGCCGACGGCGAGGGCGAGTCCGGTCGAGGGCCGGCAGTGCATCCCGCCGCCCCGAGTGCCACGGCGGCCACGGCGGCCACCGCCCCCCTGCGCACGGCTCCGGCAGGTCGTCGGCCCACGGTCACTCCCCTCCCCGCCCGCCCCGAGGAGCGGCTTCCGGCCGCCCCCTCCCCGGAGCGGCCTCGGCCGGGTGAGCCTAGCCGTGCCCGGCCGGCCGCCCGACGCCCGGTCAGCACTCGATGATGTTCACCGCCAGGCCGCCGCGGGCCGTCTCCTTGTACTTGACCGACATGTCCGCGCCGGTCTCCTTCATGGTCTTGATGACCTTGTCGAGGGAGACCTTGTGCGAGCCGTCGCCCCGCATCGCCATCTTCGCGGCGGTCACGGCCTTCACCGCGGCCATGCCGTTGCGCTCGATGCAGGGGATCTGGACCAGGCCGCCGACCGGGTCGCAGGTGAGGCCCAGGTTGTGCTCCATGCCGATCTCGGCGGCGTTCTCGACCTGCTCGGGGGAGCCGCCCATCACCTCGGCGAGGGCGCCGGCGGCCATCGAGCAGGCGGAGCCGACCTCGCCCTGGCAGCCGACCTCGGCGCCGGAGATCGAGGCGTTCTCCTTGAAGAGCATGCCGATCGCGCCGGCCGCGAGGAGGAAGCGCACCACACCGTCCTCGTCCGCGCCCGGGACGAAGTTCAGGTAGTAGTGCAGGACGGCGGGGATGATGCCGGCCGCGCCGTTGGTGGGGGCGGTGACGACCCGGCCGCCGGCCGCGTTCTCCTCGTTGACCGCCATGGCGTAGAGGGTGATCCACTCCATGGAGTGGGCCAGCGGGTCGCCGGCCGCGCGGAGCTGGCGGGCGGTGACGGCGGCCCGGCGGCGGACCTTGAGGCCGCCGGGGAGGATGCCCTCGCGGGACATGCCGCGGTCGACGCACTGGCGCATCACCCGCCAGATGTCGAGCAGGCCGCCGCGGATCTCCTCCTCGGTACGCCAGGCCTTCTCGTTCTCCAGCATCAGGGAGGAGACGGACAGCCCGGTCTCCTTGGTGAGGCGCAGCAGCTCGTCACCGGTGCGGAACGGGTACTTCAGCACCGTGTCGTCCAGCTTCACGCGGTCCGCGCCGACGGCCTCCTCGTCGACGACGAAGCCGCCGCCGACCGAGTAGTACGTCTTGTGGAGCAGCTGGGCGCCCGTGTGGTCGTAGGCCGCGACCGTCATGCCGTTGGCGTGGTACGGCAGGGCCTCGCGGCGGTGCAGCACCAGGTCGGCGTCGAAGTCGAAGGGGATCTCCTGCTCGCCGAGCAGGCGCAGGGTGCCGGTCTGCCTGATCTTCTCGACGCGCTCGTCGGCGGACTCCACGTCGACCGTGCGGGGCGAGTCGCCCTCCAGCCCGAGCAGCACCGCCTTGGGGGTGCCGTGTCCGTGGCCGGTGGCGCCGAGAGAACCGTAGAGCTCGCAGCGGACGGAGGCGGTGGCCTCCAGCAGGTCCTCGTTGCGCAGACGGGCGGCGAACATGCGTGCGGCGCGCATCGGGCCCACGGTGTGGGAGCTCGACGGGCCGATGCCTATCGAGAACAGGTCGAAGACCGAGACGGCCACGTCGACTCCTCATTGAATCGTTGGCTGGCTGTGCAGGGGCGGAGCGGGGGAAGGGCGCGGGGGCGCCGCGCCCACCGGGTGATGGTGGACGGACGCCCCCGAGTCGTACAGGAATCGTACGGAACACCCCAGGTGGTACGAAAATCGTACCTACCGTGTCCGAGTGGTCACAGTGACGGGTAGAGCGGGTGCTTGGCGGCCAGCGCCTCCACCCGCACCCGCAGGGCGGTCGCGGTGTCGGCCGGGAACGGCGTCGGGGCCATGAGGGCCTCGGCGATCACGTCCGCGACCTCGGCGAAGTCCTCCGCGCCGAAGCCGCGGGTGGCCAGCGCCGGGGTGCCGATCCGCAGACCGGAGGTCACCATCGGCGGGCGCGGGTCGTTGGGGACCGCGTTCCGGTTGACGGTGATGCCGATCTCGTGGAGCCGGTCCTCGGCCTGCTGACCGTCCAGCTCCGAGTCGCGCAGGTCGACCAGGACCAGGTGGACGTCCGTGCCGCCGGACAGGACCGAGACCCCGGCCGCCGTCACGTCGTCCTGGACCAGGCGCTCGGCGAGGATCCGCGAACCCTCCAGCGTCCGGCGCTGGCGGTCCTTGAACTCCTCGGAGCCGGCGACCTTGAAAGCCACCGCCTTGGCCGCGATCACGTGCTCCAGCGGGCCGCCCTGCTGGCCGGGGAAGACCGCGGAGTTGATCTTCTTTGCCAGCTCGGCCGTGGAGAGGATCACGCCGCCGCGCGGGCCGCCGAGCGTCTTGTGCGTCGTGGTGGTGACGACGTGCGCGTGCGGGACCGGGCTGGGGTGCAGGCCCGCGGCCGCCAGGCCCGCGAAGTGCGACATGTCGACCATCAGGTACGCGCCGACCTCGTCCGCGATCCGGCGGAACGCGGCGAAGTCCAGCTGACGCGGGTAGGCGGACCAGCCGGCGATGATCAGCTTCGGCTGCGACTCCTTGGCCAGGCGCTCGACCTCGGCCATGTCGACCTGACCGTCCTCGCCGACGTGGTACGGGACCACCTCGTAGAGCCGGCCGGAGAAGTTGATCTTCATGCCGTGGGTCAGGTGCCCGCCGTGGGCCAGGTTGAGGCCCATGATCGTGTCGCCCGGCTTCAGCAGCGCGTGCATCACGGCGGCGTTGGCCTGGGCCCCCGAGTGGGGCTGCACGTTGGCGTGCTCCGCGCCGAAGAGCTCCTTGAGGCGGTCGATCGCGATCTGCTCGATCACGTCGACGTGCTCGCAGCCGCCGTAGTAGCGGCGGCCGGGGTAGCCCTCGGCGTACTTGTTCGTCAGCACCGAGCCCTGGGCCTCCATGACGGCGACCGGAGCGAAGTTCTCCGACGCGATCATCTCGAGGGTGGACTGCTGGCGCGCCAGCTCGGCGTCGATCGCCGCGGCGACGTCGGGGTCGAGCTGGTGCAGGGGAGTGTTCAGGGTCGACATCAGGCTCAGTTCCCGGCGAACTCGGTGTACTCGTCGGCCGTCAGCAGGTCGGTCGGGTCCTCGGAGAGGCGGACCTTGAAGAGCCAGCCGCCCTCGAAGGGCTCCGAGTTCACCAGGGACGGGTCGTTGACGACGTCCTCGTTGATCTCGGTGACCTCGCCGGAGACCGGCGAGTACAGGTCGGAGACCGACTTGGTCGACTCCAGCTCGCCGCAGGTCTCGCCCTCGGAGACGGACTCGCCGACCTCGGGAAGCTGGGCGTAGACGACGTCACCGAGGGCGTCGGCCGCGAACTTGGTGATGCCGATGGTGGCGACGCCGTCCTCGACGGGCGAGAGCCACTCGTGCTCCTTGCTGTAGCGCAGGTCCGTGGGGTTGCTCATGGCAGAGATTCTCCTGTACGCGGGGAGTTTCCGAAGGGTCCGGAAGAACCGGGAAAGGAAGGAACGGGGGGTGTCGGACGGGTGTGTCGGACGGGGTGTGCGACGAGAAGGGGTTACTTCTGTCGCTTGTAGAACGGCAGGGCCACGACCTCGTACGGCTCGTGGGTGCCCCGGATGTCGACGCCCACGCCGGCCGTGCCGGCACCGGCGTACGCCGCGTCCACGTAGGCCATCGCGATGGGCCTGCCCAGGGTGGGGGAGGGGGCGCCGGAGGTGACCTCGCCGATCACCTCGCCGCCCGCGACCACGGAGTAGCCCGCACGGGGGACCCGGCGGCCCTCGGCGATCAGGCCGACCAGCTTGCGCGGCGGCTTCTGCTCCGCGCGGGCCGCGGCCGCGGCCAGCGCCTCGCGGCCCACGAAGTCGCCCTCCTTCTCGAACTTCACGACCCGGCCGAGCCCGGCGTCGAAGGGCGTGAGCGAGGTGGAGAGCTCGTGGCCGTACAGCGGCATGCCGGCCTCCAGGCGCAGGGTGTCCCGGCAGGACAGGCCGCAGGGGATCAGGCCCGCGGGGGCGCCCGCCTCGGTCAGCGCCAGCCACACCTTCTCGGCGTGCTCGGGGGCGGTGAACAGCTCGAAGCCGTCCTCGCCGGTGTACCCCGTGCGGGCGATCAGCGCCGGTACGCCGGCCACGGTGCCCGGCAGGCCGGCGTAGTACTTCAGGCCGTCGAGGTCGGCGTCGGTCAGGGAGGCCAGGATGCCGGGGGAGGCGGGGCCCTGGACGGCGATCAGGGCGTAGGCGTCGCGGTCGTCGCGCACCTCGGCGTCGAAACCCGCCGCCCGCTCGGTGAGCGCGTCCAGGACGACCTGGGCGTTGGAGGCGTTGGCCACGACCATGAAGACCGGGGAGCCGTCCTCGGCGTCGGCGAGGCGGTAGACGATCAGGTCGTCGAGGATGCCGCCGTCCTCCTGGCAGATCATCGTGTAGCGCGCGCGGCCGGCGCCGACGGTGGCGATGTTGCCGACCAGGGCGAAGTTCAGCAGCTCGGCCGCCTGCGGCCCGGTGACCGTGATCTCACCCATGTGCGAGAGGTCGAAGAGGCCGGCGCCGGTGCGCACGGCGTTGTGCTCGTCGCGCTCGGAGCCGTACCGCAGCGGCATGTCCCAGCCGGCGAAGTCGGTCATGGTGGCGCCGAGCGAACGGTGCACGGCGTCGAGCGCGGTGTGGCGGAGGTCGGAACTGCTCATGGGCGGACTCCCGGTACGGGCGAGGACATGACGGTGGAGTGTTCCTCCCCATCTGTCATCGGAACCTGAGAGGTTCGCCATGAACGCCGGACGGGATGACGGTCCGGGGCCAGAGCTTGCACCGTGGGTGGGACCGCCACGGGGGGCGGACCGCTTTTCAGATGTGCCTCGCCCGCGCGGTGACTGGGCCTGAGAGATTCAAGGGAGGGACTTGCTCCTTCGGCGCCCGGGCCGACGCCACGTCCGAGAAGACGTGGGTCCGGTCCCCGGGACTCTCCCGCGCGGATTCAAGCGGCCGGTATGCAGTTGACCCGCACATCATCGCACGGCCTTCCGGGGCCCTGGCGGACCCCCGTGTGTTGCGGGACTGTGGCGGGAACCGGGCGTAAATGAGACGACCGCGCATTACCTTCTCTTTACACTCGAGGGGGATGCTCCAGGTCCCGAACCTGAGGGGGAGGACGACCACGTGAAGAGGACGATCGCCGGCGCCGCGTACGCCGTGCCCGTGACCGGCCCCGGGGCGCGCCACCGGGCGCGCTCCTGGGCGGGCGAGCGGACGCGGACCGGGCGGGTGCGGGCCGAGGGCGCGGACCAGCCGGCGCGCTGCGCGGCGGGGGAGACGGCCGGGGGAAGGGTCCGCGACCTGCGCGGCGGGCCCGGCGGCGTGGCCGGAGAGCAATTGACCTTCGGGGCGCACGACGTGGTGGTGGTCACCGGGCTGCCGGGCAGCGGCAAGTCGACCATGATGCGGCGGGTCGTCGGGGAGGACGCCGTACGGGTCGACAGCCAGGACACCCGGGACCGCTGGGACGCACGGATGCCCCGCTCGCTGCCCTACGCCGTCTATCGGCCGCTGGTGCGGCTCGACCACTACGCGGGCCTGCGGCGCGCCCTGCGCGGCCCGCGCCCGGTGGTGGTGCACGACTGCGGCACCCAGCGCTGGGTCCGCTCCTGGCTGGGACGTGCGGCACGGCGGCGCGGCGGGGCGATGCGCCTGGTGCTGCTCGACGTCAGCGCGGGCGAGGCCCTTCAGGGACAGCGGGCGCGGGGGCGCGGCGTCTCCCGGTACGCCTTCGCCCGGCACCGCAGGGCGGTCGGGCAGCTGCTCGCCGACGTGCGGGACCGGGGGCTGCTGCCGCGGGACTGCGGCTCGGCGGTGCTGCTGGACCGCTCCGCCGCGCGCTCGCTGCGAGGCATCGGGTTCGCCCCCGAACGGCCCGCGGCCGTCCCGTAGTCTGACGAACCGCAGTCCGGCCGGCCGTGGCGGGACGGACCGCGACGACGGCAGCGGACAGCGCAGAACCCCAGGCGGTAGGCATGAACTTCGCGGCGGACGAACAGGCCCGTGCGGGCGGATGGCCCGGCAACGAGCTGGAGGAGGTGCTGACGGCCTCGGCGGCCGCCCCGGCGTCCCCGGCCACCGGCGCCAGGGTCCTCGAGGTGCTCACCCGCAGCTTCGTGTGGATCCCGCTGCCCGAGGGCGGCGGCCGCGACAGCGTCAGCCTCGACCTGCCCACCGTCGACCTGGGCGGCCAGACCTTCGTGCCGGTCTTCAGCTCCCAGGAGCAGTTCCAGCGCGTGGTCGGCTCCCACATGTCGTTCACCATCGCCCCGGTCGTGGAGTTCGCCCGCGGCCTGCCGCCCGAGGTCGGCATCGTCGTCAACCCGGACGGCGCGGTGGGGCTGCCGCTGACGCCGGAGGCGGTCGCCGAACTGTGCCGCGCCGCCGGACCCGGCGCCGGCAGCGGCGGCCGGGTCCGCCTCCGGGAGCCGGACTGGCAGGAGGACCCGGTCGACTTCCTGCGCGCCGCCTCCGAGGAGTTCGCCGCCCTCGGGGTGGTCGCGAGCGCCCGCCGCTGCCTGGCCGCGGTCGAGACGGCGGAGCCCGCGCTGTTCGTCGGCGTCGAACTCACCACCTGGGACGCCCCCTCCGGCGACGCCCGCGCCCTGCCGCTGGAGGCGCTGGGCCGCGCCCTGGGCCGCCACCCGGTGCCCTGGCCCGTCAACCTGGTGCTGCTGGACGCCGTGCCGGACCCGGTCTGCGACTACCTGCGCACCAAGGTGCGGCCGTTCTTCGGCGCCCTGTGACCGGGCGCCCTCACGGGGCAAATCGCCCGGGACCTCACGGCTCGGTCAAGGTGGTGTCTCTCAGCCCGCTTAAGCTGGTTTCATAATCCCGGTCGAACACTCGCTGTCGGACATCGATGGGGCGTAACCAATGTCTTCGCGAAGGGCTGGTTGAGGTGAGCGCGTCGGGCACGGCCGCCGCCGGGCAGGTGGAGCAGATGCTGCGCCAGGTGACGCCCGGGCGCTATGACGCCTACGAGGCGCTGCTGCGCGCCCTCGCGAACCCGTCCGCCGGCCGGCTGTGGATGCTGCTGTGGCAGGGCCGGTCCGGCGCCCCCGACGCGCGTTACGGGAGCATGGAGGTCGACGGGTACTTCTACGTCCCCTGTGTGACCTCCGACCAGGAGCTGTCCGCCAGCGGCTGGACGCGCGGCTACGAGGTGACCGACGCCCTCGAGGCGGCCCGCGGCCTCTACCCCGACCACCACGGCCTGTGGCTCAACCCGCACGCCCCCGGCGGCGGGGTCGGCATCCCGTGGCTGGACCTGCGCCGGATCGTCGCCGGCCTCGACCGTCAGCCGGCCGGGCCGCTGCGGCTGTCCGAACCGGCCATCGAGGTACCGCAGTTCTACGCCCTGCTGGTCCAGAACGCCCACCGCACCCCGGCGGTGCGGGCGCTGCGCCGCGCCTGGGTGCAGCCGGCGCTCGGCGCGCCCTACCTGGCCGTCGGCCTCGACGTGTACGAGACGTCGCCGGCGGCGGTGGAGTCGGTGCGGGCGATGATGAGCCAGTCGGTCGGCGTGGTGCCGGACGGGCTGGCCGTCTCCACGGTGGCCATGGCCGACGAACACGACCCGGTCGCGCTCTGGATGCGGGCCAACGCCCGTCCCTTCTACGACCGCGAGGCCCACGGGCCGGCCGGCTCGGGCCGCGGAGGGTACGGCTACCCGGCCGTGCGCTGACTCCTTCCTCTCCCCTCGCTGCACCGTTCGACGCCCGTCGGTGTCGCCGTCGTCCGTCGCGACCCGCCTCGGGCGTCTGCCGTGAGACAGCCGGGTGTTCGGCCCGGCGCCCGCACCGCCGGCCCCCGCGGCCGGGCGACGCCCGGCAACCCGCGCGCACGGCCGGGGAACCCGCACGTTCGTGCAGCTCGCGGGCGACATCCCGGACGTTTCCATCGTGTAACGGGGCCCCTGAACGGGCCACCGCTACAGGCGATTTGCCGGGTTCGTCAGTTGTTCAGATCTCAGCTAGGTATCACCACTATGCGGACTGTTCTCCTCGCGTAGAGCCCTGAGTAATGTTCGATCGGTCAGCAGGCACCCACCAGTGAACCCCGGAGTGGCCCCGTATGCGCATAGTCAAATCCCGCGTCGCTCGGGCGATAACGGCCGCCTTGGCGGTCGGAATGATCGCGTCGGCGTGCACCAGCGAGCGCGACAATGAAGGCTCCGGCGACGGCGCCAAGGACACCTTCGTCTTCGGCGCCCCGGGCGACCCGAGCTCGCTCGACCCGGCGCTCGCCAGCGACGGCGAGACGTTCCGTGTGACCCGCCAGGCCTTCGAGGCCCTGCTGGAGCACGAGTCCGGCGGCAGCAAGCTGGTGGGCGGCCTGGCGGAGACCTGGGAGAGCAACCCCGAGGGCACCGTCTGGACCTTCAACCTCCGCAAGGGCGTGAAGTTCCACGACGGCGAGGCGTTCAACGCCGCCGCGGTGTGCGCCAACTACGACCACTGGTTCAACTGGGCCGGCACCTACCAGTCCAGCGCGGTGTCCTACTACTGGCAGACCGTCATGGGCGGCTTCGCCAAGAACGAGGACAAGGAGGCCCCCGAGGCCAACTACAAGTCCTGCACCGCGAAGGACGAGAACACCGCCGTCATCGAGGTGAAGAAGCCGACCGCCAACCTCCCCGGCGGCTTCTCGCTGAACGCCCTGGCGATCCACTCGCCGAAGGCGATCAAGGAGTACGAGAAGCAGGACGCGACCGCCAAGGGCGACGCGATCACGTACCCCGAGTACAGCCAGAAGGCCGGCACGGTCGCCGGTACCGGCCCGTACAAGATCAAGGGCTGGAACAAGGGCAACAAGGAAGTCACCCTCGAGCGTTTCGACGACTACTGGGGCGACAAGGCCAAGGTCAAGAACATCGTCATCCGTACGCTGGACACCGAGGAGGGCCGCCGCCAGGCGCTCCAGGCCGGTGACATCGACGGCTACGACCTGGTCGCGCCCGCGGACGTGAAGACCCTCGAGAAGGAGGGCTACCAGGTCCCGACCCGTGGCGTCTTCAACCTCTTCTACGTGGGCATGTCCCAGGGGGCCGACCCGGCCCTGAAGAAGAAGGAGGTCCGCCAGGCGATCGCGCACGCCATCGACCGCGAGAACCTGGTCGCCACCCAGCTGCCCGAGGGCGGCAAGGTCGCCACGCAGTTCATGCCCGACACCATCGCGGGCTACTCGGACAAGGTCAAGCAGTACCCGTTCGACACCGCCAAGGCCAAGGACCTGCTGAAGAAGGCCGGGGAGGAGAAGCTCAAGATCGAGTTCTGCTACCCGACCGAGGTCACCCGCCCGTACATGCCTGCCCCGCAGGACCTGTTCGAGCTGATGAAGGCCGACCTGGAGAAGGCCGGCATCACCGTCACCCCGAAGCCGATGAAGTGGGCCCCGGACTACCTGGACGCCACCGAGGCCGGTTCCTGCGCGCTGCACATGCTCGGCTGGACCGGTGACTTCAACGACGGCTTCAACTTCATCGGCACCTGGTTCGCCGAGTACGACAAGCAGTGGGGCTTCAAGGACAAGAAGCTCTTCGAGACCGTCAACGCCGGTTCCACGCTGACCGGTGACGAGCGCACCGAGGCCTACAAGAAGGCCAACGAGGCGATCATGGAGTACCTGCCGGGTCTCCCCGTCTCCTCGTCGCCCCCGGCCATCGCGTTCGGCAAGAACGTCGTCCCGCCGAAGGTGTCGCCGCTGACGCAGGAGAACTTCGCCGAGGTCTCCTTCAAGTAAGCCGCGGTACCCAGGCACCGCATCCCCGCTCCGCCCGGCCGCCGCACCCAAGGCGGCCGGGCGGACGCGTCCATCAGGCAACACGTACGTCAGAAAGGGGCATGCGCGGTGCTGCGTCTCGTCGCACGAAGACTGCTCCAGCTCATACCCACGCTGCTGGGCCTGTCGGTCCTGCTCTTCATCTGGCTCAACCGGCTTCCCGGCGGCCCCGCCTCAGCGATCCTGGGCGAGCGCGCGACCGATGCCGAGGTCGCGAGAATCAACCGGCTGCTGGGCCTCGACCAGCCGCTCTACGTCCAGTACTGGCGCTTCCTCAAGCGCATCGTGGAACTGGACCTGGGCACCTCGGTGCAGACCGGACAGCCGGTGTGGGACGAGTTCACCCTCCGCTTCCCGGCCACCGTCGAACTGTCGCTGCTGGCCATGCTGATCGCCGTCGCGGTCGGCGTTCCGCTGGGCTACCTCGCCGCCAAGCGGCGCGGCGGATGGCTGGACGTCAGCGCGGTCTCCGGCTCGCTGATCGGCATCTGCATCCCCGTCTTCTTCCTGGCCCTGCTGCTCAAGCAGGTCTTCGCCGTCCACCTGGGCTGGTTCCCCAGCTACGGCCGCCTCTCCACGGGCCTGAACGCCACCGACGTGACCGGGTTCGCCACCCTCGACGGCCTCCTCACCGGTGAGTTCGACGCCACCTGGGACGCGATCATGCACCTGGTGCTGCCCGCGCTGGCGCTCGCCTCCATCCCGCTCGCCGTGATCGTGCGCATGACCCGGGCCAGCGTCCTGGAGGTGCTCGGCGAGGACTACGTCCGCACCGCCGAGTCCAAGGGCCTGCACCCGAAGGTGGTGCGCGGCCGGCACGTGCTGCGCAACGCCATGCTGCCGGTCATCACCGCGGGCGGCCTGCTCACCGGCTCCCTGCTCTCGGGCGCCGTGCTGACCGAGACCGTCTTCTCCTTCAACGGCATCGGCCAGTTCATCCGCACCGCCATCGACGGCCGTGACTACCCCGTCCTGGTCGGCTTCATCATGTTCATCGCGATGACGTACGTCCTGATCAACCTGCTGGTGGACCTGGCGTACAGCCTCATCGATCCGAGAGTGCGGGTGCACTGACCGTGAGTATGACCAAGACCGAGAAGATCCAGCGGCTCGCGGAGCTCACCGCCCGGGACGAGACCACCAGCGGCGCCAGCCTCTGGAAGGAGGCGCTGCGCCGGCTGCGGGGCAGCAAGATGGCGCTCATCGGCGGCGCGATCATCCTGCTCTTCCTGATCGTCGCCGTGGTCGGCCCGTGGGTCGCCCCGTTCTCGCCCACCGCGCAGACCTGGCGCAGTGAGGTCTTCCCCAACCAGGGCAAGTTCGTCAACCCGCGCGCCGAGAACTGGTTCGGTCTCGACCACCTGGGCCGCGACCTGTTCTCGCGCTTCCTGGTCGGGGCGCGGCAGACCCTGCTGGTCGGTGTCGTCTCCACGCTGATCGGCCTGATCGTCGGCGCGATCATCGGCGGGGTCTCCGGCGCCGCGGCCACGCTCGGCGGGGACGCCGGCCGCCGCTTCGACTCGGTGATCATGCGCTTCATCGACATGATGCTGGCGCTGCCGTCGCTGCTGCTCGCCGTGTCCGTCGCCGCCGTGATGGGCCAGTCCCTGACCACGGTGATGATCGCGGTCGGCGTCGTGCAGGTGCCGATCTTCGCCCGGCTGCTGCGCGGCTCGATGCTCGCGCAGGGCGGCGCCGACTACGTGCTGGCCGCCCGTGCCCTCGGCATCCGCAAGCGCCGGATCGTGCTCACGCAGATCGTGCCGAACTCCCTGAGCCCGGTGATCGTGCAGACGACCCTCACCCTGGCCACCGCGATCATCGAGGCCGCCGCCCTGTCCTACCTGGGTCTCGGCAACCCCGACCCCGCGGTCCCCGAGTGGGGCGTGATGCTCTCGACGGCGCAGCGTTTCTTCGACAACGCGCCGCTCATGGCCGTCTTCCCGGCCGTCGGCATCATCATCACCGCCCTCGGCTTCACCCTGCTCGGTGAGTCCATGCGGGAAGCCCTCGACCCGAAGCTGCGAGGCTGAACCACCATGCCACTTCTCTCAGTCGACGAACTGACGGTCACGTTCACCGGAGCGCACGGCCGCAGGACGAACCGCGCGGTCGACGGCGTCTCCTTCCAGGTCGACCAGGGTCAGGTCGTGGGCCTGGTGGGCGAGTCCGGCTGCGGCAAGTCGGTCACCTCGCTCGCCCTGATGGGCCTGCTGCCCTCCAAGGGCGTCGAGCTGGGCGGCCGCGCCGACCTCGACGGCGACAACCTGCTCACCATGAGCCGCGGCAAGCTGCGCGACCTGCGCGGCCGGCGGATGGCCATGATCTTCCAGGACCCGCTGTCCTCGCTGAACCCGGTGATCCCGATCGGCGTGCAGGTCACCGAGATCCTGGAGCGGCACCGCGGCCTGAAGGGCGAGGCGGCCCGCAAGCGCGCCGCCGAGCTGCTCGACCGGGTCGGCATCCCCGATCCGACCCGGCGGCTCAAGGAGTTCCCGCACCAGCTGTCCGGCGGCATGCGGCAGCGCGCCATGATCGCCATGGCCGTCGCCTGCGCCCCCGAGCTGCTGATCGCCGACGAGCCGACCACCGCGCTCGACGTGACCATCCAGGCGCAGATCCTGGAACTGCTCAAGGAACTGGTCGACCAGGAGGGCACCGCCCTGCTGATGATCACCCACGACCTGGGCGTGGTCGCCGGCCTGTGCGACCAGGTCAACGTGCTCTACGCGGGCCGGGTCGTCGAGTCCGCGGCCCGCCGCGAGCTGTTCGCCCACCCGTCGCACCCGTACGCCAACGGGCTGCTGGGCTCCATCCCGCGCCTGGACGCCCCCCGCGGCGAGCCGCTCACCCCGGTCCGCGGCTCCATCAACGACCGGATCGCCTGGACCGACGGCTGCGCCTTCGCGCCGCGCTGCGACCGCTACGAGCTGGACTGCCTCGGCGGCGCCCCCGGCCTGCGCGAGCCCCGGGCCGCCGGCCACCAGGTGCGGTGCGTGCACCCGGTGCTGCACGGCAACGGCGAAACCGACGATCTCCGGACCGAGGAGGTCCCCGCATGAGCCTGCTCGAACTCGACGGAGTGAAGGTCCACTTCCCCGTCAAGAAGGGCGTGATCTTCGACCGCGTGGTGGGCCATGTGCACGCCGTGGACGGGGTGTCCCTGAAGGTGGAGGCCGGGCAGACCTACGGCCTGGTCGGTGAGTCGGGCTGCGGCAAGACCACCCTCGGCCGGGCCGTGCTGCGGCTGGTCGACATCACCGAGGGCGAGGTCGTGCTCGACGGCACCGACCTGGCCAAGCTGCCGCCGGAGGAGATGCGCCGCTTCCGCAGCCGGCTCCAGATGGTGTTCCAGGACCCGCTGGGCTCCCTCAACCCGCGGCAGAACATCGAGTCGATCCTCTCCGAGGGCATGGCCGCCCACGGCATCGGCGCCACCCGCGAGGAGCGGCGGGAGAAGATCAAGGCCATCCTGACCAAGGTCGGCCTGCCCGCCGACGCGCTCTCCCGCTACCCGCACGAGTTCTCCGGCGGCCAGCGCCAGCGCATCGGCATCGCCCGCGCGCTGGTCCTCGAGCCCGACGTGATCATCTGCGACGAGCCGGTCTCCGCGCTGGACGTGTCCATCCAGGCCCAGGTGATCAACCTCCTTGAGGACCTGCAGGAGGAGCTGGGCCTGACCTACCTGGTCATCGCCCACGACCTCGCGGTGGTCCGGCACATCTCCGACGTGGTCGGCGTGATGTACCTGGGCGCGCTGGTCGAGGAGGCGTCGAGCGACGCGCTCTACGCCGAGCCGCGCCACCCGTACACCAAGGCGCTGATGTCGGCGGTGCCGGTGCCGGACCCGGAGGTCGAGGAGAAGCGGGAGCGCATCCTGCTCACCGGCGACCTCCCCTCCCCGGCCAACCCGCCCGCCGGCTGCCGGTTCCACACCCGGTGCCCCTGGGCGCGGGAGCGGTGCGCCACCGAGCGTCCCGAGCTGCTGGACACGGGCGACGGACACCGGGTGGCCTGCCACTTCCAGGCGGAGATCGCCGCGGGCGAGCTGGAGCGGACCGGCGGCGAGGTGGTCGCGGCGGCGCGGCCCGAGGAGCCGGTGACGGCGCCGGTGCCGGCCCCGGCGACGGGTGACGCGCAGGGCTCCGCGCCGGCGCCGGACGCCCCGGACACTCCGGACGCGGGGGTCGTCGGCACGAAGTGAGCCGGGCCGGTGATCCGGCCGGCGGTCGAAGGGGGGCGGCGTCCACGGGGCGCCGTCCCCCTTCGTGCGTCCGGTCCACGTCTCCGGTCCACGTCTCCCGTTCTTGTCTCCGGTGCATGTCTCCGGTTCACGTGTCGGGTTCACATGTCCGGGCACGTGACGCATTGAACTCCAGGCATCTCGCATGCTGGACCTTTCAATGCAAGGTCGACGGCGGACACCGGGCACAATGTCGAGGTGTACCCGCAACTGTTCAGCCCGGGCGTCCAGCACACGCTCGAACTGGTCGGCATCTTCGTCTTCGCCATATCCGGCGCCCTGCTCGCCGTGCGCAAGAACTTCGACGTCTTCGGCATGGCCGTGCTCGCCGAGGTCACCGCGCTCGGCGGAGGGCTCATCCGTGACGTGGTGATCGGCGCCGTGCCGCCGGTCGCCTTCACCGACCTGGGCTTCTTCCTCACGCCGCTGGCGGCCACCGCCCTGGTCTTCTTCCTTCACCCCCAGGTGGAGCGCATCCAGACCGCGGTGAACGTCTTCGACGCGGCGGGCCTCGGTCTGTTCTGCGTGGCCGGCACGCTCAAGGCGTACGAGTACGGACTGGGGCTCACGGCCTCGGCCACGCTGGGCATGGCCACCGCCGTCGGCGGCGGTGTGCTGCGGGACATGCTCGCCAACGAGGTGCCCTCGCTGCTGCGCTGGGACCGCGACCTGTACGCGGTGCCCGCCATCGTCGGTTCGGCGATGGCGGCGGTCTGCATCAAACTGGACGCGCTCACCCCCGCCACCCTGGGGCTGGCCGTCACGGTCGCCTTCGTGCTCCGGCTGCTCGCCATGCGGTTCCACTGGCGGGCCCCGCGTGCCTGGCACCGCCGGTCGACCGTCAAGGAGGTCCAGCCGGAGGAGGTCGCGGTATGAGGTGGGTCACTGTCCGCGGTGGAAAAGCTACCGCTTAGTAACGTACGGGGTATCGTTCTCCCATGTCAGATGCAGCCTCCGCCCAGGCGACCCGGGCCACGATCGGTGACAGCGAGTTCGACCGGGACAGCACGGTCACCTGCCGGGAGCCCGGCGTGTACGACATCGATCTGCCCGCCGGCTGGACGATCTTCAACGCGGTCAACGGCGGCTTCCTGCTGGCCGTGGCGGCCCGCGCGCTCTCCGACGCGCTGCCGCACGCCGACCCGTTCTCCGTCACCGCGCACTACCTGACGGCCTCCACGCCGGGCCCCGCCGTGGTGCGCACCGAGGTGGTCCGCACCGGCCGCACCCTCTCCACCGGCCAGGCGTCGATCTACCAGCAGGACGCGGACGGCAACGAGGTCGAGCGGATCCGGGTCCTCGCCTCCTACGGCGACCTGGACTCGCTGCCCGACGACGTCCGGACCAGCGCCGTGCCGCCGGTCTTCCCGCCCATCGAGCAGTGCTTCGGGCCGGACGACTCGCCGGAGCCGCTGCCGGGCGCGTCCGCCATCACGGACCGCCTCTTCATGAAGATGGACCCCGCGACGCTGGGCTGGGCGCTGGGCGCGCCCTCCGGCAAGGGCGAGGTGCGCGGGTACTTCGGGCTCGCCGACGGGCGGGACGCCGACCCGTTCTCGCTCCTGCTGACCGTGGACGCGCTGCCGCCGACCGCCTTCGACCTCGGCCTCACCGGGTGGGTCCCGACCGTCGAGCTCACCGCCCACATCCGGTGCCGCCCGGCCCCCGGCCCGCTGCGGGTCTCCATCACCACGCGCAACCTCGCGCACGGCTTCCTCGAGGAGGACGCCGAGGTCTGGGACACCGCCGGCCGCCTCGTCGCCCAGTCCCGCCAACTCGCCCGCGCCCGCCTGACCTGACCCGAGGTTCGCGGTGGCCGCGCCCTGCACCCCTGCGGCGGCCGAACCTGCCCGCCCCCGGCTCGAGCGGCGTCGAGAGCTCGGGGGAGGGGGGTATTCGCAGGGCGGGATGGGGGAGCGGCCCCGCGCTGGGGCCCGGAACCCCCGCCGCCCCGGGCCCCCACGCACCGCCCCGTAGAATCGAGGCACCATGGCATACCTCGACCACGCGGCGACGACCCCGATGCTGCCGGAGGCGGCCGCCGCGCTGACCGCCCAGCTGGCCGTCACCGGCAACGCGTCCTCCCTCCACGCGGCCGGCCGCCGCGCGCGCCGCACCGTCGAGGAGGCCCGCGAGACCCTCGCCGAGGCCCTCGGCGCCCGCCCCAGCGAGGTCGTGTTCACCTCCGGCGGCACCGAGGCGGACAACCTCGCCGTGAAGGGCCTGTACTGGTCCCGCCGCGACGCCGACCCCGCCCGCACCCGCGTCCTGGCCAGCCCCGTCGAGCACCACGCCGTCCTGGACGCCGTGCACTGGCTCGCCGAGCACGAGGGCGCCACCGTCGAGTACCTCCCCGTCGACGCCTTCGGCAGGGTCCACGCCGACGCCCTGCGCGCGGCGATCGCCCGCAACCCCGACGACGTCGCCCTCGCCACCGTGATGTGGGCCAACAACGAGATCGGCACCCTGATGCCGGTCCGCGAACTCGCCGACGTCGCGACCGAGTTCGGCGTCCCGCTGCATGCCGACGCGGTGCAGGCGTTCGGGCAGGTGCCGCTCTCCTTCGAGGAGTCCGGTCTCGCCGCCGCCACCGTCTCAGGCCACAAGATCGGCGGCCCCTACGGCATCGGCGCCCTGCTGCTGCGCCGTGAGCACACCCCCGTCCCCGTGCTGCACGGCGGCGGCCAGGAACGTCACGTCCGCTCCGGCACCCTCGACGTCCCCGCCGTGGCCGCCTTCGCGGTCGCCGGGGCGCACGCCGCCGAGCACCAGCCGCTGTTCGCCGAGCGGATCGGCGCCCTGCGCGACGAGCTGGTGGACGCCGTCCGCTCCGCCGTGCCCGAGGCGATCCTCGGCGGCGACCCCGACCGGGCCGGCCGGCTCCCCGCCAACGCGCACTTCACCTTCCCCGGCTGCGAGGGCGACTCCCTGCTGCTCCTGCTGGACGCCCAGGGCATCGAGTGCTCCACCGGTTCCGCGTGCACGGCCGGCGTCGCCCAGCCCAGCCACGTCCTGCTGGCCACCGGCACCGACCCGGACCTGGCGCGCGGCACCCTGCGGTTCTCCCTCGGCCACACCTCGACGCCCGCCGACGTGGAGGCCGTCGCCAAGGCGATAGGCCCCGCGGTGGAACGCGCCCGCGCCGCCGGCCTCACCTGACCGAACCGCCCGCCCAGGCACCCGCCCCGGCACCCGCCCAGGCGTCAGGCCCGGTTCCTGAGCGCCCCGCGCACCAGCTTCATGTACCGGTCCCAGTCCCAGTGGGGCCCGGGATCCGTGTGGTCCGCGCCCGGCACCTCGTGGTGGCCGATCACGTGCTTGCGGTCCACCGGTATGCCGTGGCGCTCGCATATCCCGGCCGTCAGCCGCGCCGATCCCTCGTACATGGCCGCGGTGAAGTCCTGGGGGCGGTCCACGAAGCCGACGTGCTCGATGCCGACGCTGCGCTCGTTGTAGTCCCGGTTGCCCGCGTGGTACGCCACGTCCAGCTCACGGATCATCTGCGTGACGTGGCCGTCCCGGTCGACGATGTAGTGCGCCGCCGCCTGGTGGCCGGGGTCCTTGAACACCTTCACCGCCGTGCGGTACTCGCACTGGGTGATGTGGACGACGACCAGCTCCACCGGGTAGTCGTCGGGCCGGTCGGCCCGGCGGTAGTTGGCCTCCGAGGCGGCCGTCCACCGGGCGCCCGGGGAGTCCACCGCGCCCTCGACGCGTGGCTTCTCGACGCCCGGCACCCGCCACCACGCGCGGCTGAGGTCCTCGCGTGCGACCAGGCCGGCGCCGGCGGCCGTCGCGAGGCCGCCGATCAGCAGGGTCCGGCGCCTGACGCGCCGGCCCCCGTCCTTGCCCTTGCCCTTGTCCTTGCCGGACCCGGTGGTGGCGTTCACGTATCGCACAACGCATATCCGGGGGCGGCGGTTCCCGGGCGCCCCGTACCCTGGAGGGGCTATGACCGATTCCCCGCAGCGCCCCCTCCGCGTCCTCGCCGCCATGTCCGGCGGTGTCGACTCCGCCGTCGCCGCCGCCCGTGCCGCCGAGGCGGGACACGAGGTGACCGGAGTGCACCTCGCGCTCTCCGCCAACCCGCAGTCCTTCCGCACCGGAGCCCGCGGTTGCTGCACCGTCGAGGACTCCCACGACGCCCGCCGCGCCGCGGACGTCATCGGCATCCCCTTCTACGTGTGGGACCTCGCCGACCGGTTCAAGGAGGACGTGGTCGACGACTTCGTCGCCGAGTACGAGGCCGGCCGGACCCCCAACCCCTGCCTGCGCTGCAACGAGAAGATCAAGTTCGCCGCGCTCCTCGACAAGGCGCTCGCCCTCGGCTTCGACGCCGTCTGCACCGGCCACTACGCCAAGGTGGTCCTCCGCGAGGACGGCTCCCGCGAGCTGCACCGCGCCTCGGACATGGCCAAGGACCAGTCCTACGTCCTCGGCGTCCTCGACGACCGGCAGCTCGCGCACGCCCTCTTCCCGCTCGGCGACACCGTCACCACCAAGGACGAGATCCGCGCCGAGGCCGCCCGCCGGGGCCTCGCGGTGGCGAAGAAGCCCGACTCGCACGACATCTGTTTCATCGCCGACGGCGACACCCAGGGCTTCCTCGCCAAGCGCCTCGGCAGGGCCGAGGGCGACATCGTCGACGAGTCCGGCGCCAAGCTCGGCACGCACGAGGGCGCCTACGGCTTCACCATCGGCCAGCGCAAGGGCCTGCGGATCGGCACGCCCGCCGCCGACGGCAAGCCGCGCTACGTCCTGGACATCTCCCCGGTGAACAACACGGTCACCGTCGGCCCCGCCGCCGCGCTCGACGTCACAGCGCTGACCGCGATCAAGCCCCGCTGGTGCGGCACGGCGCCCTCCGGCCCCGGCGCGTACACGGCCCAGCTGCGCGCCCACGGCGACGAGACCCCGGTCACCGCCGAGCTGGTCGACGGCACCCTGCACGTCGCCTTCGCCGAGCCGGTCCGCGGCGTCGCCCCCGGCCAGGCCGTGGTCCTCTACGACGGCACCCGCGTCGTCGGCTCGGCGACCATCGCCACCACCACGCGGGCGACGGAACCGGCCGCCACGGCCTGACGCCGCCGGCGCCCCGGGGCCGAACGGAGCTCGTGGAGAGGGGAGTTGGTCCGACTGCTCCGGGAAGCGCCGGGCACCCGTACCTCCGACGAGCCCGGTGCCGGGGTGGACAGCCACCACAGCCACAGCTGAAGGGCGGCCTCATGCCTCGTATGAGCTGGACCATGGAACAGCGAGCCACGGTGCGGCGGTACATGCTTCTCACCACGCTGTTCGCGGTGGTAGGCGTCGCCCTCGGGGTCTTCCTCGCCGCCTCCGGGAACGCCGGAGGATGGGTGGTGCTGGGGATGTGCCTGTGCATATGGGCGGCGTGCGCTCTGTTCGTCGGCTCCGTCCGGCGCGACCAGCCATGAGAGTGAGCGCGTCGCGGCACAGGTCATGACGCGGGGCGTCCGGACCCTCTTCCACCCGGGGCGCTGTCGGACCGCACTGGCACGATGACCGGATGACCGACTCCACCGCGATCGCCGCCTACTGGAACGCCGCCGCTCACGCCTTCGACGAGGAGCCCGACCACGGTCTGCGCGGCGAGGCGACCCGCGCCGCCTGGGACCGGCTGCTGCGCCGGTGGGCGCCGCCGTTGCCCGCGGACGTGCTCGACCTGGGCTGCGGCACCGGCTCGCTCTCCGTGCTGCTGGCCGGGGCCGGGCACCGGGTGACCGGTGTGGACCTCGCGCCCGCGATGGCCGAGGCCGCGCGTGCGAAGCTGGCCGCCGCCGGGCTGCCGGGGGTCGTCCACGTCGGGGACGCGGCCGCCCCGCCGGTGGGGGAGGACCGCTTCGACATGGTCGTCGTGCGGCACGTGCTGTGGACGCTGCCCGACCCCGAGACCGCCCTGCGCCACTGGGCGGGCCTGCTCCGCCCCGGCGGCACGCTGCTGCTGGTCGAGGGCCGCTGGCGTCAGTCGGCCGACGCCGCCCCGTACGTCGACGGGGTGGAGGCACTGCCGTGGGCCGGCGGGGTGCGGCCGGAGACGCTGCGGGAGGCGGTGGTGCCGTACGCAGCCGAGACCGAGATCGAGGACCTGACGACCGACCCCGACCTGTGGGGCCGCGCGGTGGACGACATCCGCTACGCGCTGGTGGCGCGCGTGGGGTGACCACGAGCGGGACCGGGTGGCGGGGAGGATGCCTTTCCCGGCCACCCGGTCCACTCCGTCACTCCGCCTTCTCGGCCGTCTCCTTGACCGCCCTCAGCGTCGCCTCCATGCCCTCGCCCATCTCGCGGAGGCGGTAGGCGATCACGGCCTCCTCCTTCTCCGGCATCTTCGCGATCACCCGGGTGACCCCTGAAGGACCCGGCCCGATCACCGTCGACTCCCGGAGCAGCGTGCCGCCGTCGACCGGCGTGAGAGCGAACGACCAGGTGGCCATCCGCTTCTCCAGCGCCTGTGCCGGGTCGCCGAAGCGGCCGTCGACGTCCAGGACGGCCCAGGTGAGCCGCCGTTCGGGCTCGAACTCCGTGATGTGGGCCAGCGTCCGGCCCTTGCCGGCGATCGGGTGCTCGTTGTGGCCGATGTACCGCGCGCCGACGGCCGGACCGGTCGCCCCGTCCAGCCACTCGGTGCGCTTCAGTTCCGGGCTGCCCTTCGACATCTCCTCGATGTCGGCGACCACGGCCCACACGCGGGCGGGGTCCGCCGCGATGTGGATCTCACGCTCGGTCGCAGGCCCGTCGGAATAGCGCACGTCAACCCCCACTTCCGGGGCGCGGTCGCTCGCCGGCCCCGCAGGGCGATGCTAGACCTGCCAACTTCCCCGCGAAGGTGTGCGGTTGGCCACATCGCCGGCCTTGACGGGACGCGGCGGATCAGGCTCCCGCACCGCCGTACCGCTGCCCGACCTCGGCCACCAGCCGCGCCATGACGGGCGCCGCCACGCCCTCACGCTCGGCCGCGCGCAGCACGGCGCCGCCGATGGCGTCGAGCTCCAGGGCCCTGCCCGCCTCGGCGTCCCGCCGCATGGAGGACAGCATCCCCGGCGGGCAGTTGTCGTACATGGCCAGGCTCTTCGCCGGGTCGAGCGAGGCCCCACGGGCGGACGCCACCGCGGTGATCTCCCCGGTCAGCGCGACCAGGTCCTCCCGGTACGTGGTGCGCACGCCCTCCGCGTCGGTCAGGTGGCGGGTGGTCAGCAGGGCGAAGGGGGCGAGGAACGCCAGCTTCCCCCAGAGCGCCGAGGCCTCCGAGGAGGCGATCCGTGCCCGCACCCCCGCCGAAGCGAGCAGCTCCGCCACCCGTCCGAGCACCGGCTCGGGCAGCCCTGCCAGGTCGATGTCGCAGAACGGGCTGCCGTGCTCCACCACACCCGGCGCGACCCGGGTCGCCTCGACCCGGATCACCCCCGCCGCCACCCGCCCGGCGCCGTAGCGCCCGCGGAGCCGCTCGACGTGCTCCACGCCGTTCAGCAGCGGCACCACCACCGTGCCGGGGCCCACAGCCGTGGCCGGCACCCGCTCCAGGGCGGCGTCCAGCGAGGTCTGCTTGACGGCGACGAGGAGCAGGTCCACCGGCTCGCGCAGCTCGGTGTCCGCCTCCACCGCGGCGGTGAAGTCGCCGAACGCACCGCTGCGCACGGTGAGCCCGTTCTCCCGCAGCACCGAGGCCGTCTCCTCCCGGGCCAGGCAGATCACCCGGTGACCGGCACGGGACAGCACGGCGGCGAGCAGCCCGCCGACACCGCCGGGGCCGAGCACCGCGACGGTGGCGGGAGAGGCGGTGGCGTGCGTGGGGGAGGACATGGCGGTGAGGCTCCTTCCGGACGAACGGGGCCCGAGACCGGGCCCCACCGAGATGATCAGCGTCCGGCGCCCCCCAGGGCAAGACCAGGGTTCGGTGGCCCATACCCGAGCAATTCCTTGGGGGTGTCCGCTCCCGCGGCTCCCGGCGGCGCCTCGTGACCGCTCCCGGTGCGCGCCCCGTGACCACCACGCCTCGAGGGCCACGCCGGACGCCGGACTCGACGCCTCCACGAGGCCCACGGCGGAAAAGCCCGCCGCCCCGGCCCCCGAGGGCCGGCCGGCGACTCCCGCAGCGGCCCCGGGGCGAACGAGTACGGTGAACGTCATGAACATCTGCGTCTTCCTCTCCGCCGCCGACCTGGACGAGAAGTACACCCGGCCCGCCCGGGAGTTCGCCGAGCTCATAGGACGGGGCGGGCACACCCTGGTGTGGGGCGGGTCCGACTCCGGTCTGATGAAGGTGGTCGCGGACGGCGTGGAGGAGGCCGGGGGCGGGCTGTACGGCGTCTCCGTCGACTTCCTGTCGGCCAAGGCGCGGCCGGGCCTGGACACCATGGTCGTCGCCAAGGACCTGCCCGAGCGCAAGCGGCTGATGCTGGAGCGCGCCGACGCCGTCGTGATCATGGTGGGCGGCACCGGCACGCTGGACGAGGCCACCGAGATCATGGAGCTGAAGAAGCACGGGCACACCGAGATGCCGATCGTGCTGCTCAACACCGCGGGCTTCTACGACGGGCTGCACCAGCAGTTCCTGCGGATGGAGGCCGAGGGCTTCCTGTTCCGGCCGCTCACCGAGATGATTTTCTTCGCCGAGGAGCCGCTGGGTGCGATGGCCTACCTGGAGGAGAGCCTCGGGCACGTGTGACGAGGCCGGATGCGAGCATGGGGCGCATGGCAACTCATGTGATCACCGGCGCCGGCTCCGGCATCGGCGCGGCCGTCGCCCGCCGGCTCTTGGAGCGCGGCGACGAGCTCGTGCTGCACGCCCGCGACGCCGGCCGGGCCAAGGAACTCGCGGCCCTCTTCCCCGGGGCGCGCACCCTGGTCGGCGACCTGAACGACCCGGACAAGCTGTCCTGGGCCTTCTCCCACCAGACCCTGCCCGAGCGGATCGACTCGCTGCTGCACATCGCCGGCGTGGTCGACCTCGGGCCGGTCGGCGACCTCACGCCCAAGGCGTGGCGGCACCAGCTGAACGTCAACCTGATCGCCCCCGCGGAGCTGACCCGGCACTTCCTGCCGCAGCTGCGGGTCGCCAAGGGTCACGTCGTCTTCGTCAACTCCGGCGCCGGGCTCGCCGCCCACGCCCAGTGGGCCGCGTACGCCGCCTCCAAGCACGGACTGAAGGCGCTCGCCGACTCCCTGCGTCAGGAGGAGCACGGCAACGGCGTGCGGGTCACCTCCGTCTACCCCGGCCGGACCGCCACGCCCATGCAGGCCAAGGTCCACCAGCAGGAGGGCAAGGAGTACGACGAGAGCCGCTGGATCGACCCCGAGTCGGTGGCCACCAGCATCCTCATGGCCCTCGACCTGCCCCGCGACGCCGAGGTCAACGACCTCACCGTCCGCCCGGGCCGCTGACGCGGCCGACCCGCACGAAGCCGAGAGCTTGGGGGTGAGGGTCGCCCAGCGGCACGATTGCCCGCAGTGTCGCAGCTCTGTCCGCGGCGCGGTTGCGGCCCCGTGCGCCGTGCGGGGCGGTGGCCCCCTGGCACCGCCGCCCCGCACGTTTCCGTACCCTTCCGACGTGAGCGAAAAGCGCAGGTACACCTTCGGGGCCGCCACCGGGGTCGGCTCCCTCCCCGGCGAGGACGCGCAGGAGGCCGCGAGGACCGCCGTCGGGTCCTTCGAGACGTTCGCGTTCCTCCCCGAGCTGCCCGCCCGCGGCCCGGGCGCCGACATGATCGGCCGGACCGCCGGCCTCCTGGTCGAGATGTACGCCCGCGTCGAACCGAGCGGCTGGCGCCTCGGCGACCGCCCCGGCCGCGACACCCGCCGCGCGCACGCCTGGCTGCGGCAGGACCTCGACGCCCTCGAGGAGCACACCCAGGGCTACCAGGGCCAGTTGAAGGTGCAGGTCGTCGGGCCGTGGACGCTCGCCGCCGCGCTGGAGCTCAGGAACGGCGAGGCGGTCCTCTCCGATCCGGGCGCCGCACGCGACCTGACCGGCTCCCTCACTGAAGGCCTGCGCGACCACCTCGCCGGACTGCGCCGCCGCGTCCCCGGCGCCGAGATCGTGCTGCAGCTCGACGAGCCCTCCCTGACCGCCGTGCTCCGCGGCCAGGTGCGCACCGCCAGCGGCTACCGCACCCACCGCGCCGTCGACCGGCAGGTGGTGGAGGCCGGGCTGCGCGAGGTGATCGGCGTCCACGACGGCCCCGTCGTCGTCCACTCCTGCGCCCCCGACGTCCCGTTCGCCCTGCTGCGCCGCTCCGGCGTCGACGCGGTGTCCTTCGACTTCTCGCTCCTCACCGAGCGTGACGACGACACGATCGGCGAGGCGGTGGAGGACGGCATGCGGCTGTTCGCCGGAGTCGTGCCGGGAACCGACGCCCCGTTGTCGGACCCTGCGGGTAGCGTCATGGGTGTCAGGACGCTGTGGCGCAGGCTGGGACTGCGTCCGGGACTGCTCCCGGAGGCGGTCACGATCACGCCCGCGTGCGGACTCGCGGGGGCCACCCCCGGGTACGCGCGCAAGGCGCTCGCGCATTGTGTCCGGGCGGCGATATCGCTCGCGGACAACCCTGAGTGACGGGAGGACCGACAGTGGCCGGCGACGAGCAGGCGAACACGGCGGACGGCGTGGCGGGCGGCACGCCGGAGAGTGCGGTGCCCAGCGAGGCCCGGGACCGGCACGCGCAGCTGGCCGAGCAGATCGAGGAGCACCGCTTCCGTTACTACGTGAAGGACGCTCCCGTCGTCAGCGACGCGGAGTTCGACCGGCTGCTGCGCTCGCTCGAGGCGCTGGAGGAGGAGTTCCCCGAGCTGCGCACGCCCGACTCGCCGACCCAGAAGGTCGCCGGGGCGTACGAGACGGAGTTCACCGCCGTCACGCACCGAGAGCGGATGCTCTCGCTCGACAACGCCTTCGACGCCGAGGAGCTCGCCGCCTGGGCCGACCGCGTGGCCAAGGAGATCGGCGCCTCCTCCCACCACTTCCTCTGCGAGCTCAAGGTCGACGGCCTCGCCGTCAACCTGACCTACGAGCGGGGCCGCCTCACCCGCGCCGCCACCCGCGGCGACGGCCGCACCGGCGAGGACATCACGCCCAACGTGCGCACCATCGCCGAGATCCCGCACCGGCTGCACGGCGAGGACCTCCCCGACCTGGTCGAGATCCGCGGCGAGGTCTACTTCCCGATGGAGGCGTTCGAGGAGCTCAACGCCCGCCTGGTCGCGGCCGGCGACAAGCCCTTCGCCAACCCCCGCAACGCGGCGGCCGGTTCGCTGCGCCAGAAGGACCCCAAGGTGACCGCCACCCGCCCGCTGCACATGGTGGTGCACGGCATCGGCGCCCTGGAGGGCTACCGCGGCTCGGGCATGTCCCGGCTCTCCGAGGCCTACGAGCTGCTGCGCTCCTGGGGGCTGCCGACGGCCCGGCACAACAAGGTGGTCGACGGCCTCGACGGCGTGCGCGCGTTCATCGCCCACTTCGGCGAGAACCGCCACTCCGTGGAGCACGAGATCGACGGCGTGGTCGTCAAGCTCGACGAGATCCCGCTGCAGGGCCGCCTCGGCTCCACCTCGCGTGCGCCGCGCTGGGCGATCGCCTGGAAGTACGCCCCCGAGGAGGTCAACACCAAGCTGGTCAACATCCGTGTGGGCGTCGGCCGCACCGGCCGCGTGACGCCGTACGCCCAGGTGGAACCGGTCACCGTGGCCGGCTCCGAGGTCGAGTTCGCCACCCTGCACAACCAGGAGGTCGTCAAGGCCAAGGGCGTCCTCATCGGCGACACGGTGGTGCTGCGCAAGGCCGGCGACGTCATCCCGGAGATCCTCGGCCCGGTCGCCGACCTGCGGGACGGCAGCGAGCGGGAGTTCGTGATGCCCGCCGAGTGCCCCGAGTGCGGCACGGCGCTGCGGCCCATGAAGGAGGGCGACATCGACCTGCGGTGTCCCAACGCCCGGGCCTGCCCCGCCCAGATCCGCGAGCGCCTCTTCTACCTGGGTGGCCGCAAGGCGCTGGACATCGAGAACTTCGGCTACGTCTCCGCCGCCGCGCTCAGCCGGCCGCTGGAGCCGTCCGAGCCGCCGCTGCGCGACGAGGGCGACCTCTTCGACCTCACCATCGAGCAGCTGCTGCCCATCAAGGCGTACGTCCTGGACAAGGACAGCGGACTGCCGAAGCGGGACCCGAAGACCGGCGAAGACAAGATCGCGACGCCCTTCGCCAACAAGGAGGGCGAGCCGCGGAAGAACGCCGTGGCCATGCTGGAGAACATCGCCGCCGCCAAGGAGCGGCCGCTGGCCCGCGTCCTCACCAGCCTCTCCATCCGCCACGTCGGCCCGGTCGCCGCCGAGGCGCTGGCCCGTGAGTTCCGTTCGCTGGAGCGCATCGAGGCGGCCGGCGAGGCCGAACTCGCCGCCACCGAGGGCGTCGGGCCGATCATCGCCGCCTCGCTCAAGGAGTGGTTCGCCGAGGACTGGCACCAGGAGATCCTCCGCAAGTGGCGCGCGGCCGGCGTCCGCACGGAGGACGAGGCCACCGGCGAGGACGAGGGCCCGCGCCCGCTGGAGGGGCTGACCGTCGTGGTCACCGGAACGCTCACCGCCTACACCCGGGACGGCGCCAAGGAGGCCCTGGTGAGCCGGGGCGCCAAGGTGACCGGGTCGGTGTCGAAGAAGACCTCCTTCGTGGTGGTCGGCGACAACCCCGGGTCCAAGTACGACAAGGCGATGCAGCTGAAGGTGCCGGTGCTCGACGAGGACGGGTTCGCCGTGCTGCTGGAGCGGGGCCCGGACGCCGCCCACGAGGCCGCACTCCCCGCCGAGGGGGCCGTGGAGCCCGCAGCGGCCGAAGGGGGCGCCGAGGAGGCGGAGTAGCGGCGCTCGGGCGCGCGGTACCGGGTGCCGCCCCCGCGCCGCCCCAGCCGCCCCCCGCTCCCGCCCCAGCCGCCCCCCGCTCCGCCCCTCGCGGAGAGCGGACGAACAGGCAGGGAACGGGCCTTCCGGGCAGTTCGGGTGCAAGCGGGCAACCGCCGGTGACCGGTGCCCAGGAGGCCGTCCGCCGCCTACTGTGGGGACGGTGCACCGGCCGCCTCCGGGCGTCGGGGCACGCCCACCGCTGCGGGAACCGCCGCGGAGCAGAGGGTTCGGACACGCGCGGCCGCGAGGTCGCGCACCGGCCGTGCGGCGTGGCGCCGTCGGCCGGGAGAGGGACGGGGTATGGAACCGACCGAGAACGCCGCGTCGGGCCCTGGGCTGCGCGCACGTGTGACGGGCGCCCTGCGGCGGGTGTTCTCCCGGCTCGCCCCCGCCACCGCCGGCCGTCCCGACGCGCCCGCCCTCCGTCCGGTTCGCCCGGCCCCCGCGCCGTTCGGCGGGCAGTGGGCCGGCACCGGGCCCGCCACCCTCGCGTCCGCCCCCCTCGTCCGCCCCGCGTCCACCGTGCGCCGGGACCTCGGCGAGGACGGCGACCGGCAACCGCCCGCCTGGCCCGTACTGCCCGTCGTGGTGGTCGCCGCCGCCGGCTTCGTGCTGGGGGCCGGCTTCTACCGCGCCTTCTCCGGCCCGCACGCCCTCTTCCCGCCCGGCGCCGTCGGCTGGGCGCTGGCCCTGCTCACCGGCGTGATCGTCGGCCATCTGGTGCTGCTCGGCCGGACCCGCTGGTGGGGTGGCACCGGAGCCGGCGCCGCCCTCACCCTCGCCGTCCTGCTGCTGTACGGCTGGGTGCCGGCCGGCCTGGTCAGCCTCACCGTGGTCGTCTTCTCCGGAATGGCCCGCAGACGCAGCAGACGCCAGAACCTGCTGTGCGGCGCCGTCGACATCCTCGGCATCGCCGTGGGGGCGCTGGTGCTCGCCCTGTTCGGCAGGTTCCCCTCCGTCGAGGCCCCCTGGCAGGCGCAGTACTGGACCGGGTCCGTCGCCCCCGAGGTCGCCGCGGTCGCCGTCGCCTACCTCGCCGTCACCCGCGTCCTGCTCTGGTACCTCCAGGCGCCCTGCGGCGACAGCCTCCCCGTCCTCACCCGCACCGACGTCACCCGGCAGGGGCTGCTCGCCGCCGCGCTGTTCGGCATCGCCCCGCTGATGTGCGTGGTGGCCTCCGTGCAGCCGATGCTGCTGCCGCTCTTCGCCATCCCGCTGATCGCCCTGGACCGCACCCTGTGGATGGCCCGGGCCCGCGCCGAGGAACAGCTGCGCGACCCGCTCACCGGCCTGCCCAACCGTCAGTGGCTGCTGGAGCGCACCTGGAGCGCCATCGACGACGCCGAACGGATGGACGCCCGGACCGCCCTGGTCCTCATCGACCTGGACCGCTTCCGCTCGGTCAACGACACGCTCGGCCACATGGCGGGCGACCGCCTGCTGGTGCAGACGGCCGACCGCCTGCGCCGCGCCCTGCCCGACGGGGCCGAGGCCGCCCGGCTCGGCGGCGACGAGTTCGCCGTCCTGCTGCCGCTCACCGACTCCACCACCTCGGCCACCCGGGCCGCCCGCGCCCTGGTCGCCGAACTGGGCTCCCCGCTCGACCTGGACGGGCTCACCCTGGTCCTGGAGGCCAGCGCCGGCGTGGCGCTCTTCCCCGACCACGCGCCGGACGCCGAGGGGCTGCTGCGCCGGGCCGACGTCGCGATGTACCAGGCCAAGCGCGACCGCACCGGCGTGGAGGCCTACGAGTCCAAGCGGGACTCCAACACCCCCGACCGCCTCGGGCTGCTGGGCGACCTGCGCAGGGCGCTCGACGCCCACGAGGTCGAACTCCACTACCAGCCCAAGGTGCGCTTCGACGGCCAGGTCGCCGGCCTCGAGGCGCTGGTGCGCTGGGTGCACCCCGACCGGGGCAAGGTGCCGCCCGACGAGTTCATCGCCATCGCCGAGTCCTCCGGGCTGATGCCGCACCTCACCGAGTACGTGCTGGAGACCGCCCTCGCCCAGGTCGCCCGGTGGCGCGCGCAGGGCCTGATGGTCCCGGTGGCCGTCAACGTCTCGCCGCGCGACGTCCACACCCCCGGGTTCGCCGGGTCCGTGGCCGCGCGGCTGGCCCGGCACGGCGTTCCGACGGGCGCCCTCCAGCTGGAGATCACCGAGCACGTGCTGCTGGAGGACCCGCAGCGGGCCGCGGACACGCTGGCGGCGCTCAGCGGCCACGGCGTCAAGCTGTCGCTGGACGACTTCGGCACCGGCTACTCCTCCCTGGTCCACCTGCGGCGGCTGCCGGTCAGCGAACTGAAGATCGACCGTTCCTTCGTCGCCAGGCTGGCCGTGGACTCCCAGGACGCCGAGATCGTGCGCTGCACGGTCGACCTGGCCCACTCGCTGGACCTGCTGGTCGTCGCCGAGGGCGTGGAGGACGACGAGACCTGGGAACGCCTGCGGGACCTGGGCTGCGACGCGGTCCAGGGCTGGCTCGTCTCCGCGGCGCTGCCGCCCGACGAGACCACCGCGTGGCTCAAGGCCCGGGGCGTCCGGCGCTCCCCGGCCGCCCTCGACCCGGGCCGGGGCTGAGGCGGGCGGCCCCGAAACGGCTCCCTGGGGGAAACCGGTGCGTGGTCACGTGGCCGTGAGCCATAGGATTGGGGTCCACACCACAGAACTCTCACCCCCAGAGGATCGCTGCATGCCTGGCATCACGCGCGAGGAGGTCGCCCACCTCGCCCGGCTGGCGCGTCTGGAGCTGAAGCCCGAAGAGCTCGACCACTTCGCAGGCCAGCTCGACGACATCATCGGCGCGGTCGCCCGCGTCAGCGAGGTCGCCGACCAAGACGTGCCCCCGACCTCCCACCCGCTCCCGCTGACCAACGTCATGCGCGCGGACGAGGTCCGTCCCTCGCTCACCCCCGAGCAGGCGCTCTCCGGCGCCCCTGCCCAGGAGCAGCAGCGTTTCAAGGTGCCGCAGATCCTGGGTGAGGAGCAGTAGTCATGACCGACATCATCAAGCTCACCGCGGCCGAGACCGCCGAGAAGATCGCCTCCGGCGAGCTCACGGCCGTCGAGGTGACCGAGGCCCACCTGGCCCGCATCGAGGCCGTCGACGAGAAGGTCCACGCCTTCCTGCACATCGATCGCGAGGGCGCGCTCGCGCAGGCCCGCGCGGTCGACGCCAAGCGCGAGCGCGGCGAGAAGCTCGGCCCGCTGGCCGGCGTGCCGCTGGCGCTCAAGGACATCTTCACCACCGAGGGCATCCCGACCACGGTCGGCTCCAAGATCCTCGAGGGCTGGATCCCGCCGTACGACGCCACGCTGGTCAAGCGCCTGAAGGCGGCCGACGTCGTCATCCTCGGCAAGACCAACATGGACGAGTTCGCGATGGGCTCCTCCACCGAGAACAGCGCCTACGGCCCGACCGGCAACCCCTGGGACCTGACCCGGATCCCCGGCGGCTCCGGCGGCGGCTCCTCCGCCGCGCTGGCCGCGTACATGGCCCCGCTGGCCATCGGCACCGACACCGGCGGCTCCATCCGCCAGCCGGCCGCCGTCACCGGCACGGTCGGCGTCAAGCCGACCTACGGCGCGGTCTCCCGCTACGGCATGGTGGCGTTCTCGTCCTCCCTGGACCAGGGCGGCCCCTGCGCCCGCACCGTCCTCGACGCGGCCCTGCTGCACGAGGCGATCGCCGGCCACGACCCGATGGACTCCACCTCCATCGACGCCCCGGTCCCGCCGGTCGTCGAGGCCGCCCGCAACGGCTCGGTCGCCGGCATGCGCGTCGGCGTGGTCAAGCAGTTCCGCGGCGAGGGCTACCAGGCCGGCGTGGTGCAGCGGTTCGAGGAGTCGGTCGAGCTGCTGAAGTCGCTCGGCGCCGAGATCGTCGAGCTGGACTGCCCGTCGTTCGACCTCGGTCTCTCCGCGTACTACCTGATCGCGCCCTCCGAGTGCTCGTCCAACCTGGCCCGCTTCGACGGCCTGCGCTACGGCCTGCGGGTCGGCGACGACGGCGGCAACTCGGCGGAGACGGTCACCTCGCTCACCCGCGAGGCCGGCTTCGGCGACGAGGTCAAGCGCCGCATCATGCTCGGCACCTACGCACTCAGCTCGGGCTACTACGACGCCTACTACGGCAGCGCGCAGAAGGTCCGCACGCTGATCACGCGCGACTTCGAGAAGGCCTTCGAGCAGGTCGACGTGATCGTCTCGCCGACCACGCCGACCACCGCCTTCCCGATCGGCGAGCGCGCCGACGACCCGATGGCGATGTACCTCGCCGACCTGTGCACCATCCCCACCAACCTGGCGGGCAACGCGGCCATGTCGCTGCCCTGCGGACTCGCCCCGGAGGACAACCTCCCGGTCGGTCTGCAGATCATCGCCCCGGCGATGCAGGACGACCGTCTCTACAAGGTCGGAGCGGCCGTCGAGGCCGCCTTCGTGGAAAAGTGGGGACACCCGCTCATCGAGGAGGCTCCGTCGCTGTGAACTCGCTGAAGAAGGCCAAGGGCTTCAAGAAGTCCCGCAACGGGACGTACCTGTCCATCGCCACCACCGCCTTCGGTGCCGTGACGGTCGTCAAGCAGATCCGCAGGGCCCGTCAGGAGAGCGACTCGCTGCGGCTGCTGGACGCCGCCGTCTCCGGCGTCGCCATCGTGACCGGCATCGCCCTGCTGCTGCGCGACCTGAAGCAGCTGGGCGACGACGACGTCCTGCTGGGCTGAGAGGGAAGTTACACCGTGACCACCACGACCGACCTGGTGTCGTACGAGGACGCGCTGGCGTCCTACGACCCCGTCATGGGCCTCGAGGTCCATGTCGAACTCGGCACCAACACCAAGATGTTCTGCGGCTGTTCGACCGCGCTGGGCGCGGAGCCGAACACCCAGACCTGCCCGATCTGCCTCGGCATGCCCGGCGCCCTCCCGGTCGTCAACGCGACCGGCGTGGAGTCGGCGATCAGGATCGGTCTCGCGCTGAACTGCGAGATCGCCGAGTGGTGCCGCTTCGCCCGGAAGAACTACTTCTATCCGGACATGCCGAAGAACTTCCAGACCTCCCAGTACGACGAGCCGATCGCCTTCGACGGCTACCTCGACGTGCAGCTGGAGGACGGGGAGACCTTCCGCGTCAAGATCGAGCGCGCCCACATGGAGGAGGACACCGGCAAGTCGACGCACGTCGGCGGTGCCACCGGCCGCATCCACGGCGCCTCCCACTCGCTGCTGGACTACAACCGCGCCGGCATCCCGCTGATCGAGATCGTCACCAAGCCCATCGAGGGCGCCGGTGAGCGCGCGCCCGAGGTCGCCCGGGCGTACGTGCGCGAGCTGCGCGAACTCATCCGTGCCCTCGGGGTGTCCGAGGCCCGGATGGACAAGGGCCAGATGCGCTGCGACGTCAACCTGTCGCTGCGACCGCACGGCCGGGAGAAGTTCGGCACCCGCAGCGAGACCAAGAACGTCAACTCGCTGCGCTCGGTGGAGCGCGCCGCCCGCTTCGAGATCCAGCGCCACGCGGCGGTGCTGTCCTCGGGCGGCACCATCGTGCAGGAGACCCGCCACTTCCACGAGGACACCGGGTCGACGACCTCGGGCCGCGTGAAGGAGGAGGCGGAGGACTACCGCTACTTCCCCGAGCCGGACCTGGTCCCGGTCGCCCCGTCCCGCGAGTGGGTCGAGGAGATCAGGGCCCAGCTGCCGGAGATGCCGCTGGCCCGCCGCAACCGGCTGCGCGAGGAGTGGGGCGTGTCGGCCACCGACATGCAGGCCATCCTCAACGCCGGCGCGCTGGACCTGATCGTCGAGACCATCGACGCCGGCGCCGACGCGGCCTCCGCCCGCAAGTGGTGGATGGGCGAGCTGGCCCGCAGCGCCAACGAGGCGGGTGTCGCGCCCGAGCAGCTGGCGATCACCCCCGCCCAGGTGGCGCGGGTGTCCGAGCTGGTCGCCAAGGGCGAGCTCAACGACAAGCTGGCCCGCCAGGTCATCGAAGGCGTGCTGGCCGGCGAGGGCGCGCCGGACGAGGTCGTGGAGAAGCGCGGCCTGAAGGTCGTGTCCGACGAGGGCGCGCTCGGCGCGGCCGTGGACGAGGCGATCGCCGGCAACCCGGGCGTCGCGGACAAGATCCGCGGCGGCAAGGTGGCGGCGGCCGGCGCGCTGGTCGGCGCGGTCATGAAGGCCACCCGCGGCCAGGCCGACGCGGCCCGCGTCAAGGAGCTCATCCTCGAGAAGCTCGGCGTCACCGAGGGCTGACGCCTTCGACCGCCCGCGTGACGCGACGGCGCCCCGAGCCCTCCGGCCCGGGGCGCCGTCGCGTCCGGCGGCCGCGCGTCGCTTCCGGCGGCCGCCGTGCGGGCGCGGGTCCCCTGCCCCCCGCTCGCGGACCGTCAGGTGACCCGGAGCTCCAGGACACGGTCGTCGCCCTTGCGCGGCTCGCCGCGGGTGTCGGTGTTGGAGGTGACCAGCCACAGCCGGTCCCCGCCCGCCGCGAGCACCGTCCGCAGACGGCCGTACTTCCCCTCCAGGAAGGCCTGCGGCTTCGCCGACGCCTTGGTGCCGTCCAGCGGGATCCGCCACAACCGCTCGCCCCGCAGCCCGGCCAGCCACAGCGAACCCTCGGCGTAGGCCAGGCCGCTGGGGGAGGCGTCCTCGGTCCTCCACTGGGCGAGCGGGTCGCGGAACTCCGGGCCGCCGCCCTTGCCCTCCTGCTCGGGCCAGCCGTAGTTGCCGCCCGGCACGATCTGGTTCACCTCGTCCCAGGTGTCCTGCCCGAACTCCGCCGCGAACAGGCGCTGCTTGCCGTCGAAGGCCAGACCCTGCACGTTGCGGTGACCCCACGAGAAGACGGGGGAGTCCGGGAAGGGGTTGCCCGGCGCGGGCTCGCCCTCCGGGGTCAGCCGGAGGATCTTGCCACCGAGCGACTCCCGGTCCTGTGCCAGCGGCCGGTCGCCCGCCTCGCCGGTGCCGACGTACAGCAGCTTGTCGGGCCCGAAGGCGATGCGTCCGCCGTTGTGCACGAAGGCCTTGGGGATGCCCCGGAACACCGTGTCCGGCTCGCCGAGTTGCTCTCCCGCCGGCCGGTCCGGGCGGTAGAGCATCCGCACGATCCGGTTGTCGGAGGCCGAGGTGAAGTAGGCGTAGAGATAGTGGTCGGAGGAGAAATCCGGGGACAGCGCCAGCCCGAGCAGCCCGCCCTCGCCCTCGGGGGACACCCCAGGGACCTCACCGACCTCGGTCTTCTTCCCGTTCCCGGTGTCGATCCGGGTGATCGTGCCCTCGTCGCGGGAGGCGACCAGCAGTGCCTCGTCGCCCAGCGCCGCCACACCCCAGGGCGACTTCAGCCCGGTGGCGACCGTCCGCACCACCTGCACCGACCCCTTGGCCGGAGGCGTCCTCGGGCCCGGGCTCGCCGACGGCGAGGGGGCCGCCGCCGCGCTGCTCCTGGACCGGGGGGAAGCGGGTCCGTTCCCGCCCCCGTCACCGGAGGAGCAGCCGGCCGTCAGCAGGAGCGCGGACGTGGCCAGGGCGGCGGCCGCGGCAGTTGGACGTCGCACGAGGAGGTCCCTTCGGTCGGGTCGGGCACGGCGGGGCCGAGCGGTACCGCACGGGTTTCGGGCCCACCCTGTCCTACACCGGACGGCCGCCGAAAGTTCCCGCACCGCGCGGGCCGCGCGGGCCGCGCCCGGGTCCTTCACGCCGACCGCGCCGGATGCTGCGTGCCGACCACACCGGATGCCCCGCGCCGACCGCGCCGGATGCTCCGCGCCGACCGCGCGCGTTCAGTCCAGCGCCGCCGGCAGGTCCCGCAGCTCCGCGAGGTCCTCGGCGGTGAGCCGCAGCGCGGCCGCGGCGGCGTTCTGCCCGGCCCAGCGCTCCTGCTTGGTGCCCGGTACGGCCACCACGTGCGGCCCCTGCGCGAGCACCCACGCCAGGGCCACCTGCGCCGGGGTCACGTCCTCCCCGTGCCGCGCGGCGACCCGGCGCAGCCCGGCGACGATCGGCTGGTTGGCGGCCATCATCTCCGCGGTGAACCTCGGGTGGCGGGCCCGCGCGTCGTCCCGCTCGAAGCCCTCGCCCGGGGTGAGCGTGCCGGTGAGGTAACCGCTGCCCAGCGGCGTCGCCGCCAGGAACGCGACCCCGTGCCCCGTGCACCAGGGCAGCAGGGTCTCCAGCGCCTCCCGCGACCAGACGGACAGCTCCGCCTCGACCGCGGTCACCGGGAACACCCGCTGAAGCCGGCTCAGCTGCTCCAGCGTCCCCCGGTAGGGTCTCGCCCCCGGCCGCCGCCCGGAGCGGGCGCCGCCCACCGCGCACAGCCCGAGCGAGCGGACCTTTCCCTCGCGCACCAGCTCGGCCATGGCCCCCCAGGTCTCCTCGACCGGGACCTCGGGATCCGCGCGGTGCAGCTGGTAGAGGTCGATCACGTCGGTCTGCAGCCGTCGCAGCGAGGCGTCGCAGGCCCGCCTCACGTAACCCGGGCGGCCGTTGGCGACCAGATGCCCCTCGCCGACCAGCAGCCCCACCTTGGTGGAGACGAACGCCTCGGAGCGGCGCTCCTTGAGCACGCGGCCCAGCAACAGCTCGTTGGTGAACGGCCCGTACATGTCGGCCGTGTCGAGGAGGGTGGCTCCGCCGCCCAGGTCCAGGGCCCGGTGCACGGCGCGCAGCGACTCCCCGCCGCGCTGCCGCGAGGTGCTGTACGCCCAGCTCATCGGCATGCACCCCAGCCCGACGGCGCCGACCTCGAGCGTCGTCGAGCCCATCCTCCTGCGCTCCACCTGCCCGCGACCCTCCCTAGGCCTGCCCTGCCCGCCACCGCACGCGGGATCCCAACCTAACGTCTGCCGTCCGGCGTCACTCACCTAGCCTCGGGGCATGACTGCTGAAGTGTGGCTGCCCTACCGCGAGGACGAACTGGAAGGACTGCCGGAGGGCCTCGTCCCCCGGTTCTGGGACGGCCAGGACGCGTACCCCGCCGACCCCGCCGCCTGTGTCCTCTATGTCGTGCCGTACCTCAGGCCCGGTTCCGTGGCCGTCCGCCCGATGCCGGAGATGACCTCGCTGAAGGTGGTGCAGACGTTGTCGGCCGGCATCGACCACATCGAGGCGGGACTCGCCTCGCTGCCCGGCGGCGTCCAGGTCTGCAACGCCCGCGGCGTCCACGACGCCAGCACCGCGGAACTCACCCTGGCCCTGGTCCTCGCCCAGCTGCGCGGCATCCCCGACTTCGCGCGCGCCCAGGAACGGGGGGAGTGGCTGGGCGGTTTCCGGCCCGCGCTCGCCGACCGGACCGTGCTGATCGTCGGCTACGGAGCCATCGGCTCGGCGGTCGAGGACCGGCTCGTGCCCTTCGAGGTCGCGCGGGTGGTGCGCGTCGCGCGCTCCGCCCGCGCCACGGCGCGCGGCCCGGTGCATCCGCTCTCCGAGCTCCCGGGGCTCCTGCCGGAGGCGGACGTGGTGGTACTGCTCACCCCGCTCACCGAGGCCACCCGGGGCATGGTGGACGCGAAGTTCCTGGCCGGGATGAAGGACGGGGCCCTGCTGGTGAACGTCTCGCGCGGTCCGGTGGTGGACACGGAGGCCCTGCTCGCGGAGGTGCGGACCGGCCGGCTCCGGGCCGCCCTGGACGTCACGGACCCCGAGCCGCTGCCGCCCGGCCACCCTCTGTGGACCGCGCCCGGAGTTCTGATCAGCCCTCACGTCGGCGGCCCCACCAGTGCGTTCGCCCCGAGGGCCAAGAGGCTGCTGGTGGACCAGTTGTCACGGTTCGCCGACGGACGCCCCCTGCGCAATGTGATGCTGACGACCGGTCCCTGACGCATGGTCCGGTCCAGTTCGGGTACTCTCCGCTGTCCCGTGGATGCGGAACGTTCCGAACTTCCGTACGTCATCACGGAGAGTAGATGAAGTATGTCCCTGAGTGACGATGCTGGTGTATCGTCACTCGGGGGCTGCGCCGCGCACCGGGGCGCCGGAGAGGTTCTGGACCGAACTGCGAGGGGGGCGACGGGCGATGTACGGCCGAGCGACCGGACCACGGACCCATCATGCCGCGGCCTGCCGCGCCGCGACCCGCAACTCGGCGCCGCTGGGCCGCCGTCGGGGACCCAGGTGCGCGACGGCGCACGCCCGGGCCTTCCGTCGCCGATCGAGTGCCGCCCGCCGCCCCGGCGCCTGCGGGAGGCCCCGGTGAGCTCCCCGTCCCTCTCCCCGCCCGTGCTCGACGGCGGAGGGTGTGCGGCCCAGGAGCCGCGCCTGCCGTCGGCCGCGTCCGTCCCGTCCCGGACGGAGACCGGGCTGCGCCGGGCAGCGGCGCTGGCGCCGCTGCTCCTCCTCGCCGTCGTGTGCGCGGGCTACGCACTGGGCTCCGCGACGGGCTGGGGCTCGCCCCGCGCGGCCCTGGTGATGGGGGACTTCGGGTTGAGCGCCGCCGGCGCGGCCGCGGCCGTCTCCTGTTTCCTCTACTCCCGCCGCCAGGGCGACGAAGTCCGCCCGGCGTGGCTGCTGTTCGCCCTCTCCTCGGCCATGGCCAGCCTGGGCAACCTCGTCTGGGGCTGGTACGAGGTCGTGCTCGAGGCGGAGATGCCGCGGCCCAGCCTCGCCGACCTCTTCTTCCTGTGCTTCGCCCCGCCCGCCATCCTCGGCCTGCTGATGCTGGCGCGGCGCCCGCTGACCAGGGCGGGCTGGGTCTGTCTGGTGCTCGACGCCTGGCTGATCGGCGGCTCGTTGCTGACGCTCTCCTGGAGCCTGGCCCTGAGCCGCAAGGCCGGCGCGGCCGACCAGGGTGTCGCGCACGCCGCCTTCCAACTGGCTTATCCGATACTGGACATCGCGCTGGTGAGCGTGGTCCTCGCGCTGCACTTCCGGCGCACCGCGGCCAACCGCGTCGCCGTCAACACCGCGGTCGGCGCCCTCGCGCTGACCGTGGTCTGCGACGCCCTGTTCACCTCGCCCCTGCTCCACCAGAGCTACCGCTCCGGACAGTTGCTCGACGCCGGCTGGTTCGCCGGCTCGCTGCTGCTCGCCTACGCCCCCTGGGCCGCCGCCTCCTCGCGCGAGCAGGACGGCCGCGGTGGCGACCGGCCGCGCCGGGGCGGCCGCACCTGGGGGCCCGGGCCGGCGCCGTCGCCGAGGCGCCGCGCGGCCGGGGCGGAACCACCGGGCGAGTCCGCCGCCCCGGGGCCCACGGCCGGGCCCGCGGCGGCCCCCGCCGGCCCCTGCCCCTCCATCCCGGGTCCCCCGGCGCCGGGTGTGGAGGCGGGCTACTACGAGCCGACGCGGCCCATAGCGGGATCGCTGGCCGCGCTGCTGCCCTACCTGGCCGCCGCCGTCTGCACCCTGGGCATCCTCTACAACGTCCTGGCCGGCCGCAGCGTGGACCAGGTCGTGCTGCTCACCGCGGGCGCCGTGGTCCTGGCGCTGCTCGTCCGGCAGGGCATCATGCTGATGGACAACATGGCGCTCACCCAGAAGCTGGCCGAGAAGGAGAACCACTTCCGGTCCCTGGTGCAGGGCTCCAGCGACGTCATCATGATCGCGGCCCCCACCGGTCGCCTGAAGTACGTCAGCGACGCCTCCCAGGGCGTCTACGGCCTCCGTCCGCAGGAGCTGGTCGGCCGTGAGCTGGCCGCGCTGATCCACCCCGAGGACCTGCCGGGCGTCCTGCACGAACTGCGCCGCTTCCTGGCCGCCGGCCCGCCCGACGACCCCACCACCCGGATCGAATACCGCTTCCGGTCCGGCGGCGGAGGCTGGCTCAACGTCGAGTCGACGGTCAACCGGCACCAGGGCGGCCTCATCCTCAACAGCCGGGACGTCACCGAACGCGTCCGCCTCCAGGCCCAGTTGCAGCACAACGCGGAGCACGACCCGCTCACCGACCTGCCCAACCGGGCCCTGTTCACCCGGCGCGTCGGGCAGGCGCTCGCCGGCCGCCGGACCTCCGACCAGGGCACCGCGGTGCTCTTCATCGACCTGGACGGCTTCAAGGCGGTCAACGACACCATCGGCCACCAGGCCGGGGACGAGCTCCTGATCCAGGCGGCCCGCCGGCTGCACGAGGCCGTCCGCAAGGGCGACACCGCCGCCCGGCTCGGCGGCGACGAGTTCGCCGCGCTGATCATCGGCGACGGCGTCAGCGAGCGGGCCGCCCGCGAACGGCACATCGTGGAGCTGGCCGACCGGCTGAGGCTCCGGCTCTCCCAGCCGTACGACATCGAGGGCAACGACGTCCGGGTGGCCGCCTCCATCGGCGTCGCCTTCGCGGAGCCGGGTCTCGGCGCGGGCGAGCTCCTGCGCAACGCGGACCTGGCGATGTACCGGGCCAAGGCGGCCGGCAAGGACCGGGTCGAGCTGTACGCGCCCCAGATGCAGCAGGACGTGGTGCGCCGGGCCGAGGTCGCCGCCCGTCTGCGCACCGCTCTGCACCGCAAGGAGTTCGCGCTCCTCCACCAGCCGGTGGTCGCGCTGTCCGACGGCCGGATCACGGCCCTGTCGGCGCAGGCCCGCTGGCGGTCGGGGCAGGGCTCGCTCTTCACCCCCGCGGAGTTCCTGCGGGTCGCCGAGGAGGGCGACCGGACGGCGGCGCTCGGCCGCTGGATGCTGGAGGAGGCCGTCGTCCAGGCCGCCGACCGGTCCCGCGCCGGCCTGCGCGTGCCGGTCTCGGTCCGCATGGCGGCCCGGCGCCTGCTGGACCGGTCGCAGACGCTCACCTCCATAGAGGAGCTGCTGACCCGGCACGGGCTCGCGCCCGGGTCCCTGATGATCGAGCTCACCCAGCTCGGACCCGGCACCGACCTGGACGAGCTGGAGAGCCGCCTGAAGGTGCTGCGCCGCCTCGGCGTCCGCTTCGCCCTGGACGGCTTCGGCGTGGGCTTCGGCGGCGTCACGGCGCTGCGGCGGCTGCCGGTGGAGGTCGTCAAGCTCGACCGGAGCATGGTCGAGGGCGTGGTGGAGTCGGCCCGCCTCTACAAGATCACCAGTGGTCTGCTGAGGATCGCCGCCGATCTCGGGATGCAGACGGTGGCCGACGGTGTGGACCTGCCCGACCAGGTGAGCGTGCTGCGGGCCATGGGCTGCACCCACGGCATGGGCGGCGCCTTCTCCGCGCCGCTGGACGAGTACCGCATCCGCCGGGCGCTCACCGAGGGGCGCTGTCCGGTCCCGCCCGACGTCGTCCGGCACGGCGCGGGCGGCAGCGGCAGGCCCGGCGGCCCGGGGGCGCACCGCGCCTCCTCCGCGGGCCGTACGGCGCCGTCCACGGCCGGTCCGGGCGGCGGCCCCGGCAACCGCCCTCCGCTGCCTCCCGCACGGGCCGGGGGAGTGCCGTACGGAGGCTGGCAGTACGGCGGTCTTCGGCCACATAGTGAGACCGTCGTCCCACCCACTTGACACCCGACAGGCGTCGGGGGGAGGGTCAAGGTCATGCGCACCCGAATTCTCGTACTTGGACAGCGCGTCGGCTGAGCTGGACCTCCGGAGGAGAACCGGAGATCCAGCGCCCTACCGCCCGACGCGCTCCCCTCGCTTGCCTCACGGCACGAGGGGTTTTTTGTTGCACGGGGGCGACGCGCCCAGAGAACAGAACTCGCGAAAAGCTCGCACACACCACCTCGCATCGAGAAGAGAATGCCGATGACCGAGCAGGCCACCGGGGCCCACCATCCGCAGCCGCGGCCCCGCAACGGAGGACTCCAGCAGTCGCCGACCGAGCACGTCACGGGCGCCCAGTCGCTCATCCGCTCGCTCGAGGAGGTAGGGGTCGACACGGTCTTCGGCATTCCCGGCGGCACGATCCTTCCGGCGTACGACCCGATGATGGACTCCACCCGGGTGCGCCACGTCCTGGTCCGGCACGAGCAGGGCGCCGGCCACGCGGCCACCGGTTACGCGCAGGCCACCGGCAAGGTCGGCGTCTGCATGGCCACCTCGGGACCGGGCGCCACCAACCTGGTCACCCCGATCGCCGACGCCAACATGGACTCGGTGCCGCTGGTCGCGATCACCGGGCAGGTCGTGTCCGCGGCGATCGGGACGGACGCCTTCCAGGAGGCGGACATCGTCGGCATCACCATGCCGATCACCAAGCACAGCTTCCTGGTCACCCGCGCCGAGGAGATCCCCCGGGTCATCGCCGAGGCCTTCCACATCGCCTCCACCGGCCGCCCCGGCCCGGTCCTGGTCGACATCCCGAAGGACATCCTCCAGACGAAGACCACCTTCTCCTGGCCCCCGGCCGTCGACCTGCCGGGCTACCGTCCGGTGACCAAGCCGCACGCCAAGCAGATCCGCGAGGCCGCCCGGCTGATCACCTCGGCGAAGCGTCCCGTGCTCTACGTCGGCGGCGGCGTCCTCAAGGCCGGCGCCACCGCCGAGCTGAAGGTGCTCGCGGAGCTGACCGCGGCGCCGGTCACCACCACGCTGATGGCGCTGGGCGCGTTCCCCGACAGCCACCCGCAGCACCTGGGCATGCCGGGCATGCACGGCTCGGTCGCCGCGGTCACCGCCCTCCAGAAGGCCGACCTGATCGTCGCCCTCGGCGCCCGCTTCGACGACCGCGTCACCGGCAAGCTGGACAGCTTCGCCCCGCACGCGAAGATCGTCCACGCGGACATCGACCCGGCGGAGATCGGCAAGAACCGCGAGGCGGACGTCCCGATCGTCGGCGACGCCCGCGAGGTGATCGCCGACCTGGTCCAGGCCGTGCAGAAGGAGCACTCCGAGGGGCACCGCGCCGACCTGGGCGCCTGGTGGGTCGACCTGGACCGGTGGCGGGAGAACTACCCGCTGGGCTACGAGCTGCCCTCCGACGGCTCGCTCTCCCCGCAGCAGGTCATCGAGCGGATCGGGCAGCTCGCCCCCGAGGGCACGATCTTCACCGCGGGCGTCGGCCAGCACCAGATGTGGGCGGCCCACTTCCTGCAGCACGATAGCCCGGCCACCTGGCTGAACTCCGGCGGCGCCGGGACCATGGGCTACGCGGTCCCCGCCGCGATGGGCGCCAAGGCCGGCCGGCCGGAGCGCGCGGTCTGGGCGATCGACGGCGACGGCTGTTTCCAGATGACCAACCAGGAGCTCACCACCTGCGCCCTGAACGACATCCCGATCAAGGTCGCCGTCATCAACAACGGCGCCCTGGGGATGGTCCGCCAGTGGCAGACGCTCTTCTACAACCAGCGCTACTCCAACACCGTGCTGCACTCCGGCCCCGGTGCCGACCAGAAGGGCCCGAGCGCCGGCACCCGCGTCCCCGACTTCGTCAAGCTGTCCGAGGCGATGGGCTGCTACGCCATCCGCTGCGAGTCGCCCGAGGACCTCGACAAGGTCATCGAGGAGGCCAACTCCATCAACGACCGCCCCGTCGTCGTGGACTTCATCGTCCACGAGGACGCGATGGTCTGGCCGATGGTCGCGGCCGGCACCTCCAACGACGAGATCATGGCCGCACGGGACGTCCGCCCCGACTTCGGCGACAACGAAGAGTGATGGGACGAGGAACACCTGACATGTCGAAGCACACGCTCTCCGTCCTGGTGCAGAACACCCCGGGCATCCTGGCGCGGATCGCCGCGCTCTTCTCCCGCCGCGGGTTCAACATCGACTCGCTCGCCGTGGGCGTCACCGAGCACCCCGACATCTCCCGCATCACCATCGTGGTCGGCGTCGAGGACCTGCCGCTCGAGCAGGTCACCAAGCAGCTCAACAAGCTGGTCAACGTCCTGAAGATCGTCGAGCTGGACCCGGTCCAGTCGGTCCGGCGCCAGCTGGTCCTGGTCAAGGTGCGCGCGGACAACGAGACCCGTTCGCAGATCACCCAGATCGTCGACCTGTTCCGCGCCAAGACGGTGGACGTCTCCCCGGAGGCCGTCACCATCGAGGCGACCGGCGGCAGCGACAAGCTCGAGGCCATGCTCCGGATGCTGGAGCCCTACGGCATCAAGGAGCTGGTGCAGTCCGGGACGATCGCCATAGGGCGTGGCGCGCGGTCGATCACCGACCGCTCGCTGCGCGCCGTCGAGCGCGCCTCCTGACCTGCTCCGCACCTCAGGAACCACCGGCTCGCCCGCATGGCGAGACCGTCAGCCCTCTTCCGCCGCCCGGTCATACGCTGGGCGCAGCACCTGTGACACAACTAGGAGTGAACCGAAGTGGCCGAGCTGTTCTACGACGCCGATGCCGACCTGTCCATCATCCAGGGCCGCAAGGTCGCGGTCATCGGCTACGGCAGCCAGGGCCACGCCCACGCCCTGTCGCTGCGTGACTCGGGTGTCGACGTCCGCGTCGGTCTGCACGAGGGCTCCAGGTCCAAGGCGAAGGCCGAGGAGCAGGGCCTGCGCGTGGTCACCCCGGCCGAGGCCGCGGCCGAGGCCGACGTCGTGATGATCCTGGTCCCGGACCCGATCCAGTCGCAGGTCTACGAGGAGTCCATCAAGGACAACCTGAAGGACGGCGACGCGCTGTTCTTCGGCCACGGCTTCAACATCCGGTTCGGCTTCATCAAGGCCCCGGCCGGCGTCGACATCTGCATGGTCGCCCCCAAGGGCCCGGGCCACCTGGTGCGCCGTCAGTACGAGGAGGGCCGCGGCGTCCCCTGCATCGCGGCCGTCGAGCAGGACGCCAGCGGCAACGCCTTCGCGCTGGCCCTGTCGTACGCCAAGGCGATCGGCGGCACCCGCGCCGGCGTCATCAAGACGACCTTCACCGAGGAGACCGAGACCGACCTGTTCGGCGAGCAGGCCGTGCTCTGCGGCGGCACCGCGGCGCTGGTCAAGGCGGGCTTCGAGACCCTCACCGAGGCGGGCTACCAGCCGGAGATCGCCTACTTCGAGTGCCTCCACGAGCTGAAGCTGATCGTCGACCTCATGTACGAGGGCGGCCTGGAGAAGATGCGCTGGTCGGTCTCCGAGACCGCCGAGTGGGGCGACTACGTCACCGGCCCGCGGATCATCACCGACGCCACCAAGGCCGAGATGAAGAAGGTCCTCGCCGAGATCCAGGACGGCACCTTCGCGCAGCAGTGGATGGACGAGTACCACGGCGGTCTGAAGAAGTACAACGAGTACAAGGACCAGGACTCCCAGCACCTGCTGGAGACCACCGGCAAGGAGCTGCGCAAGCTCATGAGCTGGGTGGACGAGGAGGCCTGAGCCGCCCGGCGGGGCCGGAGCACCGCTCCGGCCCCGTTCTCCCGTCCGTGCGGAAACCGCACGGACGGGTGATCCTTCCGCAGGGGCGCGGGACGACGACCGGGGCCCCACTACACTGCACTGCATACGCGTCAGGCCCACAGCGTCGTGCGTCTTCCACGCGGCTAGCACCCCTCCACGCCTGCGGCCGTCGGGACGGCCGTCCGCAACGCAATTGAGGACTCACGTGAGCTCGAAACCTGTCGTACTCATCGCTGAAGAGCTGTCGCCCGCCACTGTCGACGCGCTCGGTCCGGACTTCGAGATCCGGCACTGCAACGGAGCCGACCGGAGCGAACTGCTCCCGGCCATCGCCGACGTCGACGCGATCCTGATCCGCTCGGCCACCAAGGTCGACGCCGAGGCCATCGCCGCCGCGTCCCGCCTGAAGGTCGTCGCCCGCGCGGGCGTCGGCCTCGACAACGTCGACGTCTCCGCCGCCACCAAGGCCGGCGTGATGGTCGTCAACGCACCCACCTCGAACATCGTGACCGCGGCCGAGCTGGCCTGCGGCCTGCTCCTCGCCACGGCCCGCAACATCCCGCAGGCCAACGCCGCGCTCAAGAACGGCGAGTGGAAGCGGAACAAGTACACCGGCGTCGAGCTGGCGGAGAAGACCCTCGGTGTGGTGGGCCTCGGCCGCATCGGCGCCCTGGTCGCCCAGCGGATGTCGGCCTTCGGCATGAAGGTCGTCGCCTACGACCCGTACGTGCAGCCCGCCCGGGCCGCGCAGATGGGCGTCAAGGTGCTGACGCTGGACGAGCTGCTCGAGGTCTCCGACTTCATCACCGTCCACCTCCCCAAGACCCCCGAGACGCTCGGCCTGATCGGCGACGAGGCGCTGCGCAAGGTCAAGCCGACCGTGCGCATCGTCAACGCCGCGCGCGGCGGCATCGTCGACGAGGAGGCGCTGTACTCGGCGCTCAAGGAGGGCCGGGTGGCCGGCGCCGGCCTCGACGTCTACGCGAAGGAGCCCTGCACGGACTCCCCGCTCTTCGAGTTCGACCAGGTCGTCTCCACCCCGCACCTCGGCGCGTCCACGGACGAGGCGCAGGAGAAGGCCGGCATCGCCGTCGCCCGCTCGGTGCGTCTGGCGCTCGCCGGCGAGCTGGTGCCGGACGCGGTCAACGTCCAGGGCGGCGTGATCGCCGAGGACGTCAAGCCGGGTCTGCCGCTGGCCGAGCGGCTGGGCCGCATCTTCACGGCGCTGGCCGGTGAGGTCGCGGTGCGGCTCGACGTCGAGGTGTACGGCGAGATCACCCAGCACGACGTCAAGGTGCTGGAACTCTCGGCGCTCAAGGGCGTGTTCGAGGACGTCGTCGAGGACACCGTCTCCTACGTCAACGCCCCGCTGTTCGCGCAGGAGCGCGGCGTCGAGGTGCGGCTGACCACCAGCTCCGAGTCCCCGGACTTCCGGAACGTGGTCACCGTCCGCGGCACCCTGGGCAACGGCGCCGAGGTGTCGGTCTCCGGCACGCTGGCCGGGCCGAAGCACCACCAGAAGCTGGTCGCCGTCGGCGAGTTCGACGTGGACCTGGCGCTCACCGACCACATGGTGGTGCTGCGCTACGCGGACCGTCCCGGCGTGGTCGGCACGGTCGGCCGGGTGCTCGGCGAGTCCGGCGTCAACATCGCCGGCATGCAGGTCGCCCGTGCGGCGGCCGGCGGCGAGGCGCTCGCGGTGCTGACAGTCGACGACACGGTGCCGGCGGCGGTGCTGTCGGAGCTGGCCGAGGAGATCGGCGCGACCTCCGCCCGGGCCATCAACCTCACCTGAGCGACCGCCCCTCGGGGCACGGGGAAGGACCCGCCCGCCGCGTGAAGCGGTGGACGGGTCCTTCCCCGTTTCCCGGAAGACCGGTGACGTCCCCTTCCTGCCCGTTCCCGCTCCGGCCTGTTCCCGGCCGGCCGCTCAGTCGCGGTCGCCGCAGTCGGCGGCCGGCCGGATCCCGCGGAGGGTGAGCGCGGCCGCCACCGCGGCCACGGTGAGCAGCGCCGCACCGGTCAGGCCCGCCACGTGCATGCTGTCGGTGAACGCCGCCCGCGCCGCCTGGGCCAGCGCCTCGCCCGCCCGGCCGGGCAGTTCGGCGGCGGTGGCCAGCGCGCCGCCGAGGGTCTCCCGTGCCGTCCCCGGGGCCGAGGCCGGCATGGCGTCCCGGTACACGGCGGTGCCCACGGACCCCAGCACGGCCATGCCCAGCGCGCCACCGAACTCCGCGCCCGTCTCCAGCACGGAGGAGGCGGTGCCCGCCTTGTCCACCGGCGCGGCGCCCAGCGCCAGGTCCGTCATCTGCGACATGACCAGGACGATGCCGCAGGCCAGCACCCCCGCGGCGACCAGGATCAGCACCAGCGAGTCGGTCCCGGGGGCGGCGAACAGCGCGTAACCGGCGGCGGCGACGGCGAATCCGGCGGTGACCACGTGGACCCGGGGCACGCCCTTCTGGACCGCCGCGGCGGCGGCCGGCGCGGCGGCGCCGATCGGCAGGGAGGGCGCCAGCGACCACAGGGCGGCCTCCAGGGCGCTCATGCCCAGCACCGACTGCAGGTACTGCGTGGTGAAGAAGGAGGAGCCCATCATGCCCAGCGCGGAGACGGCGTTGAGCGCCACCGCCGGGCCGAAGCCGCGCGAGCGGAACAGGCCGCGCGGGATCATCGGGGAGGCCGCCCTCCTCTGACGCCACACGAAGAGCGCCCCGAACAGCAGTCCGGCCCCGAGGAACGCGCCCTGCTCGGGCTCCCAGTCGTGGGAGGCGAACTCCTTGACGCCGTGGATGAGCGGCAGTACCGCCGCCAGCGAGAGCGGCACGCTCAGCAGGTCGAACCGGCCCGGCGTGGGGTCCTTGGACTCCGGCAGCACCACCGGACCGAGGACCAGCAGCAGCGCCATGGCGGGCAGGTTGACCAGGAACACCGAGCCCCACCAGAAGAACTCCACCAGCAGGCCGCTCATCACCGAGCCGAGCGCGACGCCGCCGGTCATCACCGCGCTCCACACACCGATCGCCTGGGCGCGCTGGCCCGGGTCGGTGAACATCGTGCGCAGCAGCGCCATGGTGGACGGCATCAGGGTGGCCCCGCCGATGCCGAGGACGGCGCGCGCGGCGATCAGCGTCTGCGCGCTGTCGGCGTAGGCGGCGACCAGCGAGGCCGCGCCGAACGCCGCCGCCCCGAACAGCAGCAGCCTCCGGCGGCCGATGCGGTCGCCGAGCGAGCCCATGGTCATCAGCAGGCCGGCCAGGACGAAGGCGTAGATGTCGAAGATCCAGAGCTGCTCGGTGCCGGTGGGCGCGAGGTCCGCGTTGATCGCGGGGATCGCGAAGAACAGGACCGAGACGTCCATCGAGACCAGCAGCAGCGGCAGCATCAGGACCGCCAGCGCGGTCCACTCACGGCGTCCGGCCCGGGCCGGAGAAGGCGTTGTCGTCGTCATGGCAGTGACGGTACACGCGTCTTATACGCTTGTCTATGACGCCTGTATAAGACAGGCGTCAGGGACGCCTGTACAGGGACGGATAAGGTGGGCACATGGGTCATCGTGAGGATCTGCTCGACGGCGCCAAGCGCTGTCTGCGGGAGAAGGGTTTCGCCCGGACCACCGCGCGCGACATCGTGCGGGAGTCGGGGGCCAACCTGGCGTCGATCGGCTACCACTACGGGTCCAAGGACGCCCTGCTCGCCCAGGCGTACGTGGGGCTGATGGAGGAACAGGCCGAGCACTTCGACTGGGAGGCCGCCGCGGCCGGGACGGCTCCGGGCTCGCCGGAGCGGATCCGGAAGGTGCTGACGACGGTCGTCGAGTCGTTCGACCGGCCCGACGCGGTCTGGCACCTCAGCATCGAGGTCATCACCATGGGGGACCGGTTCCCGGAGATCACCCGCAACCTGGTCGCTGCCCAGCGGGAGGGCGGCCGCGGCCTCGCCGCGCTGCTGCTGGGGCTTCCGGAGGAGAGCCTCGACGATGAGACGACCGACACCGTCGGAAGCCTGATCATGGTGCTGCTCGCGGGCATGATCGCCCAGCACTCGCTGGACCCCGCCCTCGCCCCGACCGGCGATCAGCTCACGGACGGCCTGTTCCGGCTGGTCGGCGGCCCGCCCGCACAGGAGCGCTGACCGGTGGCCGCCCGGAGCCGGCGGTCAGAGGCGGGCGGCCTTGACGCCCATGTGGAGCAGCAGGCGGTGCTCGCCGTCGTCGAGGTCGAGGCCGGTGAGCTGCTCCACGCGGGAGAGCCGGTAGTAGAGCGTCTGCCGGTGGATGCCCAGGGCGGCTGCGGTGCGGCCCGCCTGGCCGGCGTGGTCGAGGTAGACCTCGACCGTGCGGGCGAGTTCCGGACGGTCGAGCAGCTCGCGCAGCGCCGTGTCCTCGGCCGCGCCCGCGGGAAGCCGGGTGAGCAGGCGGTACGGGCCGATCGCCGACCACTGCGCCACCGGCCCCAGACGCGGCTCCGCCGTGACGGCGCGGGCTGCGGCCAGCGCCTGGTCCCACAGCTCGCCCGTCTCCCCGGCCCCGCGCCGCGGCCCGCCCACCCCGGCCGCGGAGCCGGGCGCCAGCCGGGCCGCGGCGGTCAGCACCGAGGCCGGCACCTCCGCGCCGGTGCGCACCCGCACCAGCAGCGCCAGCATCTGCGGGCCGCCGGTCAGCGGTGCCGCGACGGCCGCCGCGGTGCCCGGCACCCGGCGCGCCGACGGCGGCTCCTCCTCGGTCCACGGCGTCACGCACAGCACGGTGTACAGGTCGCCCGCGTCCGGCCCGAGGGCCGACCGGAGCGCGCCCAGCGCCGTCTCCCGCTCCCGCCCCTCCCCGCCGCTCTCCAGGACCCGGCGGAACTCCCGGGTCACCGCGTCCTCGGCGGACGCCTCCTCGGCGAGCAGCGCGCCGATCCGCCCGGCGACCCGCATGGCCGCCGCCAGCTGGGCCTCGGTGGGGCCCGGGTCCGGTTCCAGCAGCCAGACGTACCCCTGGACGACGTCCCGGGAGCGGGCCGGCAGGCAGATCCGGCCCCGCAGCACTCCCGCCTCCGGCGCCGGAGGGATCCGCACCGGACCCGTCGCCCGGGCGATGCCGAAGCCCTCGAACCAGGCCCTGACCTGTGCTGACGAGCTGCGCGCCAGGATGGTCCTGGTCCGCACGGGGTCCAGCGCCGCCTCGTCGCCGAGGCCGTCGTGCACCCCGAAGGCGATCAGACCGAAGTCGCGCCCCTCGAGGGTGGCCGGCACGCCCAGCAGGGCGGAGATCTCGTCGACCAGTTCCTGGTAGTCCGGTTTCACGGCTCCATTGTCCTCCCTCTTCATACAGATGTCTGAGAGGAAAGGCGTCGATCCGTGACAGGTGTCGATAGGTGAAACGGAACCTGGATCCCTACCGTTCGAATCGGCGGTCCACGCCCTCGTCACTTTCGTATTTCCAGGAGGTCCCCGTGCTGGGTCCCGTGATTCTCGCCGCCTCGCGCAGCGACAGGATGCGTCGTCTGGTCACCGCGGCCCCGGGCACCAAGCAGGTCGTCGACCGGTTCATCCCCGGCGAGACCGTCGGCGACGTCCTGCCCATCGTCCGCGAGCTCACCGAGCAGGGCCTGGAGCTCACCATGGACGTGGTGGGCGAGGACATCACCACGCCCGAGCAGGCCGAGGCGGCCCGCGACGCCTACCTGGAGCTGATCGCCAGCCTTGAGGAGATGGAGCTCGGCGCCCGCGTCGAGATGTCCGTCAAGCTGTCGATGTTCGGCCAGGACCTGGAGAACGGCGTCGAGCTCTCCCGCGCCAACGTCCGCCCGGTCGTCGAGGCCGCCGCCGCGATCGGCACCACGGTCACCCTGGACGCCGAGGACCACACCACCATCGACAAGATGCTGGCCACCCACGCCTGGCTGCGCGAGGACTTCCCGCAGACCGGCTGCGTGATCCAGGCGATGCTGTACCGCACCGAGGAGGACGCCCGCGCTCTCGCGGCGAGCGGCAGCCGGGTGCGCATCGTCAAGGGCGCCTACAAGGAGCCCGCCGAGGTGGCCTACCAGTCGAAGGCCGAGATCGACAAGGCGTACGTGCGGATCATGAAGATCCTCATGGAGGGCGACGGCTACCCCATGATCGGTTCGCACGACCCGCGGATGATCTCCATCGGACAGGAGCTCGCGCGCCGCGCAGGGCGCAAGATGGACGAGTACGAGTTTCAGATGCTGTTCGGCATCCGCGGCGACGAATCGCTGCGTCTCGCCGCCGAGGGTCACCGGATGCGTGTCTACACCGCGTACGGCACCGACTGGTACGGCTACTTCATGCGCCGTCTCGCGGAGAAGCCGTCGAACCTCCGGTTCTTCCTGCGTTCGATGGTCAGCAAGGGCTGAGCCCCGCACCGCCCGACCGCACCCACCGCTCAGAGCTCTCACAAGGAGAAGGAACCCATGGACGCTGTGACCCAGGTCCCCACGCCCGTGAACGAGCCGGTGCACGGCTACGCCCCCGGCTCGGCCGAGCGCTCCCGGCTGGAGGCCAAGCTCAAGGAGCTGGCCGACAACCCGATCGAGCTCCCGATGACCATCGGCGGCGTCAAGCGCCTCGGTGGCGGCGAGGAGTTCAAGGTCGTCCAGCCGCACAACCACCAGGCGGTCATCGGCACCGGCCGTCACGCCACCGAGCAGGACGCCCAGGACGCCATCGACGCGGCCCTGGCCGCCGCCCCGGCCTGGCGCGCCATGTCCTTCGACGACCGCGCCGCCATCATCCTGCGCGCCGCCGAGCTGCTGTCCGGTCCGTGGCGCGAGACGCTGGCCGCCTCCACCATGCTCGGCCAGGGCAAGACCGCCCAGCAGGCCGAGATCGACACCCCCTGCGAGCTGGTCGACTTCTGGCGCTTCAACGTGCACTACGCGCGCCAGATCCTCGCCGAGCAGCCCCCGGCCAACTCCCCGGGCGTCTGGAACCGGCTGGACCACCGCCCGCTCGAGGGCTTCGTCTACGCGATCACGCCGTTCAACTTCACGGCCATCGCCGCCAACCTGCCGACCGCGCCCGCGCTGATGGGCAACGTCGTGGTGTGGAAGCCGTCCCCGACGCAGACCCACGCCGCCGTCCTCACCATGCGCCTGCTGGAGGAGGCCGGTCTGCCCAAGGGCGTCATCAACCTGGTCACCGGTGACGGCATCGCGGTCTCGGAGGTCGCGCTGAACCACCGCGACCTGGCCGGCATCCACTTCACCGGCTCGACGAAGACCTTCCAGCACCTGTGGAAGACGGTCGGCGCCAACATCGAGAACTACCGCGCCTACCCCCGCCTGGTCGGCGAGACCGGCGGCAAGGACTTCGTCGTCGCCCACCCGAGCGCCGACCGCGCCGTGCTGAAGACCGCGCTGACCCGCGGCTCCTTCGAGTACCAGGGCCAGAAGTGCTCCGCCAGCTCGCGCGCCTACATCCCGGCCTCCATCTGGAACGACGGGTTCAAGGAGGAGTTCGCGGCCGAGGTCGACGGCATCACGATGGGTGACGTCACCGACCTGTCGAACTTCCTCGGCGCCGTGATCGACGAGCGCGCCTTCGCCAAGAACAAGGCGGCCATCGACCGCGCCAAGGCCGACGACGCCTGCACGATCGTGGCCGGCGGCACCTACGACGACTCGGTCGGGTACTTCGTGCGTCCGACCGTCATCGAGTGCACCGACCCGGAGAACGAGGTGTTCACCACCGAGTACTTCGGTCCGATCCTTGCCGTCCACGTCTACGAGGACGACAAGTACGAGGAGATGCTGACCCAGATGGAGTCGGCCTCCGACTACGCCCTCACCGGCTCGGTCATCTCCGGCGACCGCGCCGCGGCCGCGTACACGATGGACAAGCTCCGCTACGCGGCGGGCAACTTCTACATCAACGACAAGTCGACCGGCGCCGTGGTCGGCCAGCAGCCGTTCGGCGGCGGCCGCGCCTCCGGCACCAACGACAAGGCCGGCGCCCCGCAGAACCTGCAGCGCTGGACCCTGACCCGGGCCATCAAGGAGACCCTGGTCGCGCCGACCGAGTACGGCTACCCGCACATGGGCTGACCGCTCGCACCGGACCGCTCCGCCCCCGCCTCTCCCCCACGAGGCGGGGGCGGAGCCCTTTTCGCACCGCCCGCCGCCTGCCGGGGTCCGCCTGCCGGGTGGGCCCCTTGTGCACATCTGAGCCCGTTGGGGTGGCATCTGTCTCGGATAGTAGGACGTCCGACTAATGGTGGAGACAACGGCGCTCGGCTCGCCTAGCTTTGTAGGAGCCGAACATGTCGCCCCATCCGGCGAACGGCGTTGGCGAGCCACGCCCCCGCGCAGGCCACCCCTGCGGCGTGACGCTCCCCGCCCCTTCCGGCGCTTCCGCCACTCTTCCTCCGAAGGAGCCGACGCGTCATGCCCGAGACCACCGCAGTCCAGCACGCCCACTCCGCCGCCCGTTCCCGCGCCCGCCGCTCCCGGCCGGCCGACGCCGACCGCCGCAACGCCGCGGCCGCCCTCCAGCGCGCCCTCGACCGCCGTGACAACGGCGGCGCGACCGGCCACTGAGCAGGCCGCACGACCAGCCCCCGAGGGGTCCGTTGTCCGCATCGCGGACGGCGCGTGCCACCCCTTGGGACAACGCACTAAGGTGCCGACATGTCTCGCAGCATCGATCTCGCAGTGATTCCCGGTGACGGCATCGGGCAGGAAGTCGTGGCCGAAGGCCTGAAGGTCCTCTCCGCCGTCCTCCCGCAGGATGTGAAGCTGGAGACCACGGAGTACGACTTCGGCGCCCGCCGCTACCACGCTACCGGTGAGACCCTCACCGACGACGACCTGGCCGCGCTCAAGGGGCACGACGCCATCCTGCTCGGCGCCATCGGCGACCCCTCCGTGCCGTCCGGCGTGCTGGAGCGCGGCTTCCTGCTCAAGCTCCGCTTCGCCTTCGACCACCACGTCAACCTCCGCCCGTCCAAGCTGCTGCCGGGTGTCGCCACCCCGCTGGCCGGCGAGCCGGAGATCGACTTCGTGGTCGTCCGCGAAGGCACCGAGGGCCCCTACACGGGCAACGGCGGCACCATCCGCAAGGGCACCGAGCACGAGGTGGCCACCGAGGTCTCGGTGAACACCGCCTACGGTGTCGAGCGCGTGGTCCGCGACGCCTTCGCCCGCGCCCAGGCCCGCCCGCGCAAGAAGCTGGCGCTCATCCACAAGAACAACGTGCTGACCTTCGCCGGTCACCTGTGGACCGACGTGTTCAACCGTGTCGCCCAGGAGTTCCCCGAGGTCACCACCGAGTACATGCACGTCGACGCGGCGACCATCTACCTGGTCACCCAGCCGGAGCGGTTCGACGTGATCGTCACCGACAACCTCTTCGGCGACATCGTCACCGACCTCGCCGCCGCCGTCTCCGGCGGAATCGGCGTGGCCGCCTCGGGCAACATCAACCCGAGCGGCCAGTACCCGTCCATGTTCGAGCCGGTCCACGGCTCGGCCCCGGACATCGCCGGCCAGGGCAAGGCCGACCCCACGGCCACCGTCCTGTCCGTCGCCCTCCTGCTGCGCCACCTCGGCCTGGACGCCGAGGCCGCGCGCATCGACGACGCGGTCGCCGCCGACCTGGTCGAGCGCGTGGGCCTGCCCGCCCGCTCCACCGAGGAGATCGGCGACGCGCTCGCCGCACGAGTAGCCGGCTAGCCCCCGGCCGCCCACCTACGAAAGCCGCCGGGACGCACCTCGCACCCGGCGGCTTCCGCCATGTCCCGCCGGGTGCCACCATCGAAACGCAGGGTCGTACCACCGCACCGTCCTTCACCGGGCACCCTCTTGCGATAATCGGACGTGGAGTCGCGTTCGATCATCGCCAGAACGTGCCGACCGGGCGTCCTGAGGGACGTCCGACGACGGCGGGAAGCACGAGCGGAGACGCGGCCCGTCACTACAACGGTGAAGGACAGTTCTGCTGATGACGACGACGCCCACGATCGAGCTCAAGCCCACCTCGCACCCGCTGCCCGCGGCCGAGCGGGAGGCCGTCCTGGCCAACCCCGGGTTCGGCCGCCACTTCACCGACCACATGGTGTCGGTCAAGTGGACCGAGGGCCGCGGCTGGCACGACGCCGAGCTCGTCCCCTACGGCCCGCTCTCCCTCGACCCGGCCAACATGACCCTGCACTACGCGCAGGAGATCTTCGAGGGGCTCAAGGCCTACCGCCGCGCCGACGGCTCGGTGGGCATCTTCCGCCCCGAGAAGAACGCCCTGCGCTTCCAGGCATCCGCCCGCCGGCTGGCCATGCCGGAGCTCCCGGTCGAGACCTTCATCGAGGCGTGCGACGCGCTGGTCCGGCAGGACGAGGCATGGGTCCCGGCGCACGGCGGCGAGGACTCGCTGTACCTGCGCCCGTTCATGATCGCCACCGAGGTGGGGCTGGGCGTCCGGCCGGCCAAGGAGTACCTGTTCCTGGTCATCGCCTCCCCGGCCGGCGCGTACTTCCCCGGCGGGGTCAAGCCGGTCTCCATCTGGGTCGCCGAGGAGCACGTGCGCGCGGTCCCCGGCGGCATGGGCGACGCCAAGACCGGCGGCAACTACGCCGCCTCCCTGATGGCCCAGGCCGAGGCCGCCAAGGTGGGCTGCGACCAGGTCTGCTACCTCGACGCCATCGAGCGCCGGTGGATCGAGGAGCTCGGCGGCATGAACCTGTACTTCGTCTACGAGGACCGGATCGTCACCCCGGCCCTCAGCGGCTCCATCCTCGAGGGCGTCACCCGTGACTCCCTGCTGCGGGTGGCCGCCGACCTCGGCCTCGCCCCCGAGGAGGGCAAGGTCTCCGTCGACCAGTGGCAGGCCGACGCGCAGAGCGGCGCCCTCCGTGAGGTCTTCGCCTGCGGCACCGCCGCCGTGATCACCCCGGTCGGCACGGTCAAGCGCAGCAGCGGCACGGAGTGGAAGCACGGCACCGGCGAGCCCGGCGAGGTCACCCTGCGCCTGCGCGACGCCCTGCTGGACATCCAGCGCGGCACCGCCGAGGACAAGCACGGCTGGATGCACAAGGTCTGCTGAGACCGCGAACGGCGGACCGACGGTGGTCCGGCGGACCAACCGCCCGGCGGCCCCGGGAAGCGCGCTGCGCTCCCCGGGGCCGCTTCGCGTGGTGGGACGGTTCGCCCGGATCCTGAGACACCCGGTTTGAGGCCGCGCAACCTGTGCCAGACTGGCGATGTGCCCTCGTTCGCCATGATTATCGGCAGCAGGCGCGCCGGTCCGCAGTGACCGCCCGTACGCACCCCGTACGCGTGGTCACCCTCGTCGTCGACCCGCGCGCAGACCTCTCGCACCCGCGAGGGGTTTTCTTTGTTTCGGCCCCACCCACGGCCGGGACGGAGGGCGCGCGAGCGTCGGGGGCGGTGGAGCCGGTTCTTCCGGTCCGACCGAGACGACCAGTTCAGGAGTTCCTGCCATGACGGAAACCAGCCGACCCGACGACGCCTTCCACGTCTTCGACACCACGCTGCGCGACGGAGCCCAGCGGGAGGGCATCAACCTCACCGTCTCCGACAAGCTCGCCATCGCACGGCACCTGGACGAGTTCGGCGTGGGATTCATCGAGGGCGGCTGGCCGGGCGCCAACCCGCGGGACACCGAGTTCTTCGCCCGCGCCCGCGAGGAGATCGACTTCCGGCACGCGCAGCTGGTCGCCTTCGGAGCCACCCGCCGGGCCGGCGGCTCCGCCGCCGAGGACCCGCAGGTCAAGGCGCTCCTGGACTCCGGCGCCCCGGTGATCACCCTGGTCGCCAAGGCCCACGACCGGCACGTCGAGCTGGCGCTGCGCACCACCCTGGACGAGAACCTCGAGATGGTCCGCGACACCGTCGCCCACCTCAGGGCGGCCGGCCGCCGGGTCTTCGTCGACTGCGAGCACTTCTTCGACGGCTACCGGGCCAACCCCGAGTACGCCAAGGCCGTGGTGCGCGCCGCCTCCGAGGCCGGCGCCGACGTGGTCGTCCTGTGCGACACCAACGGCGGCCTGCTGCCCGCGCAGATCCACGCCGTCGTCGCCACCGTCCTCGCCGACACGGGAGCGCGCCTGGGCATCCACGCCCAGGACGACACCGGCTGCGCCGTCGCCAACACCCTGGCCGCCGTCGACGCCGGCGCCACCCACGTGCAGTGCACGGCCAACGGCTACGGCGAGCGGGTCGGCAACGCCAACCTCTTCCCGGTGGTCGCCGCGCTGGAGATCAAGTACGGCAAGCGGGTCCTGCCCGAGGGCAGGCTCCGTGAGATGACCCGGATCTCCCACGCCATCGCCGAGGTCGTCAACCTCACGCCCTCCACCCACCAGCCCTACGTGGGCCTCTCCGCCTTCGCCCACAAGGCCGGACTGCACGCCTCCGCGATCAAGGTCGACCCGGACCTGTACCAGCACATCGACCCCGAGCAGGTCGGCAACACCATGCGGATGCTCGTCTCCGACATGGCCGGCCGGGCCTCCGTCGAGCTGAAGGGCAAGGAGCTCGGCATCGACCTCGGCGACGACCGGGAGCTGGTCGGGCGGGTCGTCGAGCGGGTCAAGGAGCGCGAGCTCAAGGGCTACACCTACGAGGCCGCCGACGCCAGCTTCGAACTGCTGCTGCGCGCCGAGGCGGGCACGCTGCCGGTCTATTTCGCGGTGGACTCCTGGCGCGCCATCACCGAGGACCGCCCCGACGGCAGCCACGCCAACGAGGCCACCGTCAAGCTGGTCGCCAAGGGCGAGGTCATCCACGCCGCCGGCGAGGGCAACGGCCCGGTCAACGCCCTGGACCGGGCGCTGCGCGCGGGCCTGGAGCGGATCTACCCGGAGCTGGCCAAGATCGGGCTGGTCGACTACAAGGTCCGCATCCTGGAGGGCCGCTCGGGCACCGACTCGACGACCCGGGTGCTGATCTCCACCTCCGACGGCCGCAACGAGTGGTCCACGGTCGGCGTCGCCGACAACGTGATCGCGGCCTCCTGGCAGGCGCTCTCCGACGCCTACACCTACGGCCTGCTGCGGGCGGGGGTCGAGCCGGCCTGACCCGGAGCGCCGGGGGTTCACCGGTGACCCATTTCACCCTTTTGGGTCATCGGGCGTACCTTCGTACGTATGAAGGGCACCCCGACCAGCCGGCGTCTCGGGCGACCGGCCTCCATAGCAGCCGCAGCGCTGCTCACCACGTCGGCCGGCCTGGCGACCGGCGTGCCCCTTGCCTCCGCCGCGCCCACCGGGACAGTGGCCGCGGCGGAGTCCCGCACGGCCGCCGCCCCCGCCGCGACGTCCATCCAGGAGATCGGCGATCGCCTGCGGGACAACCCCGTCTACGTCGACCCGCAGGCCGCCGACCAGCTGTCGCAGGCCGAGGCGGCCGATCTCGCCGACCGGATCGAGAACGCGGACCGCGCGGTGTTCCTGGTGGTCCTGCCCGCCGACTACCCGACCGACAACATCTTCAGCGACCTGCGCTCCGCCACCGGCATCACCGGCGTCTACGGCATACGCCTGGGCGACCGGTTCGACGCGCGGGCCGACTCGTCGGTGATGTCCCGCCAGGCCGTGAGCAACCTGGCCCGCAGCGTGGACGGCGAGCCGGCCCCGCAGCAGCTGAGCAACTTCACCGACCGGGCGCTGGACACCATGAGCGGGTCCGCACCCGACAGCTGGAACGGGCGCGGGGCCGGTGCGGCCAACGGCGTCGGCGCCCTGGTGACCGTCGGCGCGCTCGCCGCGGTGGTCGGTGGCAGCGCCCTGGTGGTCACCCGCCGCAGCCGCCGCCGGGCCGAGGCGGACCGGCGCGAGGCGCTGGAGCGGCTGCGGGTCGTCGTGGACGAGGACATCACCGCCTACGGCGAGGAGCTCGACCGACTGGACTTCCACCCGGGCGAACCGGGCGCCGACGACGCCATGCGCGCGGACTACGCGCGGGCGCTGGACAGTTACGAGGACGCCAAGACGAAGATGGCCGCCGCCCAGCGGCCCGAGGACGTCAAGGGCGTCACCGAGACCCTGGAGGACGGCCGGTTCGCGCTCGCCGTGCTGGCCGCACGGCGGGAGGGCCGCCCTCTGCCGGAGCGGCGCGCGCCCTGCTTCTTCGACCCGCGGCACGGGCCGTCGGTGGCCGACGCGCGGTGGACGCCGCCCGGCGGCACGGCGCGCGACGTGCCGGTGTGCGCCGCGGACCAGGCGCGGCTGGCGGATGGTCTCGACCCGATGATCCGCGAGGTCGACACCGGGTACGGCACCCGCCGTCCCTACTGGGACGCGGGCCCGGTCTACGGCCCCTGGGCCGGCGGCTACTTCGGCGGCGCGCTGCTGCCGGGACTGCTGATGGGCACGATGCTCGGCGGCATGATGGCGGGACCCGCCTACGGCGCGGGCTGGGGCGGCGGCTACGGCGACGGCGGCGGGTTCGAGGGCGGCGACTTCAGCGGCGGCGACTTCAACTCCGGTGACTTCGGCGGCGGGTTCGGCGACGGCGGCGGCTTCGGGGGCGGCGGAGACTTCGGCGGCGGCTTCTGACCCGGCCCGGACGGCCGATGGGCGGGGGACGGCTCAGGAAGCCGCCCCCCAGGTGAACGTCAGACCGCCGCGTAGACGGCGGAGAGGTACTGCGCCCCCTGTTCGGAGCCGACCAGCCCCGCCTTCATCTCGTTCATCACGTAGCAGAAGGTCATCCTCCGCTCGACGTCCATGACGATCTGCGAGCCGCCCCAGCCGCCCCAGAAGCAGATCCGGCCCTCCGGGATGAACGGCACCCCGGCCGGCTCCGGCAGCGCGTAGCCGATGCCCCAGCGCAGGGGGACGCCCAGCACCCGGTCCACGCCCCGCGCCTGCTCGCGGAAGATCAGGTTCACCGTCTCCGGCGACAGCAGCCGCACCCCGTCGACTTCGCCGCCGCGCGAGATCACGGAGAGGACCCGCGCGATCGAGGCCGCGTCGCCGTGACCGTTGGCCCCGCCGATGTCGGCCCGACGCCACCGCTCCGTGTTGGCGATCTCCGCCCGCAGCGGCGCGCTCGTCAGCGTCCTCATCAGCACGCTCGACGGGTCGATCGCGCTCTGGTCGACCGGCGGCGGAGGCGGCGGGATGATCTCCGCGCAGCGGTCCCGGTCCTCCTCCCGCGCGCCGATGCGGAAGTCCGCGCCCAGCGGGCCCGCGATCTCCTCGTCGACGAACCTCTTGAGCGGCCTCCCGTCGACCCGGCGGACCACCTCGCCGACCAGATGACCGAAGTTCAGCAGGTGGTAGCCGGAGCCCTCGCCCGGGGTCCACCACGGCTCCTGCGCCGCCAGGTGCGCGGTCGAGCGCTCCCAGTCGAAGATGTCCGCCGCGTCGAACGGCGCCGCCCAGCCGGAGACGCCGGACGTGTGGCTCAGCAGGTGCCGGACCAGCACGCCCTCCTTGCCGCCCGCCGCGAACTCCGGCCAGTATTTGGCCACCGGGGCGTCGACGTCCAGTGCACCGCGGTCCACCAGGACCAGCGCGGCGAGCGAGGTCAGCGTCTTGGTCGTCGACCACACGTTGACCAGGGTGTCCCGCTCCCAGGGCCGGGTGCGCGCCCGGTCGGCGTGACCGCCCCACAGGTCGACCACCCGCTCGCCGTCGACGTCCAGGCAGATCGACAGCCCGGTCTCCGCCCCGGCGGCCAGGTTGGCCTCCGCCGCCTCCCGCACCGCCGCGAAACGCTCGTCCACGAATCCGTTCAGCTCGCCCACGCGCTGCCCCCTCGTCCTCTCCTGCCCGGGGCACGGCCCGACCGCCTGCCCCGCCGATCCCAGCACCCTAGGAGCGCGACCCCTTCCCGGGGAACGGACCGCGCGTCAAACGGTGCACGTGCACATACCGGCGCGGCATTCGCCGGGCGGGAGGCCGATGCCGGTCACTCGGACGGGTGCGCGTTCCGGGGCTTCAGGTCGCGCAACGGGACCGACAGGCACAGCACGGTGAGCGTCGCCCAGGCCAGCAACGCGGGGTTCACCCATCCCGGGACCATCTCGTGGACCGCACCGTCGGCCCAACGGCACGTGTGGGACAGGGGCAGGTAACTGCGGTCGACCGCCTCCAGAGCGGTGCCGGGAGCCCGGCCGGAGGCGTTCGCGCAGGACTCCTCCGGCTGGAGGGACGACCCCGTCATGAGGCCCAGGAGGTAGGTGGTCGCCCCGAGGGACACACCGAGCAGCAGGGCCTTCCTCCAGGTCGGCGGCTCGCGCCGTCCGTCGCCCGGTCGCTCGGGCAGGCGCCGCAGGGCGACGAAGAGGAGGGCGGCGACGCATACCGCGACGACGTAGGGGCCGCTCAGCGCCGCGACGTGGACCAAGGTCATCGACTCCTCCTCCGGCCCGGCCGGGCTCCGGCGCATTGTCCACCACGGCGCACGAAGGGGCGGCCGCCGGGAACTCCCGGCGGCCGCCCCTTCGTGCGTGCGCGTGCGGCTACGGCGTCACGCGGCCAGCTTCGCCAGCGCCGCGTCGATGCGGGCGAGGGTCGCGTCCTTGCCCAGGACCTCCAGGGACTCGAAGAGCGGCAGACCCACCGTGCGGCCGGTGACCGCGACGCGGACCGGGGCCTGGGCCTTGCCGAGCTTGAGGCCGTGGGCCTCGCCGGCGGCCAGGACGGCCTCCTTGAGGGACTCCGCGGAGGACCAGTCGGCGGCCTCGAGCTTCTCGCGCGCCGTGCGCAGCAGCGCGTCCGATCCCTCCTTCATCGCCTTGTTCCACGAGGCCTCGTCGAAGACGGGCTCGGGGAGGAAGAGGAAGTCGACGTTGGAGGTGATCTCCGACAGCACGCGCAGACGGGTCTGCGCGTGCGGGGCGATCGCCGCCCACTTCGCCTCGTCGAAGTCCTCCGGCGCCCACGGGGCGAACGGCGCCCGCAGCCACGGCTCGCAGCGGGCCGCGAACTCCTTCGGGTCCAGCAGCCGGATGTGGTCGCCGTTGATCGCCTCGCACTTCTTGAGGTCGAAGCGCGCCGGGTTCGGGTTGACGTCCTTCAGGTCGAAGGCGGCGACCATCTCCTCGATCGAGAAGACGTCCCGGTCGGCGGAGAGGGACCAGCCCAGCAGCGACAGGTAGTTCAGCAGGCCCTCGGGCAGGAAGCCCTGCTCGCGGTACAGGTTGAGCGAGGCCTGCGGGTCGCGCTTGGAGAGCTTCTTGTTGCCCTCGCCCATCACGTACGGCAGGTGGCCGAAGCGCGGGACCGCCTTGGCGATCCCCAGCTCGATCAGCGCGCCGTACAGCGCCACCTGGCGCGGGGTGGAGGAGAGCAGGTCCTCGCCGCGCAGGACGTGGGTGATCTCCATCAGCGCGTCGTCGACCGGGTTCACCAGGGTGTACAGCGGGGCGCCGTTGGCCCGGACGATGCCGTAGTCCGGCACGTTCTCCGGGGTGAAGGTCAGCTCGCCGCGCACCAGGTCGTCGAAGGTGATCGTGGTGTCGGGCATCCGGAAGCGCACGATCGGCTTGCGGCCCTCCGCCTCGTAGGCGGCGACCTGCTCGGCGGTCAGCTCACGGCAGTGGCCGTCGTAGCCGGACGGGCGGCCGGCCGCGCGGGCGGCCTCGCGGCGCTCGTCGAGCTCCTCGGCGGAGCAGTAGCAGTGGTAGGCGTAGCCGCCGTCCAGGAGCTTCTGCGCCACGTCGCGGTAGAGGTCCATCCGCTGCGACTGCCGGTACGGCGCGTGCGGACCGCCGACCTCGGGGCCCTCGTCCCAGTCGAAGCCCAGCCAGCGCATCGCGTCGAGGAGCTGCTCGTACGACTCCTCCGAGTCGCGGGCCGCGTCGGTGTCCTCGATGCGGAAGACCAGGGTGCCCTGGTTGCGCCGGGCGAACGCCCAGTTGAACAGGGCGGTGCGCACCAGGCCCACGTGCGGGTTACCGGTGGGGGAGGGGCAGAAACGTACACGGACGGGTGCGCTAGCCACGCTTGACAACCTTGTTGGTGAGAGTGCCGATGCCTTCGATGGTGACGGCGACCTCGTCGCCGTCCTGGAGCGGGCCGACGCCCGCCGGGGTGCCGGTGAGGATCACGTCGCCCGGCAGGAGCGTCATCGCCGCGGAGATATTGACGACCAGGTCCTCGACCGAGTTGACCATCTGCGCGGTGGTGCCCAGCTGGCGCTGCTGACCGTTGACCGTGCACTGGACGGCGAGGTCGGAGTGGTCGAGCTCGGTCTCGATCCAGGGGCCGAGCGGGCACGAGGTGTCGAAGCCCTTGGCGCGCGCCCACTGCTGCTCACGGCGCTGCACGTCGCGGGCGGTGACGTCGTTGGCGCAGGTGTAGCCGAGGATCACGTCCTTGACGCGCTCCTTGGGGACCTCGCGGCACATCCGCCCGATCACCACGGCGAGCTCCGCCTCGTGGTGGAGCTCCTGGGAGAAGGACGGGTACTGGATGACGTCGCCGGAGCCGATCACCGAGGTGGACGGCTTGAAGAAGGCGAACGGGTCCTGCGCCGCCTCCCCGCCCATCTCGGCCGCGTGCTCCGCGTAGTTGCGGCCGAACGCGACGACCTTGCTGGGCAGGACGGGCGGCAGGAGGCGGACCTTGCTCAGCGGGACCTTGGTGCCGGAGAGCTCGAATTCCGCGAACGGGATGCCCTTGATGATGTCGAGGACGAGTTCGTCCTGCTTGTCGCCCTCGACCACGCCGAAGGCGACGTTCCCGTCGATGGAGAATCTGGCGATGCGCACGGGATCCTGGTGCCCCTCACTGAGCTGCCGGCCGGAGTCTGACGCTCCAGGCTAACGCGGAGGGAGGGGCCGGTGGCGCGCACCGTCCGCACGGGCGGCGGGAGTGCCGCGGCGCCGCTACTCGGCGGTCGCGCGGACCGGGACCTCGTTGAGGATCGTGCGGCGGGGGTTGGCCGTCTGGGCCGGCAGGTCGACGGAGTGCTCCAGCTCCTCGCCGAGCAGGTGCGCGGCGTCTTCCAGGTGCGCCAGGGTGGTGCGGCGCGGGTTGGCGGTGTTGCGAGAGCTCATGTTCGTCTTCACTGTTGTTCGGACCCCTCTGATGGCGGGTGCTGCTGCGTCGGGTGCGGCGTCGGGCGGACGTCGGCGGTCCGCCGACGTTCCCTCTCAAGCGTCAGGCTAAAACGTCAGACTAAACGCGCGTTTCACCTCCCAACCGGTGAAGGGTACGTGAATCCTTAGTGATTTTCCTCACTTGACCGCCCGTCATTCCGGGCAAGCCGGTCGAAACGGCCAGGGGGCGATAGCGGACATAAGCAAGTGAAAGTCTCCATTCCGCTCCTGATCATGGCGACTGGGACACCTGTGCGAGCCGTGCGGTACCTGGGGGAACACCCGTTTTGCCCGGTGTAAGCCTCCACGGGGTGTGACGCGGCCGGTACAACGTGTCATCTGGGTCACGGCCTGCCCTACGGGCCTTGTTGAGGATCGGCCACTGTGCTGGAATTCCACGGACCGTCGTGGAACCAGCCGACGCTCCGGTGCGCCGACAGCTCCGGGCGGAGGTCAGGAGGGGGAGGAAGCGCCGGTCCATCACGACCACGTAGGTCACTTCACGACCACACAACGGGGGCGCAGCCCGAACGCGCCCTCGCATACGCCGACACCGTCCCTTCCCCCGGAGGGACGCCTGGTCCAGAGGTTGCGACGCTAGTGCAGGGACGTTTCAAGAGGGATGGCAGCGCTTCGGCGGAGCCGGAGCCACACAACGGGACCGCACGCGGTGCCTCGCCCCAGCACGCCCAGGGCCAGGAACCGGACGGCGACGCGCCCGCCCCGGTGCTCAAGCCGGCCGGCGGCGGATCCACGGGCCCGGGCTCCCGCATAGCCCTGCGCAACTGGCGCATCTCCACCCGACTGGTCTCGCTGCTCGCGCTGCCCGTGGTCGCCGCGACCACCCTGGGCGGACTGCGGATCAGCGACTCGCTCGAGGACATGCAGCAGCTGGAGAACATGCAGCTGCTGACCGAGATGACCAAGCAGGCCACCGAGCTCGCCACCGCGCTCCAGGAGGAGCGCGACGTGACGGCCGGCCCGCTGGCCCACGGCGGCGCGGACCGCGACTACAAGGTCAAGACGCCGCGCGAGAAGACCGACCGCGCCAAGAGCACCTTCCTCAAGGACACCGAGGCCGTCGACGACCAGCTCACCGAGGGTGAGCTGCAGGGCGTCCGCGACAGCCTCGTCGGCCTCGTCGGCGAGCTGCGCGACCTCGACAAGCTGCGCAAGAACGCCTACGACTCCCAGGGCAACGCCACCCAGACGGTGGAGTCCTACCACCGGCTCATCACCCAGCTGCTCGACCTCTCCACCGACATGGCCGAGGCGACCAGCAACCCGGAGATGATCCAGCGCACCCGAGCGCTGGCCGCCTTCTCCTCCGCCAAGGAGTACGCGTCCATGCAGCGCGCGGTCATCGCCGCCGCGCTCCCCAAGGACGCCGCCTCCTTCGCCAAGCTGTCCGAGAACGACCGCCTCTACGGCGAGGCCGCCATCGGCAGCGAGAAGAGCGAGCTGGACGCCTTCACGACGATCTACGGCTCCGGCGCCAAGAAGACCCTCGAGCCGCTCGGCAACAACAGCGTCATCGAGGCCGCGGACAAGTACGCGGACACCGTGCTCAGCCCCAAGGGCACGCGCAACGTGAACCGGCAGTCCTACCAGGACTGGGTGGACGACGCCTCCACCAAGCTCGAGTCGATGGAGAGCATCGAGCACACGCTCCTCGAGGAGATGGAGCAGAAGGCCCGCGAGCTCCAGGACGAGGCCCAGCGCGAGGCGCTGATCTCCGGTGTCCTGATCCTGGTGGTCCTCGGCGTCTCCCTGGTCGGCGCCTTCGTCGTGGCCCGCTCCATGATCCGCTCGCTGCGCCGCCTGCAGGACACCGCCACCAAGGTCGCCAAGGACCGCCTGCCCGAGCTGGTCAAGCAGCTCTCCGAGAACGACCCGCAGGACGTCGACACCACCGTCGAGTCGGTCGGTGTGCACTCCCGGGACGAGATCGGACAGGTGGCCTCGGCCTTCGACGACGTGCACCGCGAGGCGGTCCGCCTCGCCGCCGAGCAGGCCCTCCTGCGAGGCAACGTCAACGCGATGTTCACCAACCTCTCGCGCCGTTCGCAGGGCCTCATCCAGCGCCAGCTGACGCTGATCTCCGAACTGGAGTCCCGCGAGGCCGACCCGGACCAGCTGTCCTCCCTCTTCAAGCTGGACCACCTCGCGACCCGTATGCGCCGGAACGGCGAGAACCTCCTCGTCCTCGCGGGCGAGGAGCCCGGCCGTCGCTGGACCCGCCCGGTCCCGCTGGTCGACGTCCTGCGCGCCGCGGCCTCCGAGGTGGAGCAGTACGAGCGCATCGAGCTGTCCACGGTCCCCAAGACCGAGATCGCCGGCCGCGTCGTCAACGACCTCGTGCACCTGCTCGCCGAGCTGCTGGAGAACGCCACCTCGTTCTCCTCCCCGCAGACCAAGGTCCGGGTCACCGGTCACGCGCTGCCCGACGGCCGCGCGCTGATCGAGATCCACGACACCGGCATCGGCCTCTCGCCGGAGGACCTCTCCGCGATCAACGAGCGCCTCGCGGCGCCGCCCACGGTGGACGTCTCCGTCTCCCGCCGCATGGGTCTGTTCGTGGTCGGCCGCCTCTCGCAGCGTCACGGCATCCGCATCCAGCTGCGTCCCTCGGACTCCGGCGGCACGACCGCGCTGGTCATGCTCCCCGTGGACGTCGCCCAGGGCGACAAAAAGGCCGTTCCCAGCAAGGGCCAGGGTGGTGGCGGTGTCGCCGCGGCCGCGGCCGGCGCGGCGGCGGCCCGTCGCGGCGGCGCCGGCGCAGCACTCGGCTCGGGCGCGCGACCCGCGCTGCCCGCCCGTGACTCCGGCGGCGGAGCGTTCGGCCAGGGCGGCTCCGGCGGCCAGGGCGGCACGCCCGCCGGCGGTCCCGGCCAGGGCCGTCCCACCGCGGGCGCCGGCTTCGGCGGTCCCTCCGCGCAGGCCCCGCAGGCCGGCTTCCCGGCCGGCCCCGCGCAGCAGCAGAACCGCGGCTCGGTTCCGGCGCAGCGCACCCCCCAGCAGGGCATGGGCCAGGCCGGCGGTCAGGGCATGAGCCCCGCCGGCGGTCAGGGCATGGGTCCGGCCGGCGGTCAGGGCAGGGGCCAGGGCCCCGGCGCCGGGCAGCCGAACCGCGCGCAGGGCGGCCAGCCCGGTCAGCGCCAGCCGCAGCTGCCGCCTCCGGGCGGCCCGCGTGCCGAGCTCCCCGGCGGCGCCCGTCCGGCCGACGGTCCGCGCGGTCACGACGACTTCGGCCACACCTCGCAGCTGCCGCGCGTCGACGACCAGCAGGGACCGGGCTCCACCGCCCAGTTCCCGCGCCCCGACTTCGACGGCCCCGCGCCGCAGCAGCAGCCCCAGGCGCCCGGCGTCCGCGGCCCCCAGCAGGGCGCCCGGCCGCAGGCCCAGCAGCCGCAGGCCCCGCAGCAGCCCCAGCAGTACGGCAACCCCGGCGCTCCCGCCGGCGGCCAGTACCCGCAGCAGGGCTACCTGGCCGCGCCGCAGGACGCCTCGTCCACCGGCCAGTTCCCCGCGCCGGGCCAGTACCAGGACCCGTCGTCCACGGGGCAGTTCCCCGCGCCGGGCCAGTACCAGGACCCGTCGTCCACGGGGCAGTTCCCCGCGCCGGGCCAGTACCAGGACCCGTCGTCCACCGGGCAGTTCCCGGCCCCGGGCCAGTACCAGGACCCCTCGTCCACCGGGCAGTTCCCGCAGCCCCCGGCCGGCGGCCAGCAGCAGTACGGCGGCGGCTACGGCGCGCAGCAGCAGCCCGCGCAGGGCGACCTGCCGCCGGTCAACGGCCACACCGACGGCGGGACCCCGCTGTTCGACTCGCTGGAGACCAACTGGTTCCGCGGCCAGCAGCAGCAGGCCCCGGGCCCGCAGGGTCAGCAGCAGTACCAGCAGCAGCCGCAGGCCGGCCGGCCCGCCCCGCAGCAGCAGGCGCCGGGCCAGCCCCGCCGTCCGCAGCAGCCGCAGGCCCCGCAGCGCGCCCCCCAGCAGCCGGCGCAGCAGCCGCCGGCCCCGCAGCGGCCCGGCGCCCAGGCCGCCCAGCGGCCGTCCGCGGCCCCCTGGCGCAGCTCGCCCAACGACGAGCTGTCCCGCCAGGCCGAGCGCGCCCGCAAGCCCAGCGCGGGCGGCGTCACCACGTCCGGCCTGCCCAAGCGGGTGCCCAAGGCGAACCTCGTCCCGGGCACCGCGCAGCAGAACCAGCACACCGGCGGGCCGCAGGTCTCCCGCGCGCCCGACGCCGTGCGGGGCCGGCTGACCAATCTCCGCCGGGGCATCGCGCAGGGACGGCAGGCCACTTCCGGCCAGACCGGTTCCTTCCCGAACCCCACTCACCAGCAGGAGCGCTAGTTGAGCCCGATGAGCCAGGCTGCACAGAACCTGAACTGGTTGATCACGAACTTCGTGGACAACACGCCCGGGGTCTCCCACACCGTCGTCGTCTCCGCCGACGGTCTGCTCCTGGCGATGTCCGAGGGCTTCCCGCGTGACCGCGCCGACCAGCTCGCCGCGGTCGCGTCGGGCCTGACCTCGCTGACCGCGGGAGCCTCGCGGATCTTCGAGGGCGGTCACGTCAACCAGACCGTCGTCGAGATGGAGCGCGGCTTCCTGCTGATCATGTCCGTCTCGGACGGCTCGTCCCTGGCCGTCCTGGCCCACCCGGAGTGCGACATCGGCCTGGTGGGCTACGAGATGGCTCTTCTGGTCGACCGTGCAGGCGCCGTCCTCACGCCCGACCTGCGCGCGGAGCTCCAGGGCAGCCTGCTCCGCTGAGCTGCCCGCGCCATGTGACCGACACCCCCCCACCGTCCGGCCGTCATGCACGCAACCCCCCACCGGCCCGCGGCACTTCAACCCGACTTGCTGTCCGCCCGGAGGATCAATGAACCCGCCTTCCGCCGCTCACGATCCGTACAGAGATCAGTACGGTGAAGAGGGGCCGCTGGTCAGGCCCTACGCCATGACCGGCGGCCGGACGCGGCCGCGCTACCAGCTCGCCATCGAGGCGCTGATCAGCACGATCGCGAATCCGGCACAGACAGGGGGACTCCTCCCCGAGCATCAGCGCATTTGTCACCTCTGCCACGAGGTGAAGTCGGTGGCGGAGGTGTCGGCCCTGCTGTCCATGCCCCTGGGTGTGGCGCGCATCCTCGTCGCCGACCTCGCCGAGGCGGGCATGGTCGCCGTCCACCAGCCGGGCGGCGACGAGAACAACGGCGGTGCACCGGACGTGACACTGCTCGAAAGGGTGCTCAGTGGACTTCGCAACCTCTGACGGAAGCCGGGCGACGACCTCGGCGAAGATCGTGGTGGCGGGCGGCTTCGGCGTCGGCAAGACCACGTTCGTCAGCTCCGTCTCGGAGATCAACCCGCTGCGCACCGAGGCGGTCATGACCTCCGCCTCGGCGGGCATCGACGACCTGAGCCACACGTCCGGTAAGACGACCACCACGGTCGCCATGGACTTCGGTCGCATCACCCTGGACCAGGACCTGATCCTGTACCTGTTCGGCACCCCCGGGCAGGACCGGTTCTGGTTCATGTGGGACGACCTGGTCCGCGGCGCCATCGGCGCGGTGGTCCTGGTGGACACCCGGCGTCTCGCCGACTGCTTCCCGGCGGTCGACTACTTCGAGAACTCGGGCCTGCCCTTCGTGGTCGCGCTCAACAACTTCGACGGGCAGCAGGCCTACCAGCCGGAGGAGGTGCGGGAGGCGCTGCAGATCAGCAGCGGCACCCCGATCCTCGCCACGGACGCCCGCCATCGCACCGAGGCCAAGGGCGCCCTGATCAGTCTTGTGGAGCACGCGCTCATGGCGCGACTGCGCCCGTAGGCCCGCTGCCTGCGAAAACCCGGTCGCGCGCACGCCGGCGCGGCCGGGTTTCCGCTGTGCGGGAGCGGCGCGGAATTCGTGGGGGGTGCCGCACGGAATGTGTTCGTGGTACACATCAAGTGCACCGTCGTGCACAGGAGTTATGACCTGCATCAAAAGCCCCTTGTGGCCTTGGCCACCCGGGGGCAGGAGTTCATAACATTTCGACAGAGATATCTGTCACCTGATGCCACAGGGCGCGGTCGGCCGGTGCCGCTACGCGTACGAACGCCCCGCCATTTGCCGGACGACACTCCTTATGTCCCTTTTACGGGTCCCTTTCGTTCCGTGGATCAGTCGTGTCCGGACGTTTGGAACTGTCCGTACCCACGTGCTGGAATGCCAGAACTGCCCATTGGTCACAAGGGCCCAGAGACACCGCGGCACGACGAAGGTGCCGACCGCCGAGAGGTTGTTGGTCGAGTGAGGCGAAGCAAGAACGGACCCGAGCCGTCGGCCCGGGGCAACTTCACGCCGCCCCCGCGAGCGGGGTCGGAGGAGCTGCCCGGTTCCGAGCCGGTGGTCACGCCCGATGCGGGCGGTGGCCGTTTCTCGCCCCGCAACTGGCGGGTGCGTACGCGTCTGAACGCGATCCTCCTGATACCCGTCGTCCTCGGTCTCATTCTGGCCGCCGTCGAGGTCAAGGGATCCATCGACACGTGGCAGGAGGCCGAGGACGCGGCCGCCACCGCGCGCGTGGTCCGCGGCGCCCTGAACTACGCCGACGCCCTGTCCGACGAGCGTGACCTCAGCGCCGCCCCGCTCCTCGAGGGCAAGGGCAAGAACAACCCGGTCGTCAAGGAGCTCCGCGAGCGGAGCGACAAGGCCGCCGTCGAGTTCGACAAGGTGCTCAAGGACCTTCCGGACACGCCGAGCCTCCAGCGCCGCAAGGAGCTGTTCGTGGCGGCCGCGGACAAGCTCCCGGCCCTGCGGGAGCGGGCGTACACCAAGATGCTCCCCGGCACCAGCACGGAGGAGGGGTACGTCCAGGTCATCCACCCCCTCATGGACTTCGCCAACGAGCTCACGCTCGACGAGGGCAACGTCGCCTCGTACGGCCGCACCGCGTACGCCATGTCGCTCACCAAGGGCGCCCAGTCGCTGCAGCGCTCCATCGGAACGCACGTCCTGGTCAAGCCGGACCCGGACCCCAAGGTGCGGCTGTCGCAGCGCGTCACCCTTTCCTCGTACGCCTACCTCGAGCGCATCGCGATCGAGGAGTACACCGGCGCCGGCCGCGTCGAGGACCAGGAGCGCCTCGAGTCCGAGATGGTGGAGGTGAAGCGGAAGTTCGCGGAGACGGCGGCCGAGACGCCGTTCCACAAGAACCTCGTCGACACCACCGAGATCATCCGCGCCATCCTCGTCAACGACCCGGGCACCCCCGTGGGCAAGGCGACGCTGAAGCAGATCGGCGTCACCGCGGAGACCTGGCAGGCGGTGAACGACCCGAAGTTCGAGGCCTACGGCAAGATCGAGTCCGACCTGACCGACGCCGCGGTGGAGGGCTCGCAGCAGGTCGCCGACGACGCCAGGACGGCTGCCTTCGTCGCCGCCGGCGCCGTGCTCCTCGCCCTGATCGCCGCCTTCGTGCTGGCCGGTCTCGTCGCCCGTCAGATGAGCCGCTCGATGCGCGACCTGCGCAACGCGGCCTTCGACGTCGCCGAGCAGCGCCTGCCGATGCTGGTCGACCAGCTCTCGCGCACCGACCCGGGCCGGGTCGACACCCGCGTGGTGCCGATCCCGATCAACACCACCGACGAGATCGGCGAGGTCGCCCGCGCCTTCGACCAGGTCCACCGCGAGGCGGTCCGGCTCGCCGCGGAGCAGGCACTGCTCCGGGGCAACATCAACGCGATCTTCACCAACCTGTCGCGCCGCAACCAGTCCCTGATCGAGGGCCAGCTGACCCTGATCACCGACCTGGAGAACAACGAGGCCGACCCGGACCAGCTGGAGAACCTCTTCAAGCTGGACCACCTGGCGACCCGTATGCGCCGCAACGGCGAGAACCTCCTGGTCCTCGCCGGCGAGGAGCCCGGCCGCCGCTGGGACCAGCCGGTCCCGCTGGTCGACATCCTGCGCGCCGCCTCCTCCGAGGTGGAGCAGTACGACCGCATCGAGCTGGCCGGCGTCCCGGAGGCCGAGATCCACGGCCGCGCCGTGACCGACCTCGTGCACCTGCTCGCCGAGCTGCTGGAGAACGCGACCACGTTCTCCTCCCCGCAGACCAAGGTCCGCGTCACCGCGACCCGTCTGCCGGACGGCCGCGTCATGATCGAGATCCACGACAAGGGCATCGGCCTCACCGCCGAGGACTTCGCGGACATCAACCACAAGCTGGCCAACCCGCCGACCGTGGACGCCGCGATCTCCCAGCACATGGGCCTCTTCGTGGTCGGCCGCCTGTCCGACCGGCACGGCATCCGCGTCCAGCTCCGCCCGTCGGGCGAGCAGGCCGGCACCACCTCGCTGGTCATGCTCCCGGACAACATCACGCACGGTGGCGCCGCGCAGAACGTGCCGGCCGACGAGTTCACGGTCTCGCAGATCATCCCGCAGCAGTACCAGCAGCAGGCTCCGATCGAGCAGGCCCCGCTGCGGACCGCCGCCGAGCTCGGCTTCGACGACAGCCGCTACCAGCAGCCGGGGGAGGACGCCCGCGAGCTCGACTCGGTCGGACGCCAGCTCCTGCGCGAGGAGCGCCGCGCCGCCCTCGAGGCCCAGACCCACCCGCAGGACTTCCAGGAAGGCCAGGGCTACCGGGACGGCCAGGGCCAGGGGTACGACGAGGGTCAGGGCTACCAGGACGGCGGCTACGACCAGCAGCAGGGCTACCAGGAGCAGCCGGGCTACGACGAGTCGTACTACGGCGCCGGCGAGCAGGGCTACGCGGAGCCCGGCCCGACGCAGCAGCAGGGCGACGGCCAGGACGGTTACCAGAACTACGGCGAGCAGCCCTACCAGGGCGACTGGCAGCAGCAGGGTTACCAGAACGGCTACGCCGAGGGGTACCCCGCGGACGCGGGGTCGCCCCAGGGCGCTGACGCGGGCATGTCCAACGGCGTAGGCTTCGGCCAGGGCCCGGCGACGACCGACTCCGGACTTCCGCGGCGCGGGGGCTTCGGTGACGGCGCCGGTCAGGGCAACGGCCAGGGCCCGGCTGCGGCCGGCGACGACTGGCGGTCCTCCAACGACGACCGCTGGCAGTCCGCCTCCAAGCTCAGCAAGCCCAAGGCGGGCGGAGTGACCTCTTCCGGCCTCCCGAAGCGGGTACCCAAGGCGAACCTCGTGGAGGGCACCGCCGAGGCGACCCCGCAGGGCGGTCCGCAGGTCTCCCGCAACCCCGACGAAGTGCGGGGCCGGCTGAGCAACCTGCGGCGGGGCGTCCAGCGCGGACGTACCGCCGGCAACGAAACGAACGGCCAGGCCGACGGGAACCAGTTCCGTGGTCCTGACAGCACCTACAACCAGGAGCGTTAGTGTGAGCCCGATGAGCCAGGCGGCGCAGAACCTGAACTGGTTGATCACCAACTTCGTGGACAACACCCCCGGTGTTTCCCACACCGTGGTGGTCTCCGCCGACGGCCTTCTTCTGGCGATGTCGGAAGGCTTCCCGCGCGACCGCGCGGACCAGCTCGCGGCGGTCGCCTCGGGTCTGACCTCGCTGACCGCGGGAGCCTCGCGGATCTTCGAGGGCGGCCATGTGAACCAGACCGTGGTCGAGATGGAGCGGGGTTTCCTCTTCATCATGTCCATTTCGGACGGTTCGTCACTCGCCGTGCTGGCCCACCCGGACGCGGACATCGGTCTGGTGGGGTACGAGATGGCACTCCTGGTCGACCGTGCAGGTACGGTACTTACGCCGGATCTGCGCGCGGAGCTTCAGGGGAGCCTGCTCAACTAGCAGGACCCGCGTGCGTCTTGGCGTCCCGAGACCGTAAGGTTTCGGGACGCGGCTTCCACACGTTGGGTGCCCGGCACAGTTGGAGGAGGAGAGAGAGTGGCAACACCCCCAGGCGGTCCGAACCAGGGCGGCTGGTCGTACGACCAGGGCCAGAACGGGCAGCACGGCGAGCAGTCGTACGACTTCTCCTCCGCTGCAAGCCACACGCACCAGCAGCCGTACGCTCCCCAGAACCCGCAGGGTCCGGGGCAGCATTCCCCTTACGGGCAGCCGGCTGCGCCGTACGACCGTCCTGTGGCTCCGCAGCGGAGGGCTCACGAGCCCTCGCCCGCCGGCGGCGCCTCACAGGCGGCCAAGAACCCCCTGGTGCGTCCGTACGCCATGACGGGCGGCCGTACCAGGCCCCGCTACCAGCTCGCCATCGAGGCGCTGGTGCACACCACCGCGCAGCCGCACCAGATGCAGGGGCAGCTGCCCGAGCATCAGCGGATCTGCAACCTCTGCCGGGAGATCAAGTCGGTCGCCGAGGTCTCGGCCCTGCTCCAGCTCCCTCTCGGCGTGGCCAGGATCCTCGTCGCCGACTTGGCGGAGGCGGGCCTGGTCGCCATCCATCAGCCCGGCGGCGACGAGAGCGCCGGCGGCCAGCCAGACGTGACACTGCTCGAAAGGGTGCTCAGTGGACTTCGCAAGCTCTGACGGTGGTCCTTCCCGCTCCACCACCTCAGCGAAGATCGTGGTGGCGGGCGGCTTCGGCGTGGGCAAGACCACGTTCGTCGGCGCGGTCTCGGAGATCAACCCGCTGCGCACGGAGGCCGTGATGACGTCCGCTTCGGCGGGCATCGACGACCTCACCCACACCGGGGACAAGAAGACCACCACGGTCGCCATGGACTTCGGTCGCATCACCCTGGACCAGGACCTGATCCTGTACCTGTTCGGCACACCCGGGCAGGACCGGTTCTGGTTCATGTGGGACGACCTGGTCCGCGGCGCCATCGGCGCGGTGGTCCTGGTGGACACCCGGCGTCTCGCCGACTGCTTCCCGGCGGTCGACTACTTCGAGAACTCGGGCCTGCCCTTCGTCATCGCCCTCAACGGCTTCGACGGCCACCAGCCGTACCAGCCGGAGGAGGTGCGGGAGGCGCTGCAGATCGGGCCGGACACCCCGATCATCACCACCGACGCGCGGCACCGGGCGGACGCCAAGTCGGCCCTCATCACGCTCGTCGAGCACGCCCTGATGGCCCGCCTCCGGTAGACCCGCTCCGGAAGCCGTCCGCACGACGCGACGGCACCGGCCGACGAACCGCCCCGCATCCGGCGGCGCCGCACACGGCGCCGCCGGATGCGGCGTTCCAGGGCCCCGACGGGCCCGGCGACCCTTCCCGGTCCCCCGTGCACCCGCGCGCCGGCCCTGTGCACCACCGCGGGCCCGTCCGTCGCGCACCGCACCCGCGCCGTTGCCCGCACGCGCCGCGGCCCGCCCTCCCACGGGGGGAGGACGGGCCGCGGCGCGTGTGGCGTGTGGCGGGTCAGCGCCAGCTGTGGGGCATCCGGAAGCCCGGCTCGCGCTCCAGACGGCGCCAGCCGGCCCGCACCGAGCCGCCGCGGGCGACGGGCCCGGCGGACGCCGCGGAGGTCGCCCGGGCCAGCAGGATCGCCGTGAGCGCCGCGAGCTCCTCGGGGTCGGCGTGACCCTTCTCGACGCGGATGTCGACACCGGCGGTCATCACATGCACTCCTGGTTGAGAGGTTCGGGGGAGAGGGAGGAGGGAACGGCGGGATCCGTCACTGCGGCGGGTTGCCGTGCTTGCGCGACGGCAGGTCCGCGTGCTTGTTCCGCAGCATCTCCAGCGACCGCGCCAGCACCTCGCGGGTCTCGGCGGGGTCGATCACATCGTCGACGAGTCCCCGTTCCGCCGCGTAGTACGGGTGCATCAGCTCGGACTTGTACTCCTTGACCATGCGGGTCCGCATGGCCTCCGGGTCCTCGGCGCCCGCGATCTGCCGGCGGAAGATCACGTTGGCGGCGCCCTCGGCGCCCATCACCGCGATCTCGTTGGTCGGCCAGGCGAAGGTGAGATCCGCGCCGATGGACTGCGAGTCCATGACGATGTACGCGCCGCCGTACGCCTTGCGCAGGATCAGCGAGATCCGCGGCACCGTGGCGTTGCAGTACGCGTACAGCAGCTTGGCGCCGTGGCGGATGATGCCGCCGTGCTCCTGGTCGACGCCCGGCAGGAAGCCGGGGACGTCCAGGAAGGTCAGGATCGGGATGTTGAAGGCGTCGCACATCTGGACGAACCGCGCGGCCTTCTCGCTGGCCTCGATGTCCAGCACGCCCGCCAGCACCTGCGGCTGGTTGGCGACGATACCGACGACCTGGCCGTCGACCCGGCCGAGCGCGCAGACGATGTTCCGCGCCCAGCGCTCGTGCACCTCGAGGTAGTCGCCGTCGTCGACGATCTCCTCGATGACCTTGGTCATGTCGTACGGGCGGTTGCCGTCGGCGGGGACCAGGTCGAGAAGCACGTCCGAGCGCCGTCCGACCGCGTCGCCGGAGGGCAGCCGCGGCGGGTTCTCCCGGTTGTTCTGCGGGAGCATCGACAGCAGGTACCGCACCTCGGCGATGCAGGTCTCCTCGTCGTCGTACGCGAAGTGGCAGACGCCCGAGGTCTCCGCGTGCACGTCCGCGCCGCCGAGGCCGTTCTGGGTGATCTCCTCGCCGGTCACGGCCTTGACCACGTCCGGACCGGTGATGAACATCTGCGAGGTCTCGCGGACCATGAAGACGAAGTCGGTGAGAGCGGGGCTGTAGGCCGCGCCGCCCGCGCACGGGCCGAGCATCACGCTGATCTGCGGGATGACGCCGGAGGCCCTGGTGTTGCGCTGGAAGATGCCGCCGTAGCCGGCCAGGGCGGAGACGCCCTCCTGGATCCGGGCGCCGGCGCCGTCGTTGAGCGACACCAGGGGAGCCCCGGCCGCGATGGCCATGTCCATGATCTTGTGGATCTTGGTGGCGTGGGCCTCGCCCAGCGCGCCGCCGAAGATGCGGAAGTCGTGGGCGTACACGAAGACGGTCCGGCCCTCGACCGTGCCCCAGCCGGTGATCACGCCGTCCGTGTAGGGCTTCTTGTGCTCCAGGCCGAACCCGGTGGCCCGGTGCCGGCGCAGCTGCTCGACCTCCTGGAAGGACCCCTGGTCCAGCAGCAGCTCGATGCGCTCCCGTGCGGTCAGCTTGCCCTTGGCGTGCTGAGCCTCGGTGGCCTTGTCGCTCGGTCCGGCCAGTGCGCGCGCCCGGATCTCGTGCAGCTCCGCCACGCGCCCTCGGGCGTCGGCCGGCTCGGTCAGGTCCTCCGTGGGCTCGTCCAGTGCCTCTTCCACAACGGTCATGTAGCGACCATACGAAGGGGGACGGACGGACCGGACCGTCGACTCCGTACAGTGTCCGGCGCGATTTCCTGGCGCTACCGGACAGAAGACCCCAACGGTGCAGGCATTCCTCCTGCCGTACCGCCCGTGCCGTTGTGGAGGTGCGACAAAGGGGCTACGCCGTCCGGGTGAGGGGTGGCGGGGTCGCGCGGGCAGGGCCGAGCGGGTGATGCCTGCAGGAAGTCTCCCGTGGGCGCCTCCTGGACGCGGCAGAGATCTTCAGGAACAGAACCCCGAACGGGACGGTTGAATATTCAACAGAACCGCGCTACCTTCGTGGTCGTCGGGAGTTGTTGAATCTTCAACCGACAGCGGTCCTGTTCCGTTCCGCCCGTATCCGCCCACGTTCCAAGGAGCACGTCATGGGTCTCTTCAACCGCAGCAACGACGCCGCCGCGACCGCCCCGGTCAGCCCGGACCTCGCCGCCCTGACCGGCGACTACACCGTCGACCCGTCGCACACCACGCTGGGCTTCGTCGCCCGTCACGCCATGGTCACCAACGTCAAGGGTCAGTTCCGGGAGTTCACCGGCAGCCTGCACCTGGACGGCTCCGACCCGTCGAAGTCCACCGCCTCGCTGGACATCGTCGTGAACAGCATCGACACCGGTTCCGCGGACCGCGACGGTCACCTCAGGAGCGCGGACTTCTTCAAGACCGACGAGTTCCCGACCATGACCTTCCGCTCCACCGCGGTCGAGGCCGTGGGCGGCGACGACTACCGGGTCACCGGCGACCTCAGCCTCCTGGGCGTCACCAAGGAGGTCACGATCGACCTGGAGTTCCAGGGCGCCGCCAAGGACCCGTTCGGCAACGAGCGCGTCGGCTTCGAGGGCCGCGGCGAGATCCTGCGCTCCGACTGGGGCGTCTCCTGGAACGCCGCGCTGGAGACCGGCGGCGTGCTGGTCTCGGACAAGATCAAGCTCCGCTTCGACATCTCCGCGATCAAGAGCGCGTGACGCCGGTGGGCTGCGGAAGTCCCCCGCCCCGGACGGGGCGGGGGACACGCGTGGCCGACCCTCCCGGGGGCACACGGGCTACACCCTGTCCCCCTCCTGCGGGACGCCGCCCCCGCGCCGTACCGGCGGCACGGCCGTCCGCCCGCAAGGTGGCCCCATGCCTCACCTCGTGGACGCGCGCCCCGCACTCCTGTGGCCGGCGGCGGCCGCCGCCGCCTTCACCGCGGCCCAGCTCGTCCTGGTGCCCGGCACCGGCCTCGGCTGGGACGAGATCGTCTACGTCACCCAGGTCGAGGGCGACACCCCCGCCGCCTTCTTCTCCGCCCCCCGCGCGCGGGGCGTCAGCTGGCTGAGCGCCCCGGTCGCCGCCCTCACCGACTCCGCCGCCTCCCCGGCGGCGCTGCGCGTCTACCTGGCCCTGCTCGCCGGACTCGGACTCCTGCTCGCCCTGCGGGTCTGGCGCACCCTGCTCCCACCCCCGGTGCTCGGCGTCGCCGGGCTGTTCTTCGCGGGCCTGTGGATCTCCCTCTTCTACGGCCCCCGCGCCATGCCCAACCTCTGGTGCGCCCTCGGCGTCCTCGCCGCCACCGGCTGGTTCCTGCGCGCGGCGCGCCGCCGACCCGGCCGGGCCACGGACCGCCGGGCCCCCTGGTGCGCGGCCGCGGCCGTCGCCTTCGTCGCCCTGATGCGCCCCGCCGACGGCTTCTGGCTCGCCCTGCCGCTGTGCGCCGCCGCGCTCGTCGTCCCCGCCTGGCGCCACCGGCGGCTCCTGCCCCTCCTGCTGGCCGGCGGCCTGGCCCTGGGGGCGCTGCCCTGGGTGATCGAGGCGTACGCGTCCTACGGCGGCCTCCTGGCCCGGCTCGCCCGCGCGGGCGAGATCCAGGGCGGCATGGGCCTGCGCTTCGCGGTCGACGACCAGATCCGCTCCCTGGTCGGACGCACCCTGTGCCGCCCCTGCGTCGGTCCCTGGAACCACCGGTGGACCGCCGCCTGGTGGTTCCTGCTGCCCCCGGTCACCGTCGCCGGGGTGCTCGTCGCCCGACGGGCCGGACGGCAGCCGGCGTCCCTCCTCGCCGCCGTCGTCGCCTCGTCCCTCGCCGTCACGTACCTGTTCACCATCGACTACGCGGCCCCGCGCTTCCTGCTGCCCGCCTACGCCCTGCTGGCCGTCCCGGTCGCCGAGGCGCTGGTGGCCGCCGTGCGGGCCGTGGGGCGGACCCGTGGCGGCCGCCGCCTCGCGCTCGGCGGAGGGCTCGCGGTGGTCCTCGCCGGTCACCTCGCCGTCCAGCTGGCGGTGGCCGCCGAGGTGACCGAGCGCAGCCGGGCGCAGCACCGGGAGCTGACCGCCGTCGCCGCGGAACTGCGCCGGCTCGGGGTGCGGCCGCCGTGCGTGGTCGCCGGGGACCAGTTCGTGCCGGTCGCCTACTACACCGGTTGCTCCTCGCGGCAGCCGGTCGGCGGCCACGACGGCAGCATCACGGTGGCGGGACTGCTACGGCTCGGACACACCCGGCCGCTCGCCGTGATCACCGTGGGCGGCCGCCGTCCGCCCGGGTTCGCGGGCGGCTGGCGGCCCGCCGAGCTGGGCGGAGGGCATGTCGCCTGGCTCCCGCCCGGCGGGCCCGCCGGGCCGAACGGAGGACACGGGCCGCTCGCCGGGCGTACCGTCGGACCATGACCGTCAGGGCCGTTCTGTGGGACGTGGACGACACCCTCTTCGACTACCGCACGGCGGGCCGCGAGGGGATCGCCGCCCATCTCGCCGCCGAGGGCCTGCTGTCCGGGTTCGACGGGCCCGACCACGCCCTCGCCCGCTGGCGGGAGGTGACCGAGCTGCACTGGGGGCGTTTCGCCGCCCGCGAGGTCACCTTCGAGGAGCACCGGCGCGACAGGGTGCGGACCTTCACCGGCTGCGACGACCTGGACGACGCCGCGGCCGACGCCTGGTTCGAGCGGTACTTCGCCCACTACGAGGCGTCCTGGGCGCTCTTCCCGGACTTCCTCCCGGCCCTGGAGGCCCTGGTCCCCAGCCACCGCCACGCGGTGCTCTCCAACTCCAGCCTCCTGGTGCAGGAGCGCAAGCTGCGGACGCTGGGCGTGCTCGACCGCTTCGAGGCCGTGCTCTGCGCGGCGGAGCTGGGCGTCTCGAAGCCGGAGGCCGGCGCCTTCCACGCGGCCTGCGACGCCCTCGGGCTGCCGCCGGGGCAGGTCGCCTACGTGGGCGACCACCCGGAGATCGACGGGCGGGGCGCGGCCGAGGCCGGCCTGCTCTCCGTCTGGATCGACCGCCACGGGGAGGAGCCGCCCGGGGAGGAGGGGCAGCGCGCCTGGCGTCGCATCCGGTCGCTGGCGGAGCTGCCCGAGGTGCTGGGGGCGCCGGGGTGGTCGGGCGCGGAATCCCGTTTTGGAGCACGGTCAACCTTCGGGTAATGTTCTTCCTGCGCCGAGGGAACGGGCAGGAGCCCGGAACCGGAAGCGCACAACTAGAACAAGGGCCTCCCGCTCGGGGGGCTTGCGTTCCAGTGGCCTATGGTGTAATTGGCAGCACGACTGATTCTGGTTCAGTTAGTCTTGGTTCGAGTCCAGGTAGGCCAGCTCGCAGAGCTCATCTGCAACGCCCCCGTTGTGTAGCGGCCTAGCACGCCGCCCTCTCAAGGCGGTAGCGCCGGTTCGAATCCGGTCGGGGGTACTGGTTCTCTTCGGAGGATCGACAATAGGCCCCCGTTGTGTAGCGGCCTAGCACGCCGCCCTCTCAAGGCGGTAGCGCCGGTTCGAATCCGGTCGGGGGTACAAGCTGGTCTAACCACGCATTGGTCAGCCATGCATTGGTCTATGGTGTAATTGGCAGCACGACTGATTCTGGTTCAGTTAGTCTTGGTTCGAGTCCAGGTAGACCAGCTCGGATCTGCGGAAACGTACGATCCTCGCCCCCGTTGTGTAGCGGCCTAGCACGCCGCCCTCTCAAGGCGGTAGCGCCGGTTCGAATCCGGTCGGGGGTACGGAAGAGGAAGGGTCCCGTTCGATGAACGGGGCCCTTCCTCGTGTGTGCGACGACAAGTTTTCGTGTGTGGTGGCGGGTGCGTGGAGGTCGAGGACGGCCCGTGCCCGCGGGGAGGCGGGCACGGGCCGGCAGGGGTCAACTGGAGCGCCGCAGCGCCTCGGAGAGCCGTGAGGCCGCGTCTATGACGGCCTGCGCGTGCATCCGGCCGGGATGCCGGGTGAGGCGCTCGATCGGGCCGGAGACGGACACCGCCGCCACCACCCGGTTCGACGGACCGCGCACCGGGGCGGAGACCGAGGCCACGCCCGGCTCGCGCTCGCCGATGGACTGGGCCCAGCCGCGGCGCCGCACGCCGGAGAGCGCGGTCGCGGTGAACCGGGCGCCCTGGAGGCCCCGGTGGAGCCGCTCGGGCTCCTCCCAGGCCATCAGGATCTGCGCCGACGAACCGGCCTTCATGGTCAGCGTCGACCCCACGGGCACGGTGTCCCGCAGTCCGGACAGACGCTCGGCGGCGGCGACGCAGATCCGCATGTCGCCCTGCCGGCGATAGAGCTGGGCGCTCTCGCCGGTGACGTCGCGCAGGTGCGTGAGCACCGGGCCGGCGGTGGCCAGGAGCCGGTCCTCGCCGGCCGCCGCGGCCAGCTCGGCCAGGCGCGGCCCGAGAATGAAACGGCCCTGCATGTCGCGCGCCACCATGCGGTGATGCTCCAGGGCCACGGCCAGTCGATGTGCCGTAGGCCTTGCCAGTCCGGTCGCCGCGACCAGACCCGCGAGGGTGGCCGGACCGGACTCGAGAGCGCTCAGCACAAGGGCCGCCTTGTCCAGAACGCCGACGCCGCTGCTGTTGTCCATGCAACGATACTCGCGTCTCACTCTGTGAAACGCAAGTTCACTTTCGCGTGGGAGCCGCCACTCTGGACGCATGGCGTCGTGGTCGCTGCTTCGGTCGGCCGCCACCTGAGTCTCACGAAGTGCGGGGCCGACGTGGTCCTCGCCGAAGGGAAAGCGATGGGTAGGACACTGGCGGAGAAGGTCTGGGACGACCATGTCGTCCGGCGCGCCGAGGGCGAGCCCGACCTCCTCTACATCGATCTGCACCTGCTCCACGAGGTGACCAGCCCCCAGGCCTTCGACGGCCTCCGCAAGAGCGGCCGCACCGTGCGCCGCCTCGACCTCACCATCGCCACCGAGGACCACAACACCCCGACGATCGACATCGACAAGCCGATCGCCGACCCGGTCTCCCGCGCCCAGCTGGAGACCCTGCGCAAGAACTGCGCCGAGTTCGGCGTCCGGCTGCACTCGCTGGGCGACATCGAGCAGGGCGTCGTCCACGTGGTGGGACCGCAGCTCGGACTCACCCAGCCCGGCACCACGGTGGTCTGCGGCGACTCGCACACCTCCACCCACGGCGCCTTCGGCGCGCTGGCCTTCGGCATCGGCACCTCGCAGGTCGAGCACGTGCTGGCCACCCAGACGCTGCCCCTGGCCCGTCCGAGGACGATGGCGATCACGGTGGACGGTGAGCTGCCCGACGGCGTCACCGCCAAGGACCTGATCCTCGCCGTGATCACCAAGATCGGCACCGGCGGCGGCCAGGGCTACATCCTGGAGTACCGCGGCAGCGCCATCGAGAAGCTCTCGATGGAGGCGCGGATGACGATCTGCAACATGTCCATCGAGGCCGGCGCCCGGGCGGGCATGATCGCCCCCGACGAGACGACCTTCGCCTACCTCAAGGGCCGCCCGCACGCCCCCGAGGGGGCCGACTGGGACGCCGCGGTGGAGTACTGGCGGACCCTGCGCAGCGACGACGACGCGGTGTTCGACGCCGAGGTCGTCATCGACGCCGCCGAGCTCGCCCCGTTCGTCACCTGGGGCACCAACCCCGGCCAGGGCGCGCCGCTTTCGGCGACGGTCCCGGACCCCGCCTCCTTCGAGGACCCCTCCGAGCGCTTCGCCGCCGAGAAGGCCCTGGAGTACATGGGCCTGGAGGCCGGCACCCCGCTGCGCGAGGTGGCGGTCGACACCGTCTTCGTCGGTTCCTGCACCAACGGCCGCATCGAGGACCTGCGTTCGGTCGCCGAGATCATCAAGGGCCGCAAGGTCGCCGACGGCGTGCGGATGCTGGTCGTCCCCGGCTCCGCGCGGGTGGGCCTGCAGGCCGTGTCCGAGGGCCTCGACGTGGTCTTCAAGGAGGCCGGCGCCGAGTGGCGTCACGCGGGCTGCTCGATGTGCCTGGGCATGAACCCGGACCAGCTCGCCCCCGGCGAGCGCTCCGCGTCCACGTCCAACCGCAACTTCGAGGGGCGTCAGGGCAAGGGCGGTCGCACCCACCTGGTCTCGCCGCCGGTGGCCGCCGCCACCGCCGTCCTGGGCCGGCTCGCCTCCCCGGCCGACCTGTCCGACGCGCCCGCCCCCGCCGGCGTCTGAGCGATCCGGCACCGAGGAACCGAGGAACCGAGACATGGAAGCTTTCACCGTTCACACCGGCCGGGCCGTCCCGCTGCGCCGCAGCAACGTCGACACCGACCAGATCATCCCCGCGCACTGGCTCAAGAAGGTGACCCGGGACGGGTTCGAGGACGGGCTCTTCGAGGCCTGGCGCAAGGACCCGGAGTTCGTCCTCAACCGCCCCGAGCGCGACGGCGCCACCGTCCTGGTGGCCGGCCCCGACTTCGGCACCGGCTCCTCCCGTGAGCACGCCGTCTGGGCGCTGCAGAACTACGGCTTCAAGGCCGTGATCTCCTCGCGGTTCGCCGACATCTTCCGCGGCAACTCGCTGAAGAACGGCCTGCTCACGGTGGTGCTGGAGCAGTCCGTGGTGGACGCGCTGTGGGAGCTGGTGGAGAAGGACCCGACCGCCGAGATCACCGTCGACCTCGAGGCCCGCGAGGTGCGCGCCGAGGGCGTCACCGCGCCCTTCGAGCTGGACGAGAACTCCCGCTGGAGGCTGCTGAACGGCCTCGACGACATCTCCATCACCCTGAGCAACGAGGCGGACATCTCCGCCTACGAAGCCGAACGACCCGCCCACAAGCCCAGGACGCGCGCCGCGTGAGCGTCGCCTGAGCAACGCCCGGGCGTAGCGCCCGGAGCCGTCGAGGCCCCCGGAACCGACCTGACCGGTCGGATCCGGGGGCCTTTTTCGGCCACCGCGCGAGGGCCCCGCGAGGCCCCGCCGCCACGAACGGGGGTACCTGCGCGCCGGTCGGCGGAGCCAGGTTGACGGTGTCCGATTCGTTCCCAACTCCGTGTTTTAGCTGCGGTGTTGTGCGGGTACCCGAGCTCTGGCGCTGCTTTCGGACGGTGCCCTCGACGGGCCCGTCGAGGGAGCAGTTGCCCCCCGCGCAGGCGACAACTCGCCCTAGATGGCACAATCTGTGCATGGAACACGACGGCCAACTCGCGCTCTATGCGGCAGTCGCGGACCGACTCAAGGAAGCGCACACAAGAGTGCGCGCACTGCAAGTCCCGGAGGGCGTACGGGTGGCGCTGACCCGGAAGCTGCTGATCATCACGGCGGCTGCCAAACACGATCTCGGTGACGCGACGAAGCGGCTGGAGCGGTTCACGGACGATCTCGCGCAGGGGCGATTCCCCGCCGAGGGTCTCTGAGCACTCCGGGGCGGTCGAGTCCGTTGCGGCACAAGGGTGATTAGCCCGTTTCGTGTTTGATTTGCGGTATATATCTGCCTAACGTGCGAAAACGCTTGAACGGATACGTTCTGGCAATGTCTCCGAAGGGGAAGACGTGAACAAGGCGCAGCTCGTAGAAGCGATTGCCGACAAGGTCGGTGGCCGTCAGCAGGCCGCCGACGCGGTGGACGCGGTCCTGGACGCCATCGTCCGCGCGGTCGTCGCCGGGGACCGGGTGTCGGTCACCGGGTTCGGTTCCTTCGAGAAGGTCGACCGTCCGGCGCGCTACGCCCGCAATCCCCAGACGGGGGAGCGGGTGCGGGTGAAGAAGACCTCCGTGCCGCGCTTCCGCGCAGGTCAGGGCTTCAAGGACCTGGTCAGCGGCTCCAAGAAGCTTCCGAAGAACGACGTCGCGGTGAAGAAGGCCCCCAAGGGCAGCCTCACCGGTGGCGCCTCCGCCACCGTGAAGAAGGCCGCGGCCAAGAAGACCACCGCCGCGAAGAAGGCCTCCGCCGCCAGGACGACGGCCGCGAAGAAGACCACGGCCGTCGCCAAGAAGACCACCGCCGCGGCGAAGAAGAGCACGTCGGCGACGGCGAAGAAGACCTCCGCCGCCGCCAAGAAGACCACCCCGGCGAAGACCACCGCGACGGCCAAGAAGACGTCCGCCGCCGCCAAGAAGAGCACCTCGGCGCCGGCGAAGAAGACCACCGCGAAGAAGGCGCCCGCCAAGAAGTCCACGGCGCGCAAGACCACCGCCAAGAAGACGACCTCGCGCGGCGGCAAGTAGGACCGCCACGCGCCCCTGGGGCAGCTCGCGCGCCGGGCCGGACTCCTCCTGGAGTTCCGGCCTGCGGCGCGTTCAGGGGGCGTGCGTCCCCCGGCCGGGAGCGTGCGGGCCCGGGGCCCGCGGACCTCAGAAGGTCAGAAGGTCTGGAGCGTGATCAGGGTGATGTGCGGCGTGCCGTCCGCCGCCGGCCGGTCGCCGACCTCCAGGCGCACCCGCTGCCCGGAGCGCAGCAGCAGGAGGCCGCCCGCGTCGAAGGCGGCGGCGTCGAAGGGGACCGGCGTGCCGTCGTCGAGGAGCACCTGTCCGGTGCGGGTGTCCGGGTCGAAGGTGTAAGCGGTGGCCTGCATGCGGTCAGCGTACCGGCGGGGCGGATCGGCGCCCGGCGTTCCCGCGAGGCGTACCAGCCCGGCGCTCCCGCGAGGCGTAACCGCCCGGCGCCCCCGGCGAGACGTTTCGCGGCGAGGGGTTCCCGCGAGGCGTTGCGGGCCAGGCGTTCCCGCGCGACGCGACGGCCGCCGTTCGCGCCTCAGGGCCCGGCCGGCAGCAGACGCGCGGCCGCGGCCGCCGTGCGCGGTCCCACGCCCAGGGCCAAGGCGGCGCGCAGGTCGGCGCCGGTGTCCACGTCCTGGCGGACCGACTCCACGTCCGGCACCAGCAGCTCGGCGGCGCCCGAGGCGGCGTGCCGGGCCCGGGAATCCGGTCCGAATTCCGGGCGCAATTCGACGCCGGACGACGCCGTCAGCAAAGTCGTCCCGATTCCCGCCGCGTCCGCCAGAAAGGCGCGCGGGAATTCCGCCGCCGCGTCCAGGACACGGGCCAATTCCACCGGCCGCAGTGCCGGGAGATCGGCGTTCAGCGCCGCGACCCCCGCCCCGGGCCGCCGCCGGCGGACCACCGAGGCGCCGTGGGCCAGCGCGGCGTTCAGCCCGCCGCCCGCCGTGGCCTCCGGTACGACCCGTGCGCCCAGGCCGCCCAGTTCGCGCGCGGCCAGCGGGTCGTCCGTGACTACTGCCACATCCCTTACCGCGCCGCAGGCCAGCGCCGCGGCCACCGTGTCCTGCGCGAACGCCAGCGCGAGCCCCGGCCGCAGGACGTCCGGGGCGGCGTCCGACAGCCTGCTCTTGGCCCGCGCGAGGGGCTTCAGGGGGATGACCAGGGTCCAGTGCACGTGCGTTCGTACCTCTCTTGTCGCCCACATTGTCCCCCCGTGGGTCCCGCGACAGGACGACGGCCGTCGCCGGACGGGGCGTACGGTGTTCTCGACAGACGGTCGGCCCGGGGCCACACTTGTGCGACTCACGGCCGACGAACCGAAGAACCAGGCCCTGGCCCCGTACGGCCGGACGGGCCCAAGAGGAAGGTGTGCGCGTGCCTCGCCGCAGAATCGGCTTCTGGTACCGCTTCGCAGCGGTCATCGCCAAACCGCCGCTGGTGCTTCTGCTGAAGCGGGACTGGCGAGGAATGGAGAACATTCCGGCCGAGGGCGGCTTCATCACGGTCGTGAACCACATTTCGCACGTGGACCCGCTCGTGTACGCGCACTACCAGTACAACACCGGCCGCCTGCCGCGCTTCCTCGCCAAGAGCGGGCTGTTCAAGAAGGGGTTCGTCGGCACCGTCATGCGCGGCACCGGCCAGATCCCCGTCTACCGGGAGTCCACCGACGCGCTCAGCGCCTTCCGCGCCGCGATCGACGCGGTGAACCGCGGCGAGTGCGTGGCCTTCTACCCCGAGGGCACCCTCACCCGCGACCCCGGCGTCTGGCCGATGACCGGCAAGACGGGCGCCGCCCGGGTCGCGCTGAGCACCAAGTGCCCGGTGATCCCGGTCGCCCAGTGGGGCGCCAACGAACTGCTGCCGCCCTACAGCAAGAAGCCCAGCCTCCTCCCGCGCAAGACGGCCCGCGTGGCGGCCGGTCCGCCCGTCGACCTCTCCCGCTTCCACGACCGTGAGATGACGCCGGAACTCCTCAAGGAGTGCACCGAGTCGATCATGGACGCCATCACCCGCGAGCTGGAGCAGCTCCGCGGCGAGAAGGCGCCCGCCCGCCGCTACGACCCCCGCGAGGTCCGCCTCGAGCAGCGCCGTCAGGCCGCCGCCCGCCAAGCCGCCGAGCGGACGACCGGGTCCGCCGCCGCGGCGGGGGAGGGGAACGGCAAGTGACCGACCCCGCCGCGAACGACTCCGTCGGCAGCGAGGCCCGCCCGGGCGAACCCGTCCGGGCGGCCGTCTTCGGCGCCGGCTCCTGGGGCACCGCCTTCGCCGTCGTGCTCGCCGACGCGGGCTGCGAGGTGACCCTCTGGGCGCGCCGCCCCGAGGTGGCCGAGGCCATCAACTCCACCCGGGTGAACGCCGACTACCTGCCCGGCGTCGAACTGCCCGCGGGGATCCGGGCCACCGCCGACCCCGCCGAGGCCGCCCGCGACGCGCACTTCACCGTCCTGTCGGTCCCCTCCCAGACCCTGCGCGGCAACCTGGCCGCCTGGACGCCGCTGCTCGCCCCCGGCACGGTGCTGGTCTCCCTGATGAAGGGCGTCGAACTGGGCTCCGCGATGCGGATGAGCGAGGTGGTCGCCGAGGTCGCGAAGGTCGGCCCCGAGCGCGTCGCCGTCGTCACCGGGCCCAACCTGGCCCGCGAGGTGGCCTCCCGGCTGCCCACCACCGCGGTGGTGGCCTGCGCCGAGGAGCCGGTCGCCCGCCGCCTGCAGGCCGCCTGCCACACCCCTTACTTCCGGCCCTACACCAACACGGACGTGGTGGGCTGCGAACTGGGCGGCGCGGTGAAGAACGTCATCGGCCTCGCGGTCGGCATCGCCGACGGCATGGGCCTGGGCGACAACGCCAAGGGCTCACTGATCACCCGGGGTCTCGCCGAGACCACCCGGCTCGGGCTCGCGATGGGCGCCGACCCGCTGACCTTCGCCGGCCTGGCCGGCCTCGGCGACCTGGTCGCCACCTGCTCCTCGCCGCTGTCGCGCAACCACACCTTCGGCACCAACCTCGGCAAGGGGATGACGCTGGAGGAGACCATCGCGGTCACCCGGCAGACGGCCGAGGGCGTCAAGTCCTGCGAGTCGGTGCGCGACCTCGCCCACCGGCACGGGGTGGACATGCCGATCACCGAGATGGTCGTGGAGATCGTCCACGAGGGGAAGCCGCCGGCGGTCGCGCTCAAGGAGCTGATGGGGCGCGACCCCAAGCCGGAACGGCGCTGACCCCGTCGTCCACGAGGGTCCGGGAGGGTCCGGCCGGCGCCCGGTGCGCGGCCGGACCACCGCCGTCCCGCCCCGCGGCAGCCCTGCCGTGACCCCGCCCCGGCCCCGACGCCGCCCGGCGCGGGGCAGACCGGGCGAATCGACCGTGTGCCCGAGCGCGTTCGCCGACGTGTGCGAGAGCAGCGGGTACGCTCAATCCGTTATGAGCACTCAGAACCTCCCCCAGAGCCCTGAGCGGACCGCCGAGGAACCGCAGCGCAAGCCGCGCGTCGCCGTCGTCTTCGGCGGCCGCAGCTCCGAGCACGGCATCTCCGTGGTGACCGCCGGCGCCGTGCTGCGCGCGATCGACCGGACGAAGTACGACGTCCTGCCGATCGGCATCACCCGGGAGGGGCGCTGGGCCCTGACCGCCGACGAGCCGGACCGCATGGCGATCGCCGAACGCACCCTGCCCGGCGTGGACGAGCTCGCCGAGTCGACCGAGGGCGGCGTGGTGCTCCCCGTCGACCCCTCCAGCCGCGAGGTCGTCTACAGCGAACCCGGGTCGGTCTCCAAGACGCTGGGCGAGGTCGACGTGGTCTTCCCCGTCCTGCACGGCCCCTACGGGGAGGACGGCACGCTGCAGGGACTGCTCGAGCTCTCCGGCATCCCGTACGTCGGCGCGGGCGTCCTCGCCTCCGCCGTCGGCCAGGACAAGGAGTACATGAAGCGGGTCTTCACCTCCTTCGGCCTGAAGGTCGGCCCGTACGTGGTGATCCGCCCGCGCGAGTGGGAGCAGGACCAGGCCGCGGCCCGCAAGAAGATCGTGGACCTCGCGGGCGACCACGGCTGGCCGCTGTTCGTGAAGCCGGCGCGGGCGGGCTCGTCCATCGGCATCACCAAGGTCGACGACCTGTCCGGGCTGGACGACGCGATCGCCGAGGCCCAGTTCCACGACCCCAAGATCATCGTCGAGGCGGCGGTGGTGGGGCGCGAGATCGAGTGCGGCGTCCTGGAGTTCGCGGACGGGCCGCGGGCCAGCGTCCCCGCGGAGATCCCGCCCGCGCAGAGCCACTCCTTCTACGACTTCGAGGCCAAGTACATCGACTCCGCGGCGGGCGTCGTGCCGGCGCCGCTCACGCCCGAGGAGACGGCCGAGATCCAGCGGCTGGCGGTCGAGGCCTTCGACGCGGCGTCCTGCGAAGGGCTGGTGCGGGCGGACTTCTTCCTCACCGAGGACGGGGAGTTCGTGATCAACGAGATCAACACGATGCCGGGCTTCACGCCCATCTCCATGTATCCGCGCATGTGGGAGGAGACCGGGGTGTCCTACCCCGAGCTGGTGGACCGGCTGATCCAGGCCGCCCTCCGCCGTCGCACCGGCCTCCGCTGACCCGCTCCTCACCGCGGCCTTTTCTCCTCGGCCCGTACCTCCTCGGCCCCGCCCGGCGTCACCGCCGCGCGGGGCCGTCGTGCGTCCTCGTCCGGGGAGCGCCCCCGCCCGCTACGCCTCCCGCGGACCGTTCGGGCGCGCCTGTAGGGCCGGTGGGGTGACCTGGCCCGCCGGAAGGGTCCGGAGCGGGAAGGAATCAGCGCATCCATTCACCATCCCTCGGCCGAAGCACAGGTATGCAGGTGACCGAGAGTGAAGAGGGGTTGCGCATGCTGGGACTGCGGCTCGCGGTGGCCGAACCGGCCAGGCCGCCCGGAGGTCCGCCCACGGCCGGCGAGGCCGTCCGGGCGGTCGAGGCGGAACTCGCGGACGTGCTCGACGACGCGCTGGCCCGCGCCCGCGACACGGACCCCGTGTACGCGCGCGACGTCGCCGACCGTCTCGCCGCGTTCGTCCGGCGCGGCGGTCGCCGGATGCGCGCCGCGTTCGCCTGGTGCGGCTGGCAGGCGGCCGGCGGCACCGGTGACCCGACGCCCGTCCTGCGCACCGGCGCTGCCCTGGAACTGCTCCAGGCGTGCGCGCTGGTCCACGACGACGTGATGGACGGCTCCGCGCTGCGCCGCGGCGCCCCGGCCCTGCACGTGGAGTTCGCCGAACTGCACCGCGCCACGAAGGCCGCCCGCGGCTCCGGGGGCTCCGGCGCGGCCTTCGCCCTGTCCGCCGCCGTGCTCGCCGGGGACCTCGCCCTCGCCTGGGCGGACGACCTGATGACGGAGACCGCCCTCGGCTCCCCGCACGGCCGCCGGCTGCTGCGCGAATGGCGGGCCATGCGCGGCGAGATGGTGGCCGGCCAGTACCGCGACCTACACGCGCAGGCCACCGGGGCGTCCGGGATGGACGAGGCGATGACCGTCGCCACCCTCAAGAGCGCCCTGTACACCGTCGAGCGCCCCCTCGCCCTCGGCGCCACCCTGGCCGGGGCGGAGGCGGACGCCACGGAGGCGCTGCGCCGCGCGGGCCGCAGCGCGGGACTGGCGTTCCAGCTCCGCGACGACCTGCTCGGCGCGTTCGGCGACCCCGCCCTCACCGGCAAGCCCGCCGACGACGACCTGCGCACCCGCAAGCTCACCTGCCTGCTCGCCGCCGGCGTCCGCCTCGCCGAGGCCACCGGCGACACCGAGGCCGCCGCGGCGCTCGCCGTCGGCGCGCCGGCCGGCACCGAGCAGGACCTGCGGCGGATGCGGGCCGCGCTGACCCGCACCGGGGCGCGCAAGGCCGTCGAGTCGCGGATCGGGGAGCTGGCCGAGGACGCCCTGCGGCACTTCGGGAGCACGGGCGCCCACCCCGCCGTCCGGCGGGAGTTCGCCGCCCTGGTCGAGCGGGCCGCGGGCGTCTCCCTCGACCACGCCGACGTCACCGGGGAGGACGCGTGAGGACGGTACCGGGTCCCACGGACCACGTCGTCGTGGTGGGCGCCGGCCTGTCCGGCCTCGCCTGCGCCCTGCACCTGCTCGGCGCGGGCCGCCGGGTCACCCTCGTCGAACGCGAGGACGGCCCCGGCGGCCGGGCCGGCCGGGCCCGCCTCGGCGGGTACGAGATCGACACCGGCCCCACCGTGCTGACCATGCCGCACCTGGCCGACGAGGCCTTCGCCGCGGTGGGCGACAGCCTGCGCCACCACGTCGAGCTGACGCCCCTGCACCCGGCCTACCGGGCGAGCTTCGCCGACGGCAGCGCGCTCGACGTGCACACCGACGGCGCGGCCATGGAGGACGAGGTCAGGCGGTTCGCCGGACCGGCCGAGGCGGACGGCTACCGCAGGCTGCGGGACTGGCTGGAGCGGCTCTACCGGGCCCAGATGCGGCGCTTCATCGACACCAACTTCGACTCGCCGTTCCAGCTGCTCCACCCGGACCTCGCCCGCCTCGCCGCCCTCGGCGGCTTCGGGCGCCTGGACCGCCGCATCGGCCGGTTCATCGACGACCCCCGGCTGCGCCGCGTCTTCTCCTTCCAGGCCCTGTACGCGGGAGTCGCGCCCGCCCGGGCCCTCGCCGCCTACGCGGTGATCGCCTACATGGACACCGTGGCCGGCGTCTGGTTCCCCAAGGGCGGCATGCACGCGCTGCCCCGCGGGATGGCGGACGCGGCGCGGAAGGCGGGCGCCGAGCTGCGCTGGTCCTCGGAGGTCACCGAGCTGGAACGCGCGTCCGGCCGGGTCCGCGCGGTGCGGCTGGCCTCCGGCGAGCGGATCGCCTGCGACGCCGTCGTGCTGACCTGCGAACTCCCCGCGGCGCACGACCTGCTGGGACGCGCCCCGCGGCGCCCGGTGCGGCTGCGGCACTCGCCGTCCGCCGTCGTCCTGCACGCCGGGACGGACCGCACCTGGGACCAGCTCGCCCACCACACCCTGTCCTTCGGCCACGCCTGGGAGGACACCTTCGAGGAACTCACCCGCTCCGGACGGCTGATGAGCGACCCCTCCCTGCTCATCACCCGGCCCACCACGCACGACCCCGGGCTGGCCCCGCCCGGCCGGCACCTCCACTACGTCCTGGCACCCTGTCCGAACACCGCCGTCGGCCCCTCCGCGGCCGCCTGGCACACCCTGGGCCCCCGCTACCGGGACAGCCTGGTCGCCGAACTCGAGCGCCGCGGACTCGACGGGTTCGCCGGCAGCGTCCAGGAGGAGATGCTGGTGACGCCGCTGGACTGGGCGGCGCAGGGACACGCGGACGGCAGCCCCTTCTCGGTGTCCCACACCTTCGCGCAGACCGGCCCGTTCCGGCCCCGCAACCTGGTGCGCGGGGCGGAGAACGTGGTGCTCGCCGGCTGCGGCACCACCCCCGGCGTCGGCGTGCCCACCGTCCTCATCAGCGGCAAGCTCGCCGCCGCCCGGGTCACCGGCCCGACCGTCCGCAGGACCTCCGTGCACATCCCCTCCGCACCGCGCGGCGGCCGAGCCGTCCCGCCGACCCCGGCAGGTGTCCATGACGCGCCGTGAACTGGACGCGGCGCGAATCACCGATCCCGCGCTGCGCGACGCCTACACCCGCTGCCGCACGCTCAACGCCCGGCACGGCAGGACCTACTTCCTGGCCACCCGCCTCCTCCCGGTCGAGCGCCGGCCGGCCGTGCACGCGCTGTACGGCTTCGCCCGGCGGGCCGACGACCTGGTGGACGACCTCGGCGCCGGCGCGACGGGCGAGGACCGCGACCGGGCGCTGCGCCGCCTCGAGGACGACCTGGCGCGGGCGCTGCGCACCGGAGAGGGGGACGACCCGGTGGTCAAGGCGGTCACCGACACCGCCGAACGGTACGACATCGACCACGGCCTGTTCGCCGACTTCCTCGCCTCGATGCGCAGCGACCTGCACGTCACCGACTACCCCACCTACGGCGACCTGCGGGCCTACATGCACGGGTCGGCCGCGGTGATCGGCCTTCAGGTGCTGCCCGTGCTCGGCACGGTCGGGCCCCGCGAGGAGGCCGCGCCGTACGCGGCCGCCCTCGGCGAGGCGTTCCAGCTCACCAACTTCCTGCGGGACGTCGGCGAGGACCTGGACCGCGGCCGGATCTACCTGCCGGCCGACCTGCTCGCCTCCCACGGCGTGGACCGGCCGCTGCTGGAGTGGAGCCGCCGCACCGGCCGCACCGACCCGCGGATCCGGGCCGCCATGGTCGCCGCGGAGGAGCTGACCAGGAAGGTGTACCGCGCGGCGGAACCCGGCATCGCGCTCCTCGACCCGCTCACCCGGCCCTGCGTCCGCGCCGCGTTCGTCCTCTACGGCGGCATCCTCGACGTCATCGCCGCACAGGAGTACCGGGTGCTGCACCGCCGCGCCGTGGTGTCCGCCGGGCGGCGCGCCGCCACCGCGGCCGCCGGGATCGCGGGCATCGTCGGCGCGCGGGCCCGCGCCCGCGCCGGCCGTCGCCCGCGTGACGCGGCGCTCCCCGTTGTGAGCCCGGCCGGAAGCCCCGCGGCCGAACGCCCCGTGAAAGGACCCGTGAGTTGAGCGACCGAGCGGAACGCGACGGCTGGACGTCCCCCCTGCGGCGCCGCCGCCGGTCGGACTGGGCGTCCCAGACGCCGACCTGGCGCGACGCGCGCCCCGGCCTGATCGCCGAGGCGCTGAAGCGGGCCTCGGCCCGCCCCTCCGGCAACTGGTACGTCGTCGGCTCCTCCCGCGGCGTGCGCGCCGGGGACCGCCCGTACGGCCGGACCGTCGCCGGGGTGGAGGTGGTGCTCTGGCGGGCGGAGGACGGCGAACTGCGGGCCGGCCCGGGCGTGTGCCCGCACCTGGGCGCACCGCTGCGGGACAGCCGGGTGGTGTGCGGGACCCTCGTGTGCCACTGGCACGGCCTGGCCCTCAAGGGCGGCCCGACCGCCGGGTGGGAGCCATACCCGGTGCACGACGACGGCGTGCTGGTGTGGGTGAGGCTCGACCGGGCCGGCGGCGAGGAGCCGACGGAGCGTCCGGTCGTCCCGGCGCGGCCAGCCGAGGGCGCCGGGGTGGACTCCGTGTACACGGGGGTCGGGCGGTGCGAGCCCGAGGACGTGGTCGCCAACCGGCTCGACCCCTGGCACGGCTCCTGGTTCCACCCCTACTCGTTCGTCGACCTGACCGTCGCCCGGCCGCCCCTGGGGGAGGACGACGACGCCTTCGTCGTCGACGTCTCCTTCCGGGTGACCGACCGTCTGGTGGTGCCGGTCCGTGCCGAGTTCACCGCCCCCGAGCCGCGCACGGTCGTCATGCACATCACCGAGGGGGAGGGCAGCACCTCGGTGGTGGAGACCCACGCCACCCCACTGACCGCCCCCGACGACCCCCGGCCGCGGACCGTCGTCGTCGAGGCGGTCGTCGCCGCCTCGGACCGGCGCGGCTTCGCCCTGGCCCGGGCCGCCGCGCCGGTGCTGCGCCCGCTGATGCGGCGGACCGCCGGCCGCCTGTGGCGCGACGACCTCGCCTACGCCGAACGCCGCTGGGAGCTGCGCAGCACGGGACGCTTCCCGGGCTGAGCGGGTCCCCCGGTCCCCCGGTCCCCGGTGTCCCGGTGTCCCGGTGTTCCGTTCCCCGCCCCCGCCCGGTGTCCGGGCGGGGGCGGCGCGGTCGTCAGCGGGCGGCCAGGGCGCCCAGCGCCCGCAGTGCGGGGGAGCGGCCCGCGCGGGGGACCGTCCACAGGACCTGCCCGCGCACGCCCCAGTCGGCGAGCAGCGCGCCCGCCGCCAGGAACCCGGTGGTCGCGGCGCGTTCCATCAGCGCCACCGGCAGGTCGCAGCGGATCGCGTCACCGGCCAGCGTCACCCGGGGATCGGGCGTGCGGACGGCGGGCCGCCGCTGGTAGGAGCCGACCGGGAAGAACGGGCAGTCGGCCCGCCACTCGTGCCGGACGTCCACCGCGCGGGCGCCGGCCGTCTCCGGGTAGACGCGGTGCAGGGCGGCGAGCAGCCGGTCCTGCGTCTCCTCCCGGTCCGCGCCGGGCGGGACGGCGTAGGCGTGCAGCTCCACCACCGAGCCGCCGGTCCGGGCCGCCCAGCGGGCCGCCTCGCCCTCGTAGCGTTCCAGGACGCTGATGTTGTCCAGGCCGTCGTAGCCGCTGGTGCCGAGGAAGCCGGGCCGGTCGGCGCGCACCGGCCGGTCCAGCCAGAGCCGGGAGACCAGGAAGGGCGGAGCGGTCCGCAGCGCGGCCACGTCGTCCCGCCAGGCGGGGGTGCCCAGGTCCGGGGAGGCGTCGACCAGCGTGCGCAGCGCCCCGGGGTCGAGGGCCAGCACGGCGGCCTCGTGCCGCTCGGTCGCGTCCCCGGCCAGCACCTGGACCCCGCCGCCGTCGACCGGCCGCACCTCCCGCACCGCCGTGCCGGTGCGGACGCGGGCCCCCAGGCCGCGCAGGTAGTCGCCGAGCGGTTCCCACAGCGCCTGCGGGAAGGGCTCGGCGGGCACGTCGAAGAGCAGGCCCTCGGAGGAGCCGAGGAAGTAGATGTGGAACATCAGCAGCAGCTCGGCCGCCGACAGCTCACGCGGGTCGGCGAAGAAACTGCGGGAGAACACCTCGAACGCCAGGTGGTGCGCGGCCTCGGGGAAGCGGACGCTCTCCAGGAAGGCCGTCGCGCTCATGCCGTCGAAACGCTCGTAGACCTCGGGCACCCGGACGTCGAGCAGCGGCAGCGCGGCCCGGGCGTCCATCGACGCCAGGTCGCGCCAGCCGAAGGTGGGGCTGAGGGCGACGAAGCCGAGGGCGCTGAACGGCGGGGTGCGCGGCACGCGGGCGAAGCTGTCCGTCAGCCCGCCGCTGTGCCGCAGCGGGTAGTCGGGCAGCGGCCGGAGACGGTCGAGTCCCGGATCGGTGCGCCGCAACAGCCCCCGCAGGTTGTAGTACTGGCGGAAGAAGGCGTGGAAGCCGCGGCTCATGGTGGCCTCGGAGCCGTCGGCGAGGCGGGTGCCCCAGCCGGCCAGGCGGCCGCCCAGCGTCGGGCCCTGCTCGTACAGGGTGACCCGGGCGCCCCGCTCGGCGAGCAGGGTCGCCGCGGCCAGCCCGGCGATGCCCCCGCCGACCACGGCGACGCCCGGCGCGTCCCCGGGGGAGAAGCGGTCCCGGCCCGGCGCGGGCATCAGGACCTCGGCCTTGCGGTCGCGGCCCCGGCGGGCGGCGCGCGGACGGGACGACGAGGGGGACGAGGGGTGCGGGTCGTGGGCGGGGGAGGTCGGGGCGAGGGTGCGGGCCGGGCTCGGGGCGGGGGGCGTCATCGGCGGTGGTCTCCGGTGGGTGGGGCGGACGGCGGGCGGCGGCGGAGGAAGGGCACCTCGAGGGCGGTGCGCAGCATCGGGCCGACAGGGGTGCGCAGGCCGACGCCGAACTCCTCCCACAGGGAGGTGCGGCCGTCGAGGAAGCGCAGCAGGCGTTCGGCCGGCACGCGGCGGAACAGGTCGGTGAAGAAGGCGGGGCCGTCGATGCGGCCGGTGTCCAGCGCCCGCAGCATCACCGCGTCCATGGCGAGGGCCCGCCGCCCGTGCGGGGCGGGCACCCTCGCCCGGCCCGCGCGCAGCGCGTCCGCGACGGCCCGGCTCTGGCGCTGCACGGCGGCGAAGGTGTAGCCGGTGGCCGGCCGGGTCGCGCCGCCCGCGGTGCCGATCCGGAAGACGGACCGGCCGGGCCGCCGCGCGAAGCGCCCGTCCGTCATGGGGATGACGCCCTGCTCCGACGCCTCCACGGTGAGCGCGCCGAGCCCGAGCACCTCGCGGCAGTAGTGGTCCAGCGCCGCCTCGTAGGCCTCGGTGGTGAGAGGGGCGCGGGAGAACTCGGTGTACTCGACCAGCGCCCGGTCGGGAGCCAGCGGCAGCACGTAGCCGAAGGCGAGACCGTGGCGCGGCTGCGGCACCCGGAAGTCCATCAGGTCGGCCACCGCCGGGTCGAACCGGTTGCCGGAGGTGCGCACGAACCAGCCGCGGAAGTGCTGGAGCAGGTGGGTACGGGCCGGCGGCAGGGTGGGCGCGGGGCGGGAGTCGAACACGTGGCGGGCGTGGAGCAGCAGCGTCTGCCCCTCCCGGGTCGTGCAGCGCACGGCGGCGCCGTCGGCCGTCTCCCGCACGGCCTCCGCCGTGGCCCGCAGGATCCGGGCGCCCGGGGAGCGGGCCAGCCGGGCGTGCACCAGCCGCTCGAAGTCGGGGGAGCGGATCATCCGGTAGCGCAGCGGGGCCGGGTCCACGGTGACGGCGTGGCCGTCGGCGCCGTGGACGCGCAGGCGCGACCAGGAGGCTGCCACGGCCTCACGCAGGTCGCCGTCGGCGTGGTGGCCCCCGGTGTGCCGGCCTTGGGGGTGGTGGCCGTCGGCGTGGTGGCTCCGGCCGTCGTGGCCGCCGTCGGAGTGCGCGTCGGCGCCGTCGTGACTGCCGTCGGGGTGGGTGTCGGCGCCGTCGTCGTCGGCGGTCCAGTGGCACCAGGTGCGCTCGGGCGGGCGCAGGGGGCCGTCGGGGGCCTCCACCAGGGTCAGGGTGAGGGAGGGCGCCTCCCGCGACAGCCGGTGCGCCAGGCTCAGCCCGGCCGCGCCGCCGCCGAGGACCACCACCTCGGAGGTCAGGGAGGACGCGGCGGAACGCGCGCCGTCGAGGGTCACAGTCCACTCCCGGAGGTCTCAGGCGGGTCGCCGGCCTTGCACGTGTCATCGTCTCTTCCGCGCAGGGGCCCGTGGTGGATGCGGCGCGCGGGCCTCAGCGGCGTCAGCCGGGTGACACGGCGGCGTCGGCGAGCACCTCCCGGGCCGCCCGGGTGCCCGAGGCCAGCGCGCCCTGGACGCTGCCGGTGGCCCGGTGGTCGCCGCAGACGTACCGCCCGGCCCCCGCACGTGTGGTGCGGCTCAGCGGCCACGGCGGCTCCATCACGGGCAGGGCGCCCCGCACGGTGTACGCGGCGACCTGCCGCCAGTCGCCGGTGCCGGTCCCGTACAGCTCGCCCAGGCGGCGCAGCACCGCCTCGCCGCGGCCCGGCCGGTCGTCGCCCAGCACGGAGGTGGAGACGAGCGCGGTCCCCGGCGGCGCGTAGGTGGGCGTGACCTCGCTCAGCACGCAGGTGTTCAGCACCTGGAGGGTGCTGTCCACCACCAGCGTCGGCTCGTCCAGCGGCGGGCGGGCGGCCGCGTGGTAGTAGGTGGTGACGGTGCGTCCGGCCGGTGCGCCCACCCCGGGCAGCAGCCGCGCCGCGGTGGCCGCGTCGGTCGCCACCACCACGTCACGGGCGGCCAGTTCGCGGCCGCCCGCGAGGAGCACGCCGTCCTCGGTGACCGCCTCCACCGGCGACTCGAGGCGGAGCACGCCCGCGGGCAGGCCGCCGGCCAGTTGGGCGGGGACGGCGCCGATGCCGGCGGCGGGCAGGCAGAGCGTGCCGCGGACCATCGTCCGCCAGACCAGGTGGAAGAAGCGGGCGGAGGTCTCCAGACGGTCCTCCAGGAACACCCCCGACAGGAACGGCCGCAGGACGTTCTCCACAGTGCCCGAGGAGACCCCGGCGCAGGCCAGGGCGGCGGCCGTGGAGCGGGTGTCCGGGCTCCGGGTGACGAACCGGGCGGGCAGCACGGCGTCGCGGGCGGTGATCGCGCCCAGCGCGGCGAGGTCACGGGCCGGGAGCACCCGCCCCGGCAGCAGAGCGCCCGCGTCCGCCGGGCGGCGGGTGGGGTCGGAGAGGCGCACGACGCCGTCCGCGGTGTGCGCCAGCAGGCCGGGGGTGAACGGCCTCAGCCGCAGGGCCCGGAGGTCCAGGCGCCGCTTGACCTGGGGGTACGAGGTGTTGAACACCTGGAAGCCGCGGTCCAGCAGGAACCCGTCCCGCCGGTCCGTGCGCATCCGGCCGCCCACGCCGTCGGACGCCTCCAGCAGCGCCACGCGCCGGCCCGCGCGGCACAGGTCCAGCGCGCAGGCCAGCCCGGCGAGACCCGCGCCGACGACCACGGTGTCCGGGGTGCGCGGCGGCTGATCGCTCATGGTGCCTCTTCCCTTCGGCTTCCCCCGCCGTCCTACGGGGCGCGGCGGGCTCCGCCGGGACCTGCGCCCCGGCCGCGTACGTGCCCGGTCCGACGTCCGGACGGAGACCGGGCGGCACCGCGGCCGAGTACCCGGCCCCCGCCCACCCGCACCTCGCCCCGGCACGACGGGGGCCGAGCGGGTGACGCGAGGGCTGGGCGCCCACCGCCCGGGCGGGCCCGGGCGGGCCCTGGGCGGTCGCGGGTGGCCGCGGGGTCGGGGCCCTCTCCCACCCGGCCGGGTGGAAGCCGCCTCCCGCCCGCGCCCGGGGCATCGCGCGCCCGGGACCTCACCCGCGTGCCGCGGACTCCATCGCCGCGACCGCCTCGGCGAGGCCCGGCGGGTGGGGGAGTCCCGCGGCGGTCTGACCGGCCCAGCCGGGGCCCAGGGTCAGGACGGCCGGGCGTCTGCGCGCTCCGCGTACGCCCCACTCGATGGCCGCCACGTGCAGGGCCAGCGGCCGGCTGGCCGTGGTGCGGGACTGGGCCCACAGCCCCACCGCCGCGGGCCCCGTCCGGCGCACGGCGGTCACCAGGGACTCCACCGGCAGCGCCCCGCCGAACATCCGCACCGGCAGGCCCCGTTCGGCGAGCGCCGCCGACAGCGCCTCCAGCGGCAGCGTGTGGTTCTCCCCGGGGACGCAGGCGAGCACCGTGGTCGCGCCGGGCCGGTCGGCCACGACCGGGGGCGCGTGGCGTCGCAGCGCACCGGAGACGTGCCAGGACAGGAAGTGCTCGACCTCCACGTACCGCTCGCCCGAGGTCTCCCACTTGCGGCCCACCGCTTGCAGGGTCGGCATGATCACCTCCGTCCAGGAGGCCACCAGGCCGTGCTCGCCCATGACGTCGTCCAGGAGTCGGTCGAGGGCCACGGCGTCCAGGCGCAGCGCCGCCCGGGCGATGCCCTTGCACTCCTGCCGCACGTCGCCCAGTCGCATCCCCGACCCGGCCCGGCTGCGCGCACCCTCCGCGCGCCCCGGGGCGGGAGCCGCCCGGCCGCCCGTGCCGCCACCGCGCGGGGCCGAAACCGCCCCGTCCTCCCGAGCGGGAGCAGGAGCCCCGTCCCCCCGAAGGGCCGCCGCCCCCCGACTCCGGGGAGCGGGAGCCGTCCCGCCCTCGCGCGCGGGCAGGGCCGGGGCCGTCCCGGCGAGGACGACCCGCGCGGCCTCGGCCGGCGGCACCCCCGTGGCCGTCAGGGCGCACATCCTCTCCAGCCGGGCCAGGTCCCCGGCCGTCCAGCGCCGGTGCCGGCCGCCGTCGCGCGCGGCGGGCCCCAGCCCGTAACGGCGGTCCCAGGTACGGACCGTGGTCGGCGCCACGCCCAGCCGCCGCGCCACCTCCCCGGTGGTCAGCCCGCCCCCGTCCAGCACCTCGCGGAGCTCCTCGTCCATCGTCCGCACCTCCTGTCGCTCGCCTCCATCTTACGACGCACAAACGACGCATGTTGAGCGCGTCGAATTCACTCACAAGACTGACGAGCACGAGCCGGTGGCGAGGACGCACGCACCGTCCTGGCCCGCTCCGCGGGCGGCTCTGTCGCCCGCACGGCGCAGACGGCAGGAGGAACAGATCATGACCACCACGTTCACGCGGGATGCCGGCCTCAGGCCTTCGGGATCCCCGCCCCGGGCCCGGCCGTCCGTCGACGAGGACGAGGCGGAACTCGTCCGCGGACTGCGCGCGGCCGACCAGGACGCGTTCGCCGCCGTCTACCGCCGGTGGGGTCCTCTCGTCCACACCATGGCCACCCGCTCGCTCGGCGACTCCCACGAGGCCGAGGACGTGACGCAGCAGGTTTTCCTCGGCGCCTGGCGCGGCCGCGACGGCTACCACCCCGAACGCGGGTCGCTGGGCGGCTGGCTCGTCGGCATCACCCGGCGCAAGATCGTCGACGCCCTGGCGGCGCGGACCCGGCGGCCCGCCCCCCTCGACACCGTGGGTCAGGGCGACGGGGACGTCGTCGGGCGCCCCGCCGGCGCGCCCGACGACGTCCTCGACCGGGTGCTCCTGGTCGACGCCCTCTCCCGGCTGCCCAGCGGCCAGCGCGAGGTGCTGTGCATGGCCTTCTACCAGGACCTGACCCAGGCCGGCATCGCCGAACGCACCGGCCTCCCGTTGGGCACCGTCAAGAGCCACACCCGCCGCGGCCTGCACCGCCTGCGCGCGGCGATCGAGCAGGGAGTCACCGGCGGCCGGGAGGGGTAGTCGGCCGAATTGAGAAAAATGTCCGCCGCGTGCATCCGTACGGGACACCGCGCGCGAACCCAGAACGAGACCGCGCGGGACCGCGCGGACCTCCGAGAAGGGATGATTGCCATGACCGCCCGCACCCCCTTCCGCCTCGCCGCCTCCGCCGGCGCCTGCGCTCTCGCCCTCGGCGTCGCCGCCCCCATGGCCGTGGCCGCCGGCGACAGCGACAAGGCGGCCGAGACGGCGAAGGTGTCCGTCTTCCACGGCGTGCCGGGAATGACCGTCGACGTCTACGCCAACGGCGACCGGCTGCTCGGCGACTTCAAGCCCGGCACCGTCACCCAGCCGCAGGACCTCGCCGCCGGAACCTACGACATACAGCTCTTCAAGGCCGGCCAGGGGCCCGACGGCACCCCCGCCCTGGAGAAGACGGTCAAGGTGCCCGAGGGAGCCAACGCCACGATCGCCGCGCACCTGTCCGCCGACGGCAAGCCCATGCTCACCACCTTCACCAACGACACGTCGAAGATCGACGCCGGCAAGGCCCGCCTGACCGTGCGGCACGTGGCCGCGGCCCCGGCGGTGGACGTCCGGGCCGGCGGACAGGCCGTGTTCAAGGGGCTGACGAACCCGAACCAGGCCTCCACCGTGGTGGACGCTGGAACCGTCTCGGCCGACGTGACGCTCGCCGGCACCGACACCGTGGCGATCGGCCCGGCCGACCTGAACCTCAAGGAGGGCAGCGACAACATCGTCTACGCCTGGGGCAGCGCGAACGACAAGAACCTCGCGCTGGCGACCCAGACGCTCAGCGGCATGGGCAGCACCCCGAAGGCCGTGCCCGCGGGCGGCGCCCAGGCCGCCGGAACCATGCAGAACTCCCCGGACGCCTGGCTGGCCTGGGCCGCCGTCACCGGCGCGGTCACCCTGACCGGCGTCCACCTGGTCCGCCGCGCGGCGGAGCGCCGTGGGTGAGCGGACGGGCCGCTTCGTCGCCCTGGCCACGACGATCGCCGCCCTGGCGGCGGTCGTCGCGGTCGAGGAGCGGACCGGAGAGGTCCAGGCGGTCCCCGACTTCGGGCCCGCCCTCGCCGACCTCACCGCACCCGACCCCGCCGCCGCACCCGACCCGGACGCCGCCGCGCGACCGCGCGCCGCGGCGGCCGCACCCTCGGGGTCGGCGGTCGCGCCGTCCGTGCCCGGCGGTGCGGTCGCGCCGTCCGCCCCGGCCGCACTGGCGGGCACGCCGGTGCGGCCGGGGGACGAACGACGGCAGCACGCTCCCCTGCGCGTGCTGGTGCGCGCGATAGGGCTGGACGCGCCGGTGCTGCCGGTGGGCGTCACCCGGCAGGGGAACATGTCCGTCCCGTCCGACCCGGCCGTCGCCGGCTGGTACCGCCACGGCCCCGCCCCGGGCGGCGACCGCGGCTCCGCCGTACTGGCCGGGCACCTCGACGACGCCACCGGTGCCCTCGGCACCTTCGCGCTGCTGCGCGAGGCGGAGCCCGGCGACCAGGTGGAGGTCTGGCGCGAGGGGGCCGAGCCGGTCCGCTACCGCGTCACCGCCCGGACCACGGTGCCCGACGACGCCCTGCCGCCCGCGGTGTTCCGCCGCGACGGGCCTCCCGTCCTCACCCTGATCACCTGTGCCCCGCCCTACGTCCCCGGCGAGGGCGGCTACCGGGCCAACCTGGTCGTCGTCGCCGAACCGGTCCCCGCGTGAGAGCGACGGCGGCGCCGGGCGGCGCGGTACGCGGCACGGCACAGCGACAAGGAAGACAACGGTGGCGCATGTCGACCCGACCCGCCTGATGGACATCGCCCTGGGCCACGAGGCCCCGGCCGACGATCCCGTCCTGCGCCACCTCGCCCGGTGCGCGCGGTGCCGGGAGGAACTGCGCCGGACCGCGCTCGTCGTCGCGGCGGCGCGCGGGGTGCAGGAGCGGGACGTGCCGGTCGCGCCCCCGGACCGGGTCTGGCGGCGCATCGCCGAGGGGCTCGCCCAGCCGGAGGCGACGCCCGCACCGCAGGTCGGTCCGCCGCACGGGCCCCCGGTTCCGCAGCCCCGCACCGGGCGCCCGCCGGAGTCGGCCGGCAGCCGCCGGGCCGGCCCCGCCCCGCCGTCAGGCACCGGACCCGCCGCCCTCCGGCAACGCCTGCGCGCCGTCCTCCGGCGGGTCCGCGGGCTGGGCGGCTAGGGACAGCGTGGCGCGGCACGGCCGAAGGGAGCCTCCGGTGCCCGTCGGCCTGCGACGTCCTAGGGGAAGCTCAGTCCGCGACACCCTTGGGGATGGTCTTCTTGATCATGGGCGCCAGGTCGACCAGCGGGTAGGAGCCGTTCTCCTCGGCCACCTCCTGGGGGACGGTGACCTCGACGTAGGCCCGGCGCAGCCCGGTCGTGAAGCGGTATCCGCCGTCGCCCAACTCCTCCATGACGTACCGCACCCCCTCGATCTCCACCGGCACCTGTTCGGGATCGCTCATCACGGGGGGTCGCGGAATGCCGCAGCGGAGTATGATCGCCGGGCTTCCCCAGCCCGCCGTGAACTCGGACTGCGGCTCGGGGTCGGAACGGTCCTCGTCGACCACCGTCCCCGGCAACGCCTCGTCCAGCGCACGGCAGAGTCCGGCCACTTCCTTGCCCGGAGCGGGAACCGCCGCCTCGGCCCGGTCGTCTGCCGAGGAGCAGGCGGGAGCCAGGAGCAGCAGCCCGGCCACGCCCGCCGACGCGAGCGGACGGGTGCGACGGGCACGGGAACGAGGCCGGTGACGGAAGGAACGCACCGGCCCAGGGTAGACGGGGGCTACAGATGCACGACCGGGCAGGTCAGTGTCCGCGTGATGCCGTCCACCCCCTGGATCTTCGCGACCACCATGCGGCCGAGCTCGTCGACCGACTCGGACTGCGCCCGCACGATCACGTCGTACGGCCCGGTCACGTCCTCGGCCTGGATCACACCGGAGAACTTGCTGATCGTGTCGGCGACGGAGGACGCCTTTCCTACCTCCGTCTGGATGAGGATGTACGCCTGTACCACGGAACCTCCAGGGCGGCTTCGAGGATCGTGTGGGGAAAAGGAACGCCACGGTATCGCGTAGCCCCACTCCGGGGGGAGACCTCGGCGATCAAGGGCTCGCGCGCCCGAGTGCACTCCCCGGCGCGGGTTGACGCCCTCCGCGGCCGCCGCACGGCCCGCGACCTGCGGACCGGGCGGCCCGATGCGCGGACGGACCCCGCCGACATGTACACAGGGGGATACGCATGACACTGATACCCGGCACAACGACGGCTGAAGGGAACGGTGAGACGCGGTGAAGGGAACCGTGGGGGAACTGGGGGAGTTCGGGCTCATCAGGGAGCTCACCTCCCGGCTCACCACCACCCCGGCGGTCCGGCTCGGTCCGGGCGACGACGCCGCCGTGGTCTCCGCACCCGACCGGCGCGTGGTGGCGAGCACCGACATCCTGATCGAGGGCCGCCACTTCCGCCGGGACTGGTCGACCGCGTACGACGTCGGTCGCAAGGCCGCCGCGCAGAACCTGGCCGACATCGCCGCGATGGGCGCCGTGCCGACGGCCCTGCTGCTCGGCCTGGTGCTGCCCGCCGACCTCCCGGTGACCTGGCCGACGGAGCTGATGGACGGCCTGCGCGACGAGTGCCAGGTGGCCGGCGCGGCCGTGGTCGGCGGGGACGTCGTCCGCGGCGACACCATCACCGTCTCCATCACCGCCCTCGGCGACCTGCGCAACCACGAGCCGGTGACCCGGGCGGGCGCACAGCCCGGCGACCTGGTCGCTGTCACCGGCTGGCTGGGCTGGTCGGCGGCCGGCTACGCGGTGCTCTCCCGCGGGTTCCGCTCGCCGCGCGCCTTCGTGGAGGCGCACCGCCGCCCCGAGCCGCCGTACCACGCGGGTCCCGCCGCGGCCTCGCTCGGCGCGACCGCCATGTGCGACGTCAGCGACGGCCTGATCGCCGACCTGGGGCACATCGCGGAGGCCAGCAAGGTCCGCATCGACATCCGCTCCGGCGCGCTGGACATCCCGACGCAGATGAACGACATCGGCTCCGCGGTCGGCGTCGACCCGCTGCAGTGGGTGCTCACCGGGGGCGAGGACCACGCCATCGTGGCCACCTTCCCGCCCGACGTGAAGCTGCCCGCGCGGTGGAAGGTGATCGGCGAGGTCCTCAACCCGTCGGCGCTGCCCCAGGTCACCGTGGACGGCGCCCCCTGGACCCGCAAGGGCGGCTGGGACCACTTCGCGGACACGGAGGACTGAGGCCGACGTGGGGGAGGCGGACATGGGTGAGGCGGACGTGCAGAAGCCGGGAAGCGCCGGCGTCGGGGCGCCGCCGCTGGTGCTGACCGTCGCCGGGTCCGACTCCGGCGGCGGCGCGGGCATCCAGGCGGACCTGAAGACGATGCTGGCGCTCGGCGTGCACGGCATGAGCGTGCTGACCGCCGTCACCGCGCAGAACTCGCGCGGGGTGCACGGCGTCTGGGACCTCCCGGCCGAGGCGGTGCGCGCCCAGTACCGGGCGGTGGCCGACGACATCGGCGTCGACGCCGTCAAGACCGGGATGCTGTCCTCCGCCGAACTGGTCGAGCTGGTCGCCGAGTTGATCGGCTCGACCGGGGCCCCTGCGGTGGTCGACCCGGTGAGCGTCTCCAAGCACGGCGACCCGCTGCTGGCCGCCTCCGCCCTCGACGCGGTGCGCCACCGGCTGCTGCCCGCGGCCACCGTGGTGACCCCGAACCTGGACGAGGTGGCCCAGCTCACCGGCGTACGGGTGGAGGACGAGCCCGGCATGCGGCGGGCCGCCGAAGCCCTGCTGAAGCTCGGGCCGCGCTGGGTGCTGGTCAAGGGCGGTCACCTCGCGGGCGAGGCGGTGGACCTGCTGACCGACGGGACCGAGGAGCACCTGCTGCGGGCGCCACGGCTGGACAACCGGCACACCCACGGCACCGGGTGCACCCTCGCCTCCGCGATCGCCTCCCACCTGGCGCTCGGACTGCCGGTGCCGGAGGCGGTGGCGAGGGCGAAGGAGTACGTCACGGGCGCGATAGCCGCCGGGTTCCGGCTCGGCTCGGGCATCGGCCCCGTCGACCACGGCTGGCGCACGCGCGGACGGTGAGCGGCCCGCCGTGCTCACGTGCGAGGGCGGATCCGGACAGCAGAAAGCCGGTCCACGGTAATCGTGGACCGGCTCAATGCAGCGAACCGGCAGTGGCCGCGCGTGATGTCCCCGCAACCCGGGGAGTCCCGGGAGAGCGGGTGGTGGACGTCAGCGCGAGACCTTGCCGGCCTTGATGCACGAGGTGCAAGCGTTCACGCGCTTCGGCGTCCCGCCCACCACGGTACGAACGCGCTGGATGTTGGGGTTCCAGCGACGGGGCGTACGGCGGTGCGAAAACGAGATGTTGTTGCCGAAGCTCGGGCCCTTGCCGCAGACGTCGCAGTTGGCAGCCACGGGTCACTCCAAAGACTTCAGATGCACTTACGGTGGACCCCGGCATGCCAGGGGTCGGATCGAAGGGATCTGAGTGGCCTTGCCAGGGGAATGGCCCGAACGGATCGGGCAACCGGAGCAGCATACAACGACTGCGTCCGTACAACGAAACTACCACGGAGCGGCCGTCGACCCGCCCGGAGCCCCTCACGGGGAGCCACCGCCGGAGGACCGGGGGACACCGGGGAGCGCCGGGGGCGCGGGCGGGGACTACGCTGCCTTCCGGTCCAGCAGACCATGACATCAGGGAGGCGCAGGGTGCCGAAGGTGCCGGAGACGTTCTTCGACGCATCCACCGTGCGCGCCTGGTGCGCTCTCGCGCTCGCCGCGCTGGGACGGGCGCGCGAGGAGATCGACGCGATCAACGTCTACCCGGTGCCCGACGGCGACACCGGGACCAATCTCTACCTGACCCTCGAGTCGGCCGCCGCCGGCGTCGAGGACGCCTTCGCCGGCGGGGCCCGCCCCTCCCTCTCCGAGGCCATGCGGGCCATGGCCCACGGCGCGCTGGTCGGCGCCCGGGGCAACTCCGGCACGATCTGCGCGCAGCTGCTGCGCGGTCTGGCCGACGGCCTCGACGACAAGGCCCCCCACGCGGACGCCGAGGGGCTGTGCGCGGCGCTGCGGCGGGCCGCCCACTCCGCCTGGGACGCGGTGGCGCGCCCCGTGGAGGGCACCGTGCTGACCGTCGCCTCGGCCGCCGCGGCGGCCGCCACCGCGGCATCCGCCGCGTCGGCGGCCTCGGCCGGAGCCGACGCGGACTGCGGAGCGGTCGCGCGGGCCGCCTACGGCGGCGCCTGCGAGGCGCTCGCCCGGACGCCGGGACAGCTGGAGACGCTGGGCCGGGCCGGTGTGGTCGACGCGGGCGGGCGCGGGCTGGTCGCCGTCCTGGGCGCGCTGGTCGAGGCGCTCACCGGGGAACGGCCCGGCATCACGCCGGTGACCCGGCCGGCCGGCGGACCGGTGGCCGGGGTGGAGACGCGGGCGCCCGCGGCGGTCGCCGCCGAGGCCGCGGCCGGATGCGGGACGCACGGGCACGGCGAGGGCGGTGACGGCCCGGCCTATGAGGTGATCTTCCTCCTAGACGGGTGCGACGACCCGGCCGTGGACCGGCTCCGCGGGCGGCTGGACGCGCTCGGCGACTCCCTCGTGGTGGTCGGCGGCGACGGGCTGTGGAACGTCCACGTCCACGTCGACGACCCGGGGGCCGCGGTGGAGGCCGCCGTTGAGACCGGGCGGCCGCACCGGATCCGGATCACCCACTTCGCCGCCGACGCTGCCGCCGCCGGGCGCACGGGCGGCCAGGACACCCCGCCGGAGCCGAGCCGGCGGGCCGTCGTCGCGGTCCTGCCCGGCGAGGGGCTGGCCGCGCTGTGCGCCGGGACGGGCGCCTCCACGGTGCTGGCGCCGCCCGGGCGGCCGGTCTCCACCGAGGAACTGCTGGACGCCGTCCGCGCCGCGCACGCCCGTGAGGTGGTGCTGCTGCCCAACGACGACGAGCTGCGCCGCACGGCCGCCGCCGCCGCGGAACAGGCCCGTGCCGAGGGGATCCGCGTCGCCCTGATCCCCACCCGCGCCGCGGTCCAGGGGATCGCCGCGCTCGCCGTCCACCAGCCGGAGCGCAGCTTCGACGAGGACGTGGTGTCCATGACCTCCGCGGCCGGCGCGACACGGTTCGCCGAGGTGGCCGTCGCCGACCGGCAGGCGTGGACCATGGCCGGCATCTGCCAGCCGGGGGACGTGCTGGGCATGGTCGAGGGCGACGTCGCGCTCATCGGCTCCGACGTCACCGCGGTGGCGCTCGACGTCCTGGACCGCATGCTCTCCGCCGGCGGCGAACTGGTCACCCTGGTCCTCGACGACACCGCCCCCGCCGCCCTCGCCGCCACCCTCGAGGCCCACGTCCACGACCGCCACCTCGCCGTCGACACGATCGTCCACCACGGCGGCACGCAGGGAGCGCCCCTGCTCATCGGCGTGGAGTGACCTCACCGACCGCCGGGCTCGGCTGTGCGATGCGTGCCTTCGCGCGCTGCGGAGCCGTCAGCCGGACGGCGAAGTACGCGACGGCCCCCGTGGCGGCGACGGCCGGCAGGCCGCCCACGGCGCACAGCGCCACGGCCGCCCGCGACCGAGGGAGCGTGTGGGGCCGCGAGGGGACCGGCGACGGGGTCTGACCGTCCACGCGGGCGACAGCCTCGTTGGGCACCGGTCGTCCCGCCCCCGCGAGCCGCGCACCGCGCGGGGCCCTGGAGGCGGGACGTCCGGGCCGGGGTCAGGAGGCCGTTTCCTGGAGGAGGGCCTCGGCGTCGGAGCGGCGGGAGTGCAGCGGACCCGAGGGGTCGGGATCCGCGTCGCAGGCGGCGAGGACCTCGCGGGCGCGGGCGGCCGCGTCGGCGGGCCGGCCGAGGGCGGACTCCAGGCGTCCCAGGGTGAGGAGGGCGTCCGCGTGGGCCGCCCGGGCGACCTCGCCGAGGGCCGCGAACCCCGACGCCGCCTCCGCGAGGTGTTCGTGCGCCTCCTCCGACGGCCCCTCGTGGTCGGCGAGCAGCCCGCCGAACTGATGGTGCGTCCCCGCGAGTTCCGCCGCCGCGGGCAACAGCTCGGCGTCCTCCTCGGCTGCGGCCACCGCCTCCCGGCACGCCCCCAGCGCCTGCTCCATCAGCGCCCGGGCGGCGGGAACGTCGTCCTCGGCCGCCAGCCAGGCGCGTGCCCGCAGCGCCCGGACCTGCCCCGGCAGGTCGCCCAGCTCACGCCAGAGCTCCCCGGCCCGCGCGTACGCCGCGTCCGCCTCGGACGGCAGCTCGGCCCGCGACAGCGACTCCGCGGCGAGGTGCGCCAGCGTCGCGTGGTCCTGCTGCTCCGGCCAGTGCGCCGCCAGCTCGGCCGCCTGAAGCCGGCGCTCGGCGGCGTCCCGGTGGTCACCTAGGGCGGCCAGGCAGTCGCCCAGCCACCACAGCGTCTGCACCACCACGCCGTCGCCGTGCGTCTCGGGCGACAGGTCCGGCAGCGTGGACTCCATGACCTCCGCCGCCTCCGCCCAGCGCCGCTGCCGGTGCAGCAGGCCGCCGAGGCGGTGCCGGGCGTAGGCGCCCAGCGTGGCGCCCTGACCGGACTCGTCGGCCCAGTGCGCGGCCTCCAGCGCGTGGTCGGCGGCCTCGGCCACCCCCGCGCCGTCCTTCGCGCACTCCGTCAGCACCTCGCACAGCTGCAGGTGGAGATGGGCGTGCCCGGCCGGCGGCAGAGCGTCCCCGCCGTGCTCCAGCGCGGCCCGCAGGTGCAGCGCCGCCGTCTCCGGGTCGTCCAGGTGGTGGGCGATCGCGGCCAGCCGCGACTCGTACTCCACCGTGTACCAGGGCAGCCCGGCGTCCAGGAACTGCCGCACCGCCAAGGTCAGTTCGGGCACCGCCTCCTCGGGGGACCCGGCCAGGTCGCCGAGCATCGCGTGCGCCTCGGCGGTCCGGGAGACCAGGTGCGGGTCCTCGGTGCCCGGGGCGTGCTCCGCGACGAAGGCCAGCACCTCGCGGGCCGCCTCCCGGGTTCCCTCCGCGGCCTCGGCCTCCGCCGCCGGGTCGGGCTCCTGCCCGTCCGCGCCCTGGGCGAGCCGCAGCAGCACCCGCGCCCTGGCCATCAGCACGGAGGCGGTCTGCCGCACCCCGGTGTCCCCGGCCGCGAACAGCGCCAGGCACTGCCGGTACGGCGCGGTGACGTCCTCCAGCGCCCCGTCGAGCTTGCCGGACAACGTCCGCGCGTACACCCCGCGGGCCCGCGCGGCCAGCGCCTCGCCCAGGTCGCCCGCCTCGGCGTACAGCGTGGCCGCGGTCGCGAACAGGTCCAGGCCGTCGGGGCCCAGCGCCATCGCCCGGTGCTCGGCGAGCTCCGCGCGGTCCCGCGCGGTGAGCACCGAGCCGTCGGCACCGCCCGCACCCGCACCCGCAGCGCCGCCCGCACCCGCGGCACCGGTCACGCCCGCGGTACCGGTCACGCCCGTGCCCGCAGCGCCGGCGGCCCGTTCCACCGCCTCCCAGGCCTCCACCGCGCTCGGCATCAGCGCCTCCGACCGCCGCCGCGCCTCGGCGAGCAGCTCCGCCAGACCGAGCCGCTCCTCCGGGGACGACCCGGAGGCGGCCGCCCCCGCCGCGGCGGCCGGCCGCGGCGCCACCGTGGCGACCGAGACCCGCACACCCAGCGGCAGACGCTCCACCAGCGGCTCGCGCGCCATCCGCGCCCGCACCCGGTCGCTCACGTAGGAGGTGCCGTTGCGCCGGTCGAAGGCCTCCGCCAGCGACAGCGCCTCCGCCCGCGCGTGCGCGGCGAGCTCGGCGGCCGTCCAGTCACGGCCGGACGGCCCCGGCACCTGTCTCGCGCCCATGCCCAGCGCCACCAGCCGGTCCATGAGCAGCGCGGTCACCGCCAGGAAGTCCTTCTTGCTCGACGGGTGCCCGTCGTCGGTGAAGTACGCCGGCCGCTGCGCCAGCAGCTCCAGCGCCCGCGCCTCGTTGCCGGTCAGCACGCAGAACTCCACGTGCTCGGCGTACGAGGACCGCATGCTCTCCGTCGCCCGCACCAGGCGGAAACCGCGCAGGTGGTTCGCCTTCGCCTCGTCGAGCCGGCCCAGCCGCAGCAGCGGCAGCAGCGAGGACGCCAGCACGTTGTGCGGCTCGTGGGCGCAGGTGAAGCGGCCCTCCAGGACCGGACCCCACACCTCCAGCGCCTCGGCGTCGTGGCCGCCCGTCACCTGCCACCAGCCCTGCCCCTGCAGCTCGCAGGCGTAGCAGTCGGCCATCCGGTCCCGGTCCGCCGCCATCCACGCCCGGTAGGCGCGCTCCGCCCGCTCCAGGTCGCCGACGTGACTGGCGACGTGGAACTCGCAGGACCGCACGGCCCGCTCGGAGTGGCCCGCCAGCCGGTAGCGGCGCTCCATCTCCTCCAGCCAGTTCTCCATGGCGTCCAGCGGGATGTGCGGCTGCCCCAGCATCCCCGTCGACATCCACTTGAAGCGCCAGAACAGCGAGTGCGTCTCGTACGCGTCGAAGTCCTCCGGCCGCTCGTCCCACATCCGCAGCAGCCGGGCGAACGGCACGAACGCCTTGTCCTTCTCCGAGCTGTAGTTGTAGACGGTCAGCTGGTGACCCAGCGCCTCGATCACGGCCAGCGGTATGCCCAACGACTCAGCATCCGCCAGCAGTTGCTCGGCCCGCGCGTTGCGCGCCGGGCCCTCGGGCCGCTCGCCGTTCTCCGCGATCGCGCGGCGCAGCTCGTCCAGGCCGGTGACGGAAGTCAACGGACGTCCTCCTCAGGGTCGCCGTGCGTGGCATCGCCGTGCGTGGCCCACTCCAGCAGACCGAGGAACGCACGGTTGAGCAGCGCGGTGTCCGCGGGCCGCAGCGGCCGCTGCGCCATGAGCAGCGCCTGACCGTACAGGGACTCCGTCGCCGTACCGACCAGCTCCGGGTCCGTCAGCGAACCAAGGCGCCGGATCAGCGGGTTGAGATGGTTGAGCACCAGGCGGGCGCGCGGCGCGCCGCCCCGCAGCGAGCCGAGGATGCCCGACCACAGGTCGTCGGCCTGCTCCTCGGCCTCCGCCCGCGCCTGCTCGTGGCGGGCGGAGCGGTCGTCCAGGTGCAGCGCGGGCACCGTCATCGGGTGGAAGGCCCGCAGCACCACGTCGCAGCCCAGGGCGTCCAGCCGGGTCCGCGCCGCCGCCAGGAACGGCTGCAGAGCCAGCTCCACCGACGGGTCGACCGAGTCCAGGTGGGCCGTCACCACGTCCGCGTCCAGCTCGGCGACCACCGACCCCGGCCGCACCGACGGCAGCGCCTCCACCAGCTCGGTGTCGTAGGTGTAACCGCCGTTGACCACGCCGACGCCCTGCGCCGAGGCGATCGCGGAGACCTGCCGGTACTCCTCCACGGTCCGCGTGTAGTGCACGATCTTGTGCCGCTGGGCGAACTCCTCCAGCGACAGCTGCCCGTCCGTGGTCTCGAACGGCAGCCAGGGCAGCATCACCCGCAGCATCTCGGAGTCGTGCCGGGCCAGCGCCTTCACGCCCAGGTGGTGCACGGCCAGGAACGCCGTCAGCCGGTCCGGGTCGCCCGCCGCCAGCCCCGTCAGCCACGACCGGATGCGCTCGCCCAGCGCCTCCCGCACCGCCGCCAGCGTCTCGTCCTCGTACAGCGACTCCCGCGAGGCCGTGGGCCGCAGGGTGTCCGTGTCCAGCACGCACCGCACGAAGAACGCCCAGTCCGGCAGCAGTTCGTCGGCCCGGTCGGTCAGCAGCATGCCCTTGAGGTGCACGCGGTGACCGGCCCGCTGCGCCGGGCTGACCGCGGCCGGCAGCACGTACGCCACACCGCGCACCCCGGCCACCGGCACGTCCAGGTCGATCGAGTCCAGCGGGGTGAAGCCGAACAGGTCGCGGCAGTGCCGCGCCAGCGCCACCCGCCGGGTCGCCGGGCTCTGGTACGAGCGGTCCCAGGGCGCCGGCAGGTCGGTGACCGCCTCGTCGTTCACCCGCACGTCGTACGGCAGCAGCGAGCCGAAGTCGCGTGCCAGCTTCAGCACCCGCTCCTCCTCCAGCCACTGCGCCGCCCCGGCCCGCGCCCGCAGGTGCACCGTGGTGCCGGGCTCGGCGCGGGCGTCGTCGGGCAGCGTGCGCACCGTGTACGAGCCGTCGTCGGTGGCCAGCCACTCCACCGGCGGCGCTCCGGGCGTCCGGGCGCTGCGGCTGACCACCCGGATCTCCTCGGCGACCAGGAAGCAGGCCAGCAGACCGATGCCGAACTGCCCGAGGAACCCCGAGCGCGCCGACTCCAGCGAGGCCGCGTCGCCGCGCTTGGAGCTGCGGCCGATGGTCGCCAGCAGGTTGTGGACGTCCTCCTCGGTGAGGCCGACGCCGGTGTCCTCCACCCGCAGGGTCCCGCCCCCCGCGTGCAGCCGCACGCGGGCCGGGGCGTCCGGATCCTCCGCGCGCCGCGCCGTGACGGCGTCCACCGCGTTCTGCAGCAGCTCGCGCAGGTAGACCTTCGGGCTGGAGTACAGGTGGTGGGAGAGCAGGTCCACCAGACCGCGCAGGTCGACCTGGAAGGAGTGCGGGGCGGTGGGTGCGGGCTGGGACGGCTTCGAGGTCTGGGAGTCCATCGTCACGGCGCCGGTGGGGGTGGCAAGGGGTCGGCGCGGGGTCGGGCGGCACCGTATGGGGCGGTGGACCGCGGGTCAGTGGTGGCCGGACGCGTCATCCTAGAAGCTGAAGAACACACCTGACCAGGAGTTTCCACAGCCATTCCGCAGGGCTGTCGCACCCGTGGTGTGGAATGGGGGGCGTGCCCGCACTGGAAGAACCCCTGAAGAAGGTGCTCGGCCCCGCCACCGCGAAGGTGATGGCCGAGAACCTCGGCCTGCACACGGTCGGCGACCTGCTGCACCACTACCCGCGCCGGTACGAGGAGCGCGGCCGTCTCACCCGGCTCGCCGAACTGCCCATGGACGAGCACGTCACCGTGGTCGCCCAGGTCGCCGACGCGCGGTTGCACACCTTCGCCTCCAGCCGGGCACCCCGCGGCAAGGGGCAGCGCCTGGAGGTCACCATCACCGACGGCAGCGGCCGTCTCCAGCTGGTGTTCTTCGGCAACGGCGTCCACAAGCCGCACAAGGACCTGCTCCCCGGCACCCGCGCGCTGTTCGCCGGCAAGGTCTCCATGTTCAACCGCCGACTCCAACTGGCGCATCCGGCGTACGAGTTGCTGCGCGGCGAGGACGCGGCCGAGACGGTCGACAGCTGGGCCGGGGCGCTCATCCCGATCTACCCCGCCACCGCCAAGCTGGAGTCCTGGAAGCTCGCCAAGGCCGTCCAGACGGTGCTGCCCAGCGCCCAGGAGGCTGTCGACCCGCTCCCGGACATCCTCCGCGAGGGCCGTGGCCTGGTCCCCCTGCCCGAGGCCCTGCTCAAGATCCACCGGCCGCAGACCCCGGCCGACGTGGAGGACGCCCGCTCCCGCCTCAAGTGGGACGAGGCCTTCGTCCTCCAGGTCGCCCTCGCCCGCCGCCGCCACGCCGACGCCCAGCTGCCCGCCGTGCCCCGCAGGCCCACCCCGGACGGCATCCTCGCCGCCTTCGACGACCGCCTCCCCTTCACCCTCACCGAGGGCCAGCGGAAGGTCTCGAAGGAGATCTTCGACGACCTCGCCGCCGAACACCCCATGCACCGCCTCCTCCAGGGCGAGGTCGGATCGGGCAAGACACTGGTCGCGCTGCGGGCCATGCTCGCCGTGGTCGACGCCGGGGGGCAGGCCGCGATGCTCGCGCCCACCGAGGTGCTCGCCCAGCAGCACCACCGCTCCGTCACCGAGATGATGGGCGACCTCGCCCAGGGCGGCATGCTGGGCGGCGCCGAGCACGCCACCAAGGTCGTGCTGCTCACCGGCTCCATGGGCGCCGCCGCCCGCCGCCAGGCCCTGCTCGACCTGGCCACCGGCGAGGCCGGCCTGGTCATCGGCACCCACGCCCTGATCGAGGACAAGGTCCAGTTCCACGACCTCGGTCTGGTCGTCGTCGACGAGCAGCACCGCTTCGGCGTGGAGCAGCGCGACGCCCTGCGCGGCAAGGGCAAGCAGCCGCCCCACCTGCTGGTCATGACGGCCACCCCGATCCCCCGCACGGTGGCGATGACGGTCTTCGGCGACCTGGAGACCTCCGTCCTGGACCAGCTGCCCGCCGGACGCTCGCCGATCGCCAGCCACGTGGTGCCCGCCGCCGACAAGCCGCACTTCCTGGCCCGCGCCTGGGAGCGGGTCCGCGAGGAGGTGGAGAACGGCCACCAGGCCTACGTGGTCTGCCCGCGCATCGGCGACGAGGAGGACGATCCGAAGAGCCGCAGGAAGAAGGAGGAGGCCGAGACCGCCGACAAGCGGCCGCCGCTGGCCGTCCTGGAGGTCGCCGAACAGCTCGCGAAGGGCCCCCTCGCCGGACTGCGCGTGGAGGTGCTGCACGGCAGGATGCACCCGGACGACAAGGACGCCGTGATGCGCCGTTTCGCCGCGGGGGAGACGCACGTCCTGGTCGCCACCACCGTGATCGAGGTCGGCGTGAACGTCCCCAACGCCACCGCCATGGTGATCATGGACGCCGACCGTTTCGGCGTCTCCCAGCTGCACCAGCTGCGCGGCCGGGTCGGCCGCGGCTCCGCGCCCGGCCTGTGCCTGCTGGTCACCGACGCCCCCGAGGCGAGCCCCGCCCGGCAGCGGCTGGGCGCGGTCGCCTCCACCCTCGACGGCTTCGAGCTCTCCCGGATCGACCTGGAGCAGCGCCGCGAGGGCGACGTGCTCGGCCAGGCCCAGTCCGGAGCCCGCTCCTCGCTGCGGGTCCTCGCCGTCATCGAGGACGAGGAGGTCATCGCCCAGGCCCGTGAGGAGGCCGCCGCCACCGTCGCCGAGGACCCCGACCTCACGGCCCACCCGGGGCTGCGCGCCGCCCTCGACGCCCTCCTCGACGAGGACCGTGAGCAGTACCTGGAGAAGGGCTGAGAGACTGGGGACCGATCGTCACATCCACCGTCGGACCGCGAAGAGGACCTGAGCAGCAGATGAGCCGCGTGATCGCCGGGACCGCGGGAGGGCGCCGGCTGGCCGTCCCCCCGGGCAACGGCACCCGTCCCACCTCCGAGCGGGCGCGTGAGGGCCTGCTGTCCACCTGGGAGGCGCTGCTCGGCGGCCCCCTGGAGGGCGAGCGCGTCCTCGACCTGTACGCCGGTTCCGGTGCGGTCGGCCTGGAGGCGCTCAGTCGCGGCGCCGCGCACGCGCTGCTGGTGGAGGCCGACAACCGGGCCGCCCGCACGGTGCGGGAGAACGTCCGCTCGCTCGGCCTGCCCGGCGCCGAGGTCCGCAACGCCAAGGCCGAGCAGGTGATCCAGGGACCGCCGCCGGGCGCCCCCTACGACCTCGTCTTCCTCGACCCGCCGTACGTGGTCACCGACGACGATCTCCGGGAGATTCTCCTCACACTCCGCTCCGGAGGCTGGCTCGCCGACGAGGCGCTCGTCACCGTGGAGCGCAGCACCAGAGGCGGCGAATTCAGCTGGCCGCACGGTTTCGAACCGTTGAGGTCCCGCCGTTACGGAGAAGGCACCTTTTGGTACGGTCACGCCGCCTCCACCAGCGAGGACGCGCCATGACCGGACCGGAGAGCGAGGGATCCCACGTGCGCCGCGCCGTTTGTCCCGGGTCGTTCGACCCCATCACCAACGGACACCTCGACATCATCGCCCGGGCCTCCCGTCTGTACGACGAGGTCTACGTGGCCGTGATGATCAACCAGAACAAGTCGGGCCTGTTCACCGTCGACGAGCGGATGGAGCTGATCCGCGAGGTGACCTCGGACTGCCCCAACGTGATCGTCGAGTCCCACCACGGCCTGCTGGTCGACTTCTGCAAGCAGCGCGACATCCCCGCCATCGTCAAGGGACTGCGCGCGGTCAGCGACTTCGACTACGAGCTGCAGATGGCCCAGATGAACAACGGCCTCTCCGGGGTGGAGACGCTCTTCGTCCCGACCAACCCCACGTACAGCTTCCTGTCCTCCTCGCTGGTCAAGGAGGTCGCGGCCTGGGGCGGCGACGTCGCCCACCTGGTGCCGCCGACCGTCCTGACGGCGCTGGCCGGGCGGCTGCGCGGGAACTGATCCGCGCGGCGCCGACGCGCCGGGGACGCAGCGACGTCCCGCCCATCGTGCCGGACGGGCGACGGTCGCCGTACAGTCGTCCCGTCCGTCTCCAACCAGCTGTAGAGAGTGGCGAGTCCAGGTGGACGTGCAGAACAAGCTCGACGAGATCGTCGGCATGGTGTCAGGTGCCAGGTCGATGCCGATGTCGGCCTCGTGCGTGGTCAACCGCGCCGAACTCCTCGCCCTGCTGGAAGAGGTCAGGGACGCCCTGCCCGGCTCCCTGGCCCAGGCCCAGGAGCTGATCGGCGGCCGCGAGACGATGGTCCAGCAGGCCCGCGAGGAGGCCGACCGGATCGTCGAGGGCGCGCACGCCGAGCGCGCCTCCCTCATCTCCGGCACCGAGATCCACCACCAGGCCCAGCAGGAGGCCGACCGCATCCTCACCGAGGCGCGCGCCGAGGCCGAGGAGATCCGGGCCGAGGCCGACGACTACGTCGACTCCAAGCTCGCCAACTTCGAGGTCGTCCTGACCAAGACCCTGGGCTCGGTGGGCCGCGGCCGCGAGAAGCTGCTCGGCACCGGCCCCGGCGTGGACGAGAACGGCTACGAGGACGAGGACGCCCCCGAGCGCAGCCACGACCCCGAGACGCTGCGCCGCGACGCCGACAGCTACGTCGACCTCAAGCTGGGCGCCTTCGAGGCGGTGCTCGCCAAGACGCTGGAGGCGGTCGGCCGCGGCCGCGACAAGCTGCAGGGCCGGATCGCCTCCGACGCGCTGGCCGACCTGCCGCTGGGCGAGGACGGCATGCCGCTCCACGAGAGCGACGAGGACTTCCTGGCGGGCCTCGCGGACGCCGCCCAGGCCCCGGAGCGGCGCCCCGAGCGGCCGCAGCCGCAGCTCCCGCAGCAGGTGCGGCACCAGCCGCAGTACGACCAGCAGTCGCCCTACGAGCAGCAGCCGCAGCCGCAGTACGACCAGCAGGGGTACGAGCAGCAGGCGGCCCAGGACCCCTACGGCTACCAGCAGCCCCAGCCGGCCGCGGCCTCCTACGGCTACGACCAGCAGGGCGGGCACTCGCAGGGCTACGGCTACGACTACCAGCAGTCGGACCCGTACGCCGCCTACGGCCAGCAGCCGCAGCAGGCCCAGCAGCAGCCGCAGCAGGGCTACGACCAGGGCTACGGCTACCAGGCGCCCGCCCCGGAGGGCCGCGCGCTGGACGAGACCAGCTTCTTCGACACCGGCATGATCACCCCCGAGCAGCTGCGGGCCTACGAGCAGGGCCGCGGACAGTAGTCGTCCGCGACGGAGCGTAGGATCGAGGGGGGCCGGTTGGGTGCCGGTCGAAACGTCCAGTATCCTGGCTCTTCGGTCGTGCCCTCTGGGCGCGATTCCCCCCTCTTCACCTCGCAGATCTAAGGCTGGAATGGCTCAGAACGCCCGCCTCGACCACCGTGACCCTCTCGTGTTCGACACGCATGAGCTGGGGCGGCGGCCCGGTGCGCTGCGGCGCCTGACCAGGACGGTCGACGCGCCCCGGGACCTCGGCATCGCCGACGTCATCGGTGTGCCGGAGGGCAGGCCGCTGGAGCTCCAGCTCCGGCTGGAGTCGGTCCTGGAGGGCGTCCTCGTCACGGGGACCGCCCGTGCGAAGGCCGAGGGGGAGTGCGTAAGGTGTCTGGAGCCGCTCGAGCGTCAGCTCGTGGCGGACTTCCAGGAGATGTTCTCGTACCCTGACGCCGACGACCGGGGCCGCCCCAAGGCGGACGCCGGCGACGACGCCGAGGACGACGAGGACACTCTGTATCTCGAGGACGGCATGTTCGACCTCGAGCCCGTGCTGCGTGACGCGGTGGTACTCGCACTGCCGATGCAGCCGGTGTGCCAGGAAGACTGCCCTGGTCTGTGCCCCGAGTGCGGGGTGCGGCTGGCGGACGACCCGGACCACCACCATGACGCCGTCGACATCCGTTGGGCGGCACTGCAGGGACTCGCAGGTTCACTCGAACCCGGCGAGAAGGACGAGATGAGCGGCGGCGCGCCTCAGTCAGCACGCGCCGACGAGAAGCAGGAGAAGTAGCCGTGGCTGTTCCGAAGCGGAAGATGTCGCGCAGCAACACGCGTCACCGCCGGTCGCAGTGGAAGGCTGCGGTCCCCACCCTGGTGTCGTGCGAGCGCTGCCACGAGCCCAAGCAGCAGCACATCGCGTGCCCGTCTTGCGGCACGTACAACAAGCGCCAGGTCCTCGAGGTCTGAGCGGCTGGTGAGAGGCTCCATGTCCAACGCCAAGAAGGCGGACACGGCCTCGTCCCACACGCTTCTGGAAGGGCGGCTCGGGTACAAGCTCGAGTCCGCCCTTCTGGTGCGTGCACTGACCCACCGTTCCTACGCGTACGAGAACGGCGGTCTGCCCACCAACGAGCGGCTGGAGTTCCTCGGGGACTCCGTGCTCGGCCTGGTGGTCACGGACACGCTGTACCGGGTCCACCCCGACCTCCCGGAGGGCCAGCTGGCCAAGCTCCGGGCCGCGGTGGTCAACTCGCGTGCGCTGGCCGAGGTGAGCCGTGGGCTCGACCTCGGTTCCTTCATCCGGCTGGGCCGCGGTGAAGAGGGCACGGGCGGCCGGGACAAGGCATCCATCCTGGCCGACACCCTTGAAGCGGTGATCGGCGCGGTCTATCTCGACCAGGGTCTGGACGCGGCGGCGGAGCTGGTGCACCGCCTCTTCGACCCGCTGATCGAGAAGTCCTCGAACCTGGGCGCCGGCCTGGACTGGAAGACCAGTCTCCAGGAGCTCACCGCGACCGAGGGGCTCGGCGTTCCCGAGTACCTGGTCACGGAGACCGGGCCCGACCACGAGAAGACCTTCACTGCTGCCGCCCGCGTCGGAGGCGTCTCGTACGGCACCGGCACCGGCCGCAGCAAGAAGGAAGCGGAGCAGCAGGCCGCGGAGTCCGCCTGGCGGGCCATCCGGGCCGCCGCGGACGAGCGCGCCACGGCGGAGGCCGCCGAGGCCGCCGCCGCGACCGCCTCCTTGGGCGACGCCTCGGACGGAGCCTCCCAGGAGGCCCCCGAAGAAGCCGCCGCACCGCGCGACGGCGGGACGACGGACGCCGAGCAGGCGTCCGCCTGATCCGCGTCCGTCCGGTCCGGCCGTGCCCCTGGGCGCGGTCCGGTCCGGTCCGTCGCAGCATGTTCGTGAGCGCCCGTCCCCGACCGACCGGGGGCGGGCGCTCGCCCACTCCCACGGGGAAGACGGAGAGCCGCCATGCCCGAACTGCCCGAGGTCGAGGTCGTCCGGCGCGGCCTGGAACGCTGGGTCGCCCACCGCACCGTCGACGCCGTCGAGGTGCTGCACCCGCGTGCCGTGCGCCGGCACCTGGCGGGCGGGGAGGACTTCGCCCGCCGGCTGGCCGGTCACCGGATCGGCGTGCCGAGCCGTCGCGGCAAGTACATGTGGCTCCCGCTGGAGGACGCCGGCCAGGCCGTCCTCGCCCACCTCGGCATGAGCGGGCAGCTCCTGGTCCAGCCGCACGCCGCCCCGGACGAGAAGCACCTGCGCATCCGCGTCCGCTTCGACGACGCCCTGGCCACCGAGCTCCGTTTCGTCGACCAGCGCACCTTCGGCGGGCTCTCGCTGCACCCCACCGACGCCGAGGGGCTGCCCGACGTGATCGCGCACATCGCGCGCGACCCGCTGGACCCGCTCTTCGACGACGAGGCGTTCCACCAGGCACTGCGCCGGCGCCGCACCACCGTCAAGCGGGCGCTGCTGGACCAGTCGCTGATCAGCGGCGTCGGCAACATCTACGCCGACGAGGCGCTGTGGCGCGCCCGCGTGCACTACGAACGCCCCACGGCCGGTTTCACCCGCCCCCGCACGGCCGAACTGCTCCAGCACGTGCGTGACGTGATGACCGAGGCCCTGGATGAGGGCGGCACCAGCTTCGACAGCCTCTACGTCAACGTGAACGGCGAGTCCGGGTACTTCGACCGCTCGCTCGACGCGTACGGGCGTGAGGGTCTGCCGTGCCGCCGGTGCGGCACCCCGATGCGGCGCCGCCCGTGGATGAACAGGTCCAGTTACTTCTGCCCCCGCTGCCAGAGGCCGCCCCGCGCGGCGTGAGGGCCCGCAGCCTCTGTTGTGCCCCTGACGTGAATGACTGCGCCGTCGCGCCTCGCGATCGGCGGTAACCGGGGCGGAGGAGGGGGCGACGTTCGAGGCGGTGCCGGCGCCGGCGCCCGTGGAGGACAGCGGTCTCGGCAGTCTCCTCGCCCTCCCCCGGGTGGCGGCGGGCGTCGCGGGCACCGTCCACTTCCCCCACGCCGACGGGCGGAGGCAGGCCCCCTCGCGTTGGCGGAGTTCCGGCGCCTCGCGTGGAGCGAGGGCGGCTACGGCCGCCACGCGGCCCGGCGCGGCTGAAGTTCCGGCGCGCCAGTCCTGGCGCTCCGCCGCGCCCGGTCCGGTCGGGAGCGTCTCGCTGACGAAGACGCAGAACGGGTGGCCGTCCGGGTCGCGGTAGACGCGGAAGGACTCCTCGTCGTCCTCGTCGGGCTCCTCGCGGTCGTCCAGCAGGCTGCCGCCGAGGGCCAGGACCCGTTCGTGCTGGACGTGCAGCTCCGCCCGCGACGCCACGCACAGATCGAGGTGCATCTGCTGCGGCACCGGGCCGTCCGGCCAGGTCGGCGCGTTAAGGCGCTCGACCTGCTGGACGGCGAGCTGGGGCAGGCCCTCCGGTGTCCTCGGCACCAGCCAGTCAGCACCGCGTTCGTCGGGCTCGCCCCGCGGGGGCGGCTCGTCGCCCGCCCGGTAGAGGAGACCCAGCAGCGAGCGGTAGAACTCCGCCAGCCGACGGGCGTCCCCGCTGTCCAGCACCGTCTGCACCAGCCGGATGCCGCCCTGCCCGGTCACAGGTCTTCCCCTCCGTTCGACGAATCCCCGCAGATGACAGGATGGCAGGCATGCCTCTGCCCGCACCGGACGACCTCGCCTCGACGGTCCTGCGCGGCGACTTCGCCGACGACGCCGCCTGGGCGGCGGTGCGCGCGGCGATCGACGCCGCGGACGGCCACGGGCACGCCACCTACGTCAGCGATCCCCGCTTCACCGACGTGTCCGTGCCGGACCTGATCGACGAGGAGTCGGCCGCCGACGAGGACGACAGGCTCACCTACGTGTTCCTCGCCGACGTGACCACCCTGACCGACCCGTCGTTCCCGCTGCTCGCCGTCGACCTCCACGACGAACCCGGCCGCACGTTCCGGGTCCCGGCCCGGTGGTACCCCGAGGTGTCCGCCAACCTCAGCATCGCCAACGCGGACTTCGCGGATTTCGCCGACGCGGCGGACGACGCCGGCTGGTTCCGCGGCTGGGGCGACGCCGATTGATCACGCAAGGAGTGCTGGTCACCGGTCGGTGCGGGGAGTGCGGAGGCGTGACGACCATCGACGTGGGCCAGTTCTTCCACGGTGGCAGGATGCGCTGGGGCACCGAGGGGCGATGCGCGGACTGCCCGAACGGGTGGTGCGACGAGGACAGCGGTCCCGTCGCGCCCGAGCACATCCGACAAGCCCTGCTGCGGGCCCACGGGCCCGCGCTGCTCCGCCTGTCCGGAGATGCGCCGAGCCTGGTCCCGGTGCTCCAGGCACTCCGGGACGCGAGGGACCTGTCCCTCGCCGAAGCACGTGCACAGGCCACGCGTCTCGCCGCCGACGGGCTCCTCGGCACGCTCGTCGAGATGGAGGTTCTGGCGCTGTTCCTCCGCGGACGCGGCGTCGAGGTGACCGTCGCACCGGCCTCTACCGCGTGAGGGTCATGACGACGTACGCCATCCCGCCGAAGAGCGCGGCCAAGGCGACACCGAGGACGACGACCACCGCGGCCGTGACGGCGCCGACCAGTCCCGAGACCCCCGCGATCGCGGCCCAGCCCGCCCGCGTGACCCGCTCCGACCGCTCCACGACGCCCTCGGAGTCGCTGTCGTCGTACCAGTCCTGATCGTCCACGGCACCCCCTGGGCCACTCTCCTGGCGGCAGATCGCACCCCGCGCCGGAGCCCGGGGGAAGCGAAACGGCGCCGGGCGTCGAGCTCGTAAGCCCGACGCCCGGCGCCGTCACCGTTCAGCTCGCCGGGTTCCGCAGCCCCCGGCGGTCGTCTCAGTAGCCGAAGAAGTGATGGGTCGGGGCTCCGGCCTGTGGTTGTGTAGTCGACCATCGCTGCGACCTGCGACTTAACTGTCGATGGTTGTCAGCGTTGGTTATCGTTGCGCACCCTCTGACGGCCCCGAGACGGCCCAGGCATGCGTGCTCTGGGGACGTCAGTCAGGGAGTCGAGTGCTGTGACAACGTGCTGGCTTCTGGCCTTGCTCAGTAGTGTGATCGCTTCATCGACACCCTTGGGGTCCCACTTACGGCGCATTGCCTTGCCGCTCTCATGCACTGCGATCAGCTCTCCAAGTGCCTCGATCACGTCGCGCACCTTGTCGATGCCCTCGAAGTCAGGGAGGGCGGCTAGCTCGATCCGAGCGCGCCCGAGAGGGTCGAGGATGGCGAACACGTAGGGTTCTCGCGCGCCAAAGTCGGTGATGTCTATGTCGTCCGACCGGACTATGTAGCGATTCGCAGCGTCGGCTGCCTGAATCAGATTGTCCAGCGCGGTTGCGAATCGAGCCACATTGAGTTTGACCGCCTCAAACTTGGCTTCCCACTTGATGCGGTCTCGCGCTACACCCTGCTGAGTCCACCGAGTCACTACGCCCACAATGAGGGCAGCCGCGCCCGTGAAGAGCGGCGCTACTACGCCGATCGAAGACAGATCCATGGCGGGAATGATGCGCTGGTGCAGGCGATTGGTTCCTTGTTGCACGAAGACTGTCCGTCAGCAGTTGTCAGCGTTGGTCGTCGCTGTGCTCCCTCAGACGGTCCGGTTAGAGGCGGCGCGCCAGCCTTTTGTGCTGCTCGTGTGCCCCAGGCGGCATCGGCATGCCGATCCGACTCATCAGCATCGCCTTCGTAGCGAGCGCCAGCGCATCACCGAGAGCGGATTTCTCTTCGATGAGGATGACCCAGTCCCGCTCGTCGGTTGGCAGCGTCCCTGGCAAGGTCAAGATCCCGCGGTTCCGCAGCTCTCTGGTCATCTGCTTGCAGAGGGCCGCACCGAGCCGATCGCGGTACGGAGCCAACTGCTGCTTGATGGTCACCATGGAGAAGCGCTTGACGCCTCCGTCCAGCTTGACCGCACCCACGATCTCCGCGTATCCCATGACACCGCAGGTTACTGAGGTAGTAACTCAATTGTCCGCAGAGTTGCTATGAGTTGGCGGATCTGGTAATGGAGCCTGCTGGCGCATGGTGAGGTTGGCGGAGCGGCTTTGGGCTGGAGCTGCTTTGGGGCGAGTGATCATGGCCCCGTAAGCTGATGGCGAGTCGGGCAGTCAGTTGACCTGCCCGTAAAGCACGACGGTGGGGCCATGATCTTCGAGGCTCGCCCCAAAGTGGCTGCCTAAAGCCGTGGAGCCGACCGCCCCAGCCCCAGAGGGTTTCACCATCCCTCGCCCCCGCAGTCGCCGGCGCGCCGCCGGGCGGGGCCGCCGCTGGCGAAGACAGGGCGGTGGCCCCGCCGACAAGGCGGCGCGCGCCCGCGCCGTGCGCGGGTGCTTGATGAGGTAGAGAAACCTGTAACGGCTCTAGCTGGATGAGGTAGAGAAACCTGTAACGGCTCTAGCTGGCGCGGCTGAGTGCGGTCAAGTGATCGAGGTACTCACGGCCAGTTGGTTCGGCTGCAAAGTCCCGATTGACGATGGCCGCAAGCTCGCGGCTGACCATGAGCAGGGACGGCAGAGACTGCCGATCGCCCTTCAGTGCCCACTCGCCGTAATTCACTGCCTGGTCCAAGTCACCCTGCCGCGCGGCGACCACGCCGAGAGTGATCCTCGCCTCTGCCATGCGCATGGGTGATCGCTCTGACCCGTCGAAGTCGGTGCCCGATCGGATCACCTCGTGGGCCAGGTTCTCGGCGAACCGGTCTTCTCCGAGCAGCCGGTAGCAGTCCATGGCATAGAAATCGAACTTCGCTGGGTCCACCACGAAGTGGTGATCCAGGTTCTCGGGGTACGGCATCCCTTCCAGTAGCTTTCGCCCTCGGTCCAGCGCCACTTCCGTCTGTCGCCGGTCTCCCAGCCTGGCCCATCCCTTCGCCTCCTGGGCTGCAAGTTGTACGGCCACGCCGTGCGAGGGAGCTGCCTCCGTACCGGCCTGCGAAGCGGCAAGGATGCCCCGGTAATCGCCTGTGGTCAGCGCGAACCAAGCACGCATCTCGTGGGCCCAGCCGGAGATCTCTGCGTTCCCGGCCTCACGGGCTAAAGACAGGGCCGCCTTCCGGGTGCTCTCTGCTGCGGCCCGATCGCCCATGTCGTACTCGACGCATCCGATCAGAAGCGCCAGCCATCCGGACAGGGTGAGGATCTCGCGGTGTTGGGAGAGCGTGAGCCGCTGGGACTGGAGTCCGGCCACGCGCTTGAGCCACTGCCTGCCCTCGGCGGCGAGCTGAGCGCCTGGAAGGTACGGGTACTCGGAGCACAGCCGATCAGTCGTGATCCGCAGCGCCTCGAGCGTGGCGCTGTCGACGTCAGAGGCCTGCAACCTGCTGATGATGTCCAACGTTTCCATACCGCTGACGGCAGTGATCTCGGCGTTCCCGTCACGCTGCCCGGCCACGGGGAAGATCGCATGCGTGACCGTGCCGAAGGTGGCAGCGATGATGGGTTGGTAGAAGTCGCTCGGCATGACCTCGCCCGACTCCCAGCGCTTCCACTGCCGCACCATGCTGGGGCCCTCAGGCAAGGGCTTCGGTGCATGCGCCCGAAGCGCGGCCACCACTTCGGCCTGTGACCATTGCCGCGCTTCGCGCTCAGAGGAAAGCCGTCGTGCCCATGCCGGCCGGTCGTCACTCATGTGCTGCCCTCCCGTCGGGTGCCTGCCTTTGAGTCTGGCATTCAGAGAGCTGGTGACACGGGGGGTGACAGGGGGTTGGCACCCAGGCTGTCACCTGCTGACACCACGCATGTCCCTAGTGCCCACATGGCCCGCGGCACATGGTGGATCACCAGTCAGGAACTGCTTGGGGACTGGGCGTTCTTCTCCAACTCAGCCACCCGAGCGGCAAGTTGCCGAATCTCGGATTGGATGGCGTTGATCTCATCGCGGTTAACCGGCCCGCCGGCATCCTGCCGGACCTCGCCACCAGTCGGCGGGGACTGCACGAAGTACCCCCGATTCGGAACCGGAACGATCGCGCCTTCATCTGCGAGGACCTTAAGCGCGTTCCCCGCCGTCACCGTGGTGACCTTGAACCGGTCGGCCAGCTCGCGCAAGGAAGCGAGTCTGTGCCCCGCGGGCAGCCCTGCGATCTCTTCGCGCAGCGCGTCGGCGATCTGCACCTTCTTGGGCCTGGGGTCGTGGGCTTCAACGGTCATGTGCCGAGAGTACCGACGGCAACGACATAGCACAGCCTATGGCGCACTACCTCTTGTGATCTAGTCTGCTATATAGCACTCTATGTCAATGGCCGTTCTCCGGAGGGCGGCGCCCTACCGCCAAGCAGTCCGCCGCCCTCCTTCGTCCCACGAAGGGAAGTTCCATCATGCCCGCAATGCTGAGCGCTCCGCAGGTCGCCCCGGTCGCCGGGTTAGTCGAGGGCCTGTCTAACGGAGAACGTGCGGTCGCCCTCTACGCCTCGGACATGCCCACCTCGTACTCCTACAAGCGGGATGATGACGTCCAGCTCGGCGCCTGGATTGCTGAGGGTGCTCTGCGCGTGGGCCTGCCCGAACTTCACCGTTCCGCGGCCTTCCTCTACAGCTTCCAGGCGCTGGAACTGGCGGGGACGGCCACCAGGGACCAGCAGCGCGCGCATAAGGCTCGGTTCCCGAGTGCTGCCCGGCTGCGCAGGGCGTCGTCTCTGGCGTCGCTCACGGTGGGCATGTTCCGGGTGAGTGACGCGGCCATCGAGCGCAGCAACCGCCCTCAGGTTGAGGGGGCCTGCCGGTGCGCCGGTACGGGCTGGTTCGAGGTCTGCTTCGACCCTGACGAGCCGACGTCGGTCGCCCTGGAGAGCTGCGCTGCGCACAACCCCAACGGGCACATGCCGACCCCGGTGCGGGTGTTCGCATGACGGCCCGCTTCCCCGTCCCTCCGGAGGCCGTGGCCGGTGTCGCGGCCTCCATGGGCACCGACCCCCTCACCCTGGCCGACCTGCTGCGGGTGGCGAACACTGCGGGCTTCGACCGCTGGCAGGAACAGATCCGCCGCACCGGCGGCTGCGCCAACCCCATCCACCTGACGGGCTCGACGGTCACCCGCGACGCCCGCACCGGAGACGTCCTCTACTCCTACAGCACGCAGGACGAACCTGGTGGCCGCCTTCGGGTCGCCTGCGGCAACAGGCGGGCCTCCCGCTGCCCTGCCTGCGCCTGGACCTACGCCGGGGACACCTACCACCTGATCCGGGCCGGGATCACCGGAGACGAACGCAAGAACGTGTCTGCGGAGGTGCGGGAGCATCCGCGGGTCTTCGCCACCCTCACCGCGCCCTCGTTCGGTCCGGTGCACAACCGGCCCGACTCCGGCCGCTGCCGTTGTGGTGCTGCTCATGCCGAGGGCGATCCGCTCCTCGGCACGGCCCTCGACCCGGGCCGGTACGACTACGCGTCGGCGGTGCTGTGGAACAACCACGCCGGGGACCTGTGGCGGCGCTTCACCATCTACCTGCGCCGCGAGGTCGCCCGCCTCGCCGGCATCACCCAGGCGGAGCTGCGGGAGCTGTGCCGGGTCTCCTTCGGCAAGGTCGCTGAGTTTCAAAAGCGCGGAGCGGTGCACTTCCATGCGGTCGTTCGCCTCGACGGTCCGGGTGGTCCCGACTCACCTCCGCCGGCATGGGCGACGGTCGCCCTCCTCGATGCCGCGATCCGCGCCGCCGCGGCCCGCGTCGTGGTCCTGGTCCCCGCCGCCGACGACCAGCCCGCCCGCACCCTCCGGTGGGGCTCGCAGGTGGACGTGCAGCCCATCGGCGCACTCGGCCGGGAGGAACTGACCGAGGAAGCCGTCGCCTCCTACGTCGCCAAGTACGCCACCAAAGCCGCTGAGACCACCGGCACGGTCGACCGCCGCATCGGAGAGCTGGCCGAGCTGGACAAGCTCCCCGGCCTGCCGCTCCACACGCGGCGGCTGATCGAAGCGTGCTGGGCGCTAGATGGTGTCTACCCGGAACGGCTGCTTGCCCGCTGGGCTCACATGCTCGGCTTCCGCGGCCACTTCTCCACCAAGTCCCGCCGCTACTCCACCACCCTCGGCGCCCTGCGTCAGACCCGCGCCGACTACCGCGCCCGCCAGGAACGCCGCGAACGCGGCCTGCCCGAACCCGGCGACGACTCGGAGGGCTCCACGCTCGTCCTCGCCCACTGGACCTACGCCGGGCAGGGCCACACCCCCGGTGAGTCCTGGCTCGCCGCCTCCATCGCCCGCGAGATCCGCACCAACCGCGAAACCGCACGCCAAGCACTCGCAGACCTGACCGCACAAGACGACTGGGAGGTGTGCGCATGAAGCGTCCGCTTCCCCCGCGCTACCTGACACCGACAGACCTCGCCGAGCTGGTGGGCGTTCCCCTGGAGACGGTCTACCAGTGGCGCCGCAAGGGCACCGGTCCCCGCGGCTTCCGCGTCGGCCGGCATCTCCGCTTCGATCCCGAAGACGTGCGCCTCTGGGTGGCGTCCCTCATGGAGGAGGCCGCCTGATGGCCGGGCACATCCAGGACCGCTGGTACAAGACCGAGACCGGAGCGGACGGCAAGTCCAGCAGGATCAAGACCGATCGCTTCGGCGTCGGCCTGCGCTATCGCGCTCGGTACATCGGTCCCGACGGCACCGAGAAGTCCAAGAGCTTCCCGGACAAGCAGAAGCGACGGGCTGAGTCGTGGTTGGCCAACGTCGAAGCGGACATGTCGCGCGGCGACTACATCGCGCCCGAAGCAGGCAAGGTCACGTTCGAGCAGTACGCCACCAAGTGGATGCAGACGCAGACGACCGACCCGGCTACGCGGGAATCAGTGGAGATGCGGCTTCGCCGCCATGCGATTCCGCACATCGGCAAGCGGCCCATGAGCTCCTTCACCCCGTCCCACGTTCGTCTTTGGATGCGGACCCTGGAAGGAACGGGGTTGTCCGCCGCCTACCGCCGGGGGATCTTCGCCCACGTCTCGACGGTTTTCACAGCTGCGGTGGAGGACCGTGTCATCAGGACCAATCCGTGCGGCGCCCGGTCTGTCAAAGCTCCTCGGATCGATCCCCGGCGGGTCAAGCCCTGGCCTATCGAGCGGGTGAAAGCCGTCCGATCGGCGCTTCCTGAACGCTATCGGGCACTGGTGGACCCGGCCGCGGGCTGCGGGTTGCGCCAGGGGGAAGTCTTCGGCCTGGCCGTCGAGGACGTCGACTTCCTCGGTGGCGTCGTGCACGTGGTTCGGCAGGTCAAGCTACTGCGGAACCAGCCGGTCTTCGCGCCTCCGAAGGGCGGCAAGGAGAGGGATGTGCCGCTGCCCGAGTCGATCGCCGTCGCGTTGGCCGGCCACCTGACCCGCTTCCCGGCCGCCGAGGTGACGTTGCCCTGGAGGACGCTCGACGGCCCGCCGGTCACGGCAACGCTCGTCTTCCGAAGTCCAGAAGGACTACCCCTGAACCGCAATCGATTCAACGACCGGCAGTGGCGTCCGGCTCTGCGCGCGGCCGGCGTGCCCACGGGACGGGACAACGGGATGCACGCGCTGCGGCACTTCTACGCGTCCGTGCTCCTGGACGCGGGGGAGAGCATCAAGGCACTCAGCGAGTACCTCGGTCATCACGACCCCGGCTTCACCCTGCGCACCTACACGCACCTGATGCCGTCCAGCGAAGCGCGTACCCGGGCCGCTGTGGACGCGGCCTTTGAGGACCGAAGCGCTACGGATGACGGCCCGGAGACGGCCCAGGAGAACCTATAGGTTTCTGACCTGCAGTTTTCTCAGTAGCCGAAGTCCTGGGTCCACCAGGGGCCGCCGGAGGCGAAGTGGACGCCGACGCCGAGGGTCTTGAAGTCGCAGTTCAGTATGTTCGCCCGGTGGCCCTCGCTGTTCATCCAGGCGTCCATCACCGCCGCCGCGTCCGCCTGGCCGCGGGCTATGTTCTCGCCGCCCAGGTTGTCGACGCCGGCCGCCGCCGCGCGGTCCCACGGCGTGGCGCCGCTGGGGTCGGTGTGGTCGAAGAAGTCCTGCTCGGCCATGGCCCGGCTGAAGTCGTCGGCCAGGTCGGTGAGCCCGCTGTCGGCCTTGACCGGGCTGCACCCGGCGGAGGCCCGCTCCTGGTTGACCAGTTGCAGGACCCGCGCCCGGGCGGAGTCCTCCTGCGAGAGGTCCGCGCTGCCGCCGGACGCCGGCTTGCGGGGCTCGGCCGTCTTGGTGGTGGGCGCCGGCTTCTCGGGTTCGGTGGTCTTCTCGGCGGTGGGCTCAGGAGAGGGCTCGGCCTTCTCCTTCTTCTCCTTCGAGGCGGAGGGGGACGCGGTCGGCGTGGGCTTCGCCGAACCGGTGCCGGCCCCGCCGGAGGAGGCGCCCGGGTCGACCCGGCCGCCCGCACCGCCCTGCTGGGTCTCGGCGTTGTCCGGGCCGTCGAACGCGCGGATCGCGCCGTCGCCGCCCAGCCGGTAGGTGTCCAGGCCCGGCACCATGCCCGTGGCGGCCGCGACCACACCGATCGCCAGCGCCGCGGAGACGCCCAGCAGCCCGGTGCGCACGGGGTGACGGGTTCGCCGCCCCTTCGACCGGTGGCCCGAGGGGCTCGCGGGGCCCGAGGGAGCGGGGCGCTGCGCGGGCACCGCGGCGGTCGGGGCGTCCTGGCGGGCGCCGGTCGGGACCGCGGACTCCTCCGTGCCGAACAGGTAGGCGTGGCTGCGGGCGTAGGGGTCCCCGCCCGCCGAGCCGCCGCGGCCACGGTGCCGGCCGTAACCGTCGTGGCCGCCGTCGTACCCCTGAGGCCCGTCGTACCCCTGGGGCCCGTCGTAGCCGTAGGGGCTGTTGGAACCCTGGGGGTAGGAGCCGTAGGAGTCGTGCGTCGTCCGGTACTGCTGCTCGTGGCCCTGCTGGGGCCCGGCGGCGTCCGGGGCGGCGCCGGTGGCGCGGGGGGTGCCGTCGCTGCCCTTGCGGCCGGCGGCGGAGCGTCGGTGGCGTCCCATTCCTCTGCTGGCCTTTCTCGGGCTGCGGTCCACGCGACTCACTCGTACGGGTGAGTTTCGCTGCGGTCGAGGGGGGACGCTACCGCATCGCTCCGGGGGGTGTGGGCGTCCGGTGAGACTTTTGCTCGGTTAGCGTGCACATATGAACGACGATGCGCGACTGGTCGCCTGGGTCCGCGGCAAGGTACAGCGGGTGGGCTTCCGCTGGTTCACACGCGCGAAGGCGCTGGAGCTCGGCGGACTGAGTGGTTTTGCTCTCAATCTCCAGGACGGACGGGTGCAGGTCGTCGCCGAAGGCCGCCGCGCGGAATGCGAGCGGTTGCTGGAGTGGCTCATGGGGGAGGACACGCCGGGTCGCGTGGACGGCGTGACCGAGATCTGGGACACACCTCGCGGCGGCTACACCGGCTTCGAGATCCGCTGAACGGGGCCCTCCGCGCCGCCGCGGCCGCTGTCCGGGAGGCACGCGGGCGTGGCCCGGAAGCGGAAAAGTCCAGGTGACCGCCGCGAAAGGGTTGTCACGGCGGCCCGCACACGCCAGGATGATCGGCACGCCCCCGGGCCCCGAAGGAGACGCCGCGCGAAGTCGTCAGCGCAGAGCGCCCCGGGGACACCGTCGATACGGGGCGTGATCGTGTTGACCGTCAAACTTTTTGGTGAGACTCTGAAAGCCCCGCGCACCCTAGCTGTTTGGCATGAGGAAACAGCGGCATGAAGTCACCGGTCTGATACCGCAGTGTCGGGCATCAGGGTGCGATTCCCTCACGACCCACCACCGCTTCGGTCGGTCACTCAGTGTGGAGGACCATCCATCATGGCAAAGGCGCTTCTCGGTTACGTCGGCGGCTCCGACCCGCGACTCCTCGCCGAGATGCGACGGCTGCAGCAGCGCGTCCAGGACCTGGAATCCGAGCTGGTACGGATCCAGGCGGAGAAGGACGCTCTCGCGGCTGCCGCTTCTCGCGACCGGATGTTGGAAAGCATGGAGAGCATCGACGCACACCAGGCGGAGCCCGCGCTCACCTGATCCGGCTCGTCGGCGGGCCGCCGCAGCGCCCGCACCTCGCCGGTGCCTCAAGGGACGCCTTCGGCGTCCCTTTCGCCTTCACCGCTTCCTGCGGCCCTCCCCGCCGCTGCCGCCGTGTGTCCGGGGCCTGCCCCGGACCGTGCCGGCCCCACCCCGCCGCGATCCTGTAGCTCTGATCTGCCCGCCGCCCCACCGTGCGAAACCGGGCCGCGCGAAACCGGATCGTGCCGCCGGCTCGTGGAGTGCGGGAGGAGCGGCCGGTAGAGTCCCCCGGCGTGCACCTCAAGGCCCTGACCCTCCGCGGCTTCAAGTCGTTCGCATCCGCGACCACGCTCCGGTTCGAGCCGGGCATCACCTGCGTCGTCGGCCCGAACGGCTCCGGCAAGTCCAACGTCGTGGACGCGCTGACCTGGGTCATGGGCGAGCACAGCGCAAAGTCGCTGCGCGGCGGCAAGATGGAGGACGTCATCTTCGCCGGGACCACCGGTCGCCCTCCCCTCGGGCGCGCCGAAGTCTCGCTGACCATCGACAACTCCGACGGCGCCCTGCCCATCGAGTACGCCGAGGTCACCATCACGCGGATCATGTTCCGTAACGGCGGCAGCGAGTACCAGATCAACGGCGACACCTGCCGCCTGCTTGACATCCAGGAACTCCTCTCCGACTCCGGCATCGGCCGCGAGATGCACGTCATCGTCGGCCAGGGTCAGCTCGACTCCGTCCTGCACGCCGACCCGATGGGCCGCCGCGCCTTCATCGAGGAGGCGGCCGGCGTCCTCAAGCACCGCAAGCGCAAGGAGAAGGCGCTGCGCAAACTGGACGCCATGCAGGCCAACCTGGCCCGCGTCCAGGACCTCACCGACGAACTGCGCCGTCAGCTCAAGCCACTGGGCCGGCAGGCCGCCGTGGCGCGCAGGGCCGCCGTCATCCAGGCCGACCTGCGCGACGCCCGGCTGCGTCTGCTCGCCGACGACCTGGTGGGGCTGCGCGAGGCCCTGAGCGCCGAGGTCGCCGACGAGGCCGCGCTCAAGGAGCGCAAGGAGGCCACCGAGGAGGAGCTGCGCAAGGCGCTCCGCCGCGAGGCTCTTCTGGAGGACGAGGTCCGCCGCCTCACACCGCGCCTGCAGCGCGCCCAGCAGACCTGGTACGAGCTCTCCCAGCTCGCCGAACGCGTCCGCGGCACCGTCTCGCTGGCCGACGCCCGGGTGAAGAGCGCCACCGCCGCACCCGTCGAGGAGCGCCGCGGCCGCGACCCCGAGGACATGGAGCGCGAGGCCGCCCGCATCCGCGAGCAGGAGGCCGAACTCGAGGCGGCCCTGGAGGCCGCCGAGCGGGCCCTGGAGGACACCGTCGCCCACCGCGAGGAGCTGGAACGCTCCCTCGCCGCCGAGGAACGCCGCCTCAAGGACGTCGCCCGCGCCATCGCCGACCGCCGCGAGGGCCTGGCCCGGCTCAGCGGCCAGGTGGGCGCCGCCCGCTCCCGGGCCGCCGCCGCCCAGGCCGAGATCGACCGCCTCACCTCCTCACGGGACGAGGCCCGGGCCCGCGCCGTCGCCGCCCAGGAGGAGTACGAGGAGCTGAAGGCCGAGGTCGACGGCCTCGACGCGGAGGACACCGAACTCGCCGAACGGCACGACGAGGCGAAGGGCGCCCTCGCCGAGGCCGACGCCGCCCTGACCGCCGCCCGCGAGGCCCTCACCCGCGCCGAACGCGAGAGCGCCGCCACCCGGGCCCGGCACGACGCCCTCGCCCTCGGCCTGCGCCGCAAGGACGGCACCGGCGCCCTCCTCGACGCCCGGGACACCCTCACCGGGGTCCTCGGCCCCGCCGCCGGCCTCCTCACCGTCGCCCCCGGACACGAGGCGGCCCTCGCCGCGGCCTTCGGCGCCGCCGCCGACGCCGTGGCGGCCGACTCGCCCGCCGCGGCCGCCGAGGCCCTGCGGCTGTTGCGCAAGCAGGACGCCGGCCGCGCCGCCCTGCTGCTCACCGGAGCCGCCGACGAGCCGGACCCGGCCCCGTGCCACGAGCGGTGGCCGCACGCCGCAGACCTGGTCAGCGGCCCCGACCAGCTGATGCCCGCCGTCCGCCGGCTGCTGCGCGGGGTCGTGGTGGTGGACACCCTCGACGACGCCGAGGACCTCGTCCGCTCCCGCCCCGACCTCACCGCCGTCACCACCGAGGGCGACCTGCTCGGCGCCCACTACGCGCACGGCGGCTCGGCCGCCGCGCCCAGCCTGCTGGAGGTCCAGGCCTCCGTCGACGAGGCCGCCGCCCTGCTCGAGGAACTGGAGGCGCGCTGCCGGGAGCTCGCCGTGACCCAGCGGCTGGCCGCCGAACGCCGGACCGGGTGCGCCGCTTTGGTGGAGGAACTGGGCGAACGCCGCCGGGCCGCCGACCGCGAGAAGTCCGGCGTCTCCCAGCAGCTCGGCCGCCTGGCCGGCCAGGCCCGGGGCGCCGCCGGAGAGGCCGAGCGCGCCGCCGCCGCCACCGCCCGCGCCCAGGAGGCGCTGGAGAAGGCGCTCACCGACGTGGAGGAACTGGCCGAGCGGCTCGCTGTCGCCGAGGAGATGCCGGTCGACGAGGACCCCGACACCTCCGCCCGCGACCGGCTCGCCGCCGACGGCGCCAACGCCCGGCAGACCGAGATGGAGGCCCGGCTCCAGCTGCGCACCCACGAGGAGCGGGTCAAGGCCCTGGCCGGCCGCGCCGACTCGCTGGACCGCGCCGCCCGCGCCGAACGCGAGGCCCGGGTCCGCGCCGAACGCCGCAAGGCCCGGCTGCGCCACGAGGCCGCCGTCGCCTCGGCGGTCGCCTCCGGCGCACGGCAGCTGCTCGCCCACGTCGAGGTGTCGCTGGAGCGCGCAGACCGGGAACGCACCGCGGCCGACGCCGCCCGCACGCGTCAGGAACGCGAGCTCGCCGCCGCCCGCACGGCGGGCCGCGACCTCAAGGGGGAGCTGGACAAGCTCACCGACTCCGTCCACCGCGGCGAGGTGCTCGGCGCCGAGAAGCGGCTGCGGATCGAGCAGCTGGAGACCAAGGCGCTGGAGGAGCTGGGCGTCGAGCCCGAGGCGCTGGTCGCCGAGTACGGTCCCGCCCAGCCCGTCCCGCCGTCCCCGCCCGCCGAGGGCGAGGAGCTGCCCGAGGACCCCGAGCACCCCCGCAACCGTCCCCGGCCGTTCGTCCGCGCCGAGCAGGAGAAGCGGCTGCGGGCCGCCGAGCGCGCCTACCAGCAGCTCGGCAAGGTCAACCCGCTCGCGCTGGAGGAGTTCGCCGCGCTGGAGGAGCGCCACCAGTTCCTCAGCGAGCAGCTGGAGGACCTGAAGAAGACCCGCGCCGACCTGCTCCAGGTGATCAAGGAGGTCGACGAGCGGGTCGAGCAGGTCTTCACCGAGGCCTACCGGGACACCGCCCGCGAGTTCGAGGGCGTCTTCGGCCGGCTCTTCCCCGGCGGCGAGGGCCGGCTGATCCTCACCGACCCGGACAACATGCTGACCACCGGCGTGGAGGTCGAGGCCCGGCCGCCGGGCAAGAAGGTCAAGCGGCTCAGCCTGCTCTCCGGCGGCGAGCGCTCGCTGACCGCCGTGGCGCTGCTGGTCTCCATCTTCAAGGCGCGGCCGAGCCCGTTCTACGTGATGGACGAGGTCGAGGCCGCCCTCGACGACACCAACCTCCAGCGGCTGATCCGGATCATGCAGGAGCTCCAGGAGTCCTCCCAGCTGATCGTGATCACCCACCAGAAGCGCACCATGGAGGTCGCCGACGCGCTGTACGGCGTGTCCATGCAGGGCGACGGCGTGTCCAAGGTGATCAGCCAGCGACTGCGCTGACGGCGACGACCGGTCGGCGACGACCCGGCCGGTTCGCCCGATGAGGGAGGATCCGGGCGGGTCCGTCCCTTCGTGGGCCGGGGCGCGCGAGGCCCTGGGCCCGCCTTCTCGGGAAGAAGCCCGGCGCGCGCCCCGGGCGGCGTGCGCCCCATGGCCGATACTGGGACCGTTATGGACACCGTCATCCTTGCCGTAGTCATCGCGGTGGTGGCCCTCGTCGCCCTCGCCGGCCTCGTCGTCGGCACCCGGCGCAAGAAGCCGCCGCCCCCGCCCCCGTCCGCTCCCGACATCACCGCCCCGCCGGCCGAGCCCACGGTCGGGGAGGAGGCGGAGACCCCACGGGACGAAGGGCGCCGCACGATCGAGGAGGTCGACCTCCCCGGATCGCCCAGCGGCGCCACCCTGGTCGAAGAGGTCCCCCTGGAGCCCGCCGCCCCGGCGGTCGAGGTTCCCGAGCCCACCGCCGGCCGTCTGGTCCGGCTGCGCGCCCGCCTGTCGCGCTCGCAGAACGCGCTGGGCAAGGGCCTGCTGACCCTGCTCTCCCGCGAGCACCTCGACGAGGACACCTGGGAGGAGATCGAGGACACCCTCCTCACCGCCGACGTCGGCGTGCAGCCCACCCAGGAGCTCGTGGAGCGCCTGCGCGAGCGGGTCCGGGTGCTGGGCACCCGCACGCCGCAGGAGCTGCGCACCCTGCTCCGCGAGGAGCTGCTCCAGCTGCTGAACCCCGAGTTCGACCGTTCCGTGAAGACGGACGCGAAGGAGGGCACCCCGGGCGTGGTCATGGTCGTCGGCGTCAACGGCACCGGCAAGACCACCACCACCGGCAAGCTGGCCCGCGTGCTGATCGCCGACGGCAGGAGCGTGGTGCTGGGCGCCGCGGACACCTTCCGCGCGGCGGCCGCCGACCAGCTGCAGACCTGGGGCGAGCGGGTCGGCGCCCACACGGTGCGCGGCCCCGAGGGCGGCGACCCGGCCTCGGTCGCCTTCGACTCCGTCAAGGAGGGCATCGTCACCGGCGCCGACGTGGTGCTGATCGACACCGCCGGCCGTCTGCACACCAAGACCGGCCTGATGGACGAGCTGGGCAAGGTCAAGCGGGTCGTCGAGAAGCAGGCCCCGCTGGACGAGGTGCTGCTGGTGCTGGACGCCACCACCGGGCAGAACGGCCTGGTCCAGGCCCGGGTGTTCGCGGAGGTCGTGAACATCACCGGCATCGTGCTGACCAAGCTGGACGGCACGGCCAAGGGCGGCATCGTGGTCGCCGTCCAGCGGGAGCTGGGCGTGCCGGTCAAGCTGATCGGCCTCGGTGAGGGGGCCGACGACCTCGCGCCCTTCGAGCCGGGCGCCTTCGTCGACGCCCTGATCGGCGACTGACCCACCCGACGCAGCGCGGATCGCCAGACGCCCGCCCCGGCCATCGGCCCGGCGGGCGTCTGCCGTTCCCGAAGCGGTCAGGCGGCCGCACCGTCGCCGCGGGGGAGCGTCAGGCGCAGGGGGAGCGGTGGGCGGCGTAGGCGAGGGTGCCGAGCAGGAGGCGCGCCGCGGGCAGTCCGGCGGGGGAGTCGAGCCCCGGCTCGCGCAGCCACCGCACGGGGCCCCGGCCGCCGCGGTCCGAGGGCGGGGCCGTCACGTGGGCGCCGGCCCCGAGGGCCCGCACCACGGCGGGCCCGACGTCGTCCAGGCCCATCCGGTACAGCAGCGAGGGCAGCTCCTCGGCGGCTCCGACGGCGACGAAGAACTGGGCCCGCCCCTCGGGGGTGACCGTCACCGGCCCCACCGGCAGGCCCATCCGCTCCAGCCGCACCACGGCCAGCCGCCCGGCGGCCTCCGGCACCTCGAGCACGTCGAAGGTCCGCCCCACCGGCAGCATCACCGCGGCGCCGGGATGCTCGGACCAGGCCTCGGCCACGTCGTCCAGGGTGGACCCGGCGGGAACCTCCGGAGCGAACCCCAGCGGGTGCGCCCCCGGCGCGGGACAGCCCGCGCGCCCGCACGAACAGTCACCACCGGGCGCTGCCGCGCGCGCCCCGGGCGCCACGTCCCAGCCCCAGAGGCCGGTGAACTCGGCGACCGCGGTGCACTCGGAGGCCCGGCCCCGCCGGCGCACGCCGACGCGCGCTCCGGACCGCGTGCCGGAACGGAGATCCCGCATACCGCCGATCGTGAAGCCCATGCCCCCTCCAACGGGTCCGCCGCGTGGCTGGTTACGTGCCGGAGGTCTGTCGTGACGCTGCGTTGCGACTACCCGCCGTATCGTCCCGGCTCGCCCGGTTCGCACCGGGCGTGGAAGTGCGCAGGGTGGCGAGACCGGCTTTTCGCGCCCCCTCCGCGCATCGGGCTCCGATCCGGTTTCCCGGACAGGTTTCCGACGGCGCGGGTCAAGTGAATCGCGGGTCGCGGCCTTGAGGTTCACCCGTAGGGGTGGCGAAAGGTGGCGTTTCCCGAACCAGCGTGGTTGAAGCGGTGACGGTGAGGCTACGTTGAGTGTGCAAGGCTTGTGGCACATGCCCGATCGAACTTGCCAGAAGCATCTTTCCGACGGCTCGCCGGAACTCCTGTGACCGCGCTACGGTGACGGAGAGTGACGGCGGAGCTCCCCCGGTGGAAGGTGCGGCGGCGGAAGCCCCCGAGGCTCGGGGAATCCGCCGAATCGAAGGACGGTCCGGCGGCATTCTGATAGGGCTGTTGGCAGGCACGACCGGGCCCGGGCAGGGTCCGACAGGTCTCAGGGATGGATGGGGGCGTTCCAGTGAGCGGCAACGGCGAAGGCGGGACGAACGCTGAGAAGCGCCCCAACGAGCTGCTCAACTCGTGGTTCGTGCGCAGCGGCTGGTCCAAGGGCGAGCTCGCCCGCCAGGTGAACCGCAGGGCCCGCCAGCTCGGAGCCAACCACGTGTCCACCGACACCTCCCGGGTCCGCCGCTGGCTGGACGGCGAGAACCCGCGCGAGCCCATTCCGAGGATCCTCTCCGAGCTGTTCTCCGAACGATTCGGCTGCGTCGTCGCCGTCGAGGACCTCGGCCTGCGCGCCGCGCACCAGGCGCCCTCGGTGGCCGGCGTCGACCTCCCCTGGACGGGGCCGCAGACGGTCGCGCTGCTCGGCGAGTTCTCCCGCAGCGACCTGATGCTGGCCCGCCGGGGCTTCCTCGGCACCTCCCTGGGGCTGGCCGCGGGGCCGTCCCTGATCGAGCCGATGCAGCGCTGGCTGGTGCCCTCGCCCGCCTCGCCCGTGGAGCCGGCCGCCCACTCCTCCCACCGGCGCGGCGGCCTGTCCGGGCCGGAGCTCGACCAGCTGGCGAGCACCGTCGAGATGTTCCGTCAGTGGGACGCCCAGTGCGGTGGGGGCCTGCGCCGCAAGGCGGTCGTCGGCCAGCTCCACGAGGTCACCGACCTGCTCCAGGAGAGCCACCCCGAGGCGACCTCGCGCCGGCTCTTCGGCTTCGCCGCGGAGCTCGCCGAGCTGGCCGGCTGGATGAGCTACGACGTGGGCCTGCAGCCGACCGCGCAGAAGTACTTCGTGCTGGCCCTGCACGCGGCCAAGGAGGCCGGGGACAAGCCGCTCGGCTCGTACATCCTGTCCTCGATGAGCCGCCAGATGATCCACCTCGGCCGGCCGGACGACGCGCTGGAACTCATCCACCTCGCCCAGTACGGCAGCCGCGACTGCGCCAGCCCCCGCACCCAGGCGATGCTGTATGCGATGGAGGGCCGCGCCTACGCGAACATGGGACAGCCCGGCAAGTGCAAGCGGGCGGTCCGGATGGCGGAGGACACCTACGCCGACGCGGAGGAGTGGGACGAGCCGGAGCCCGACTGGATCGGCTTTTTCACCGAGGCCGAGCTGAACGGCGAGAACTCGCACTCCTTCCGCGACCTCGCCTACGTGGCGGGCCGCAGCCCGATCTACGCCTCGATGGCGGAACCGCTGATGAAGAAGGCCGTCGAGCTGTTCGCGCAGGACCCCGACCACCAGCGTTCCTACGCGCTGAACCTGGTCGGCATGGCCAGCGTGCACCTCCTGCAGAGCGAGCCGGAGCAGAGCACGGTGATGCTCGGCCAGGCCATGAGAGTGGCCAAGAAGGTCCGCTCCGAGCGGGTCAACACCCGCATCCGCAAGACCGCCGACACGGCCGCCCGCGACTACAAGGAACTTCCCGCCGTCCGGGACATCACCCGCCAGCTGTCCGAGGAGCTTCCCGAGGCCGCCGCAGCGGTCTGACCTGCTCCTGGAGCAGCCTCCCCCTACCCCGGCCGCGGCCGGCCTTCCCGAACCGCCCGACTCGGCTCCCCCCGCCAGGTCGTCGGAAGGCCGCCGCGGCCGGCTTCTGCGTGCCGTCCCCCAGTTCATGGACGCGTAACACGCACGGCGTCTTCGTCACCGGTGCGAAACAACGAGGGGTCATGGCCGAAACGGCACTGCGTCAATCTCGTGGCCAACGGCAGGGCGAACGTCAGGCCCACCACCTCCCCATCCGCCCAGGTAGCCCGCACGGGCCGCGACCCACGACGAGGAGACGCCGATGGCACAAGCCATCACCTTTGCGGCTGACAAGATTTCGTCAGCCGACACAGGCTTCATGCTCATCTGTTCCGCCCTGGTGATGCTCATGACCCCGGGTCTGGCCTTCTTCTACGGAGGCATGGTCCGGGTCAAGAGCGCCCTCAACATGCTGATGATGTCCTTCATCAGCCTCGGGATCGTCACCGTCCTGTGGGTGCTGTACGGCTTCTCCCTCGCCTTCGGCACCGACAGCGGCGGCCTCATCGGCTGGGACTCCGGCTACCTCGGGTTCAGCGGCATCGACAAGGGCGAGGTGTGGAGCGGCTACACCATCCCCACCCTGGTCTTCGCGGTCTTCCAGCTCATGTTCGCCGTCATCACCCCCGCCCTGATCAGCGGCGCCCTCGCGGACCGGGTCAAGTTCGCCGCGTGGTCCCTGTTCGTGGTGCTCTGGGTCAGCGTCGTCTACTTCCCGGTCGCGCACTGGGTCTGGGGCACCGGCGGCTGGGCGTTCGAACTCGGGGTGATCGACTTCGCCGGCGGTACAGCCGTCCACATCAACGCGGGCGCCGCGGCGCTCGGCGTCATCCTGGTCATCGGCAGGCGGGTCGGCTTCAAGAAGGACCCGATGCGGCCGCACAGCATGCCGCTGGTCATGCTCGGCGCGGGCCTCCTGTGGTTCGGCTGGTTCGGCTTCAACGCCGGCTCCTGGCTCGGCAACAGCGACGGCGTCGGCGCGCTGATGTTCGTCAACACCCAGGTGGCCACCGGTGCGGCCGTCCTGGCCTGGCTGATCTACGAGAAGATCCGGCACGGCGCGTTCACCACCCTGGGCGCCGCCTCCGGCGCCGTGGCCGGTCTGGTCGCCATCACCCCGGCGGGCGGCGCGGTCTCGCCGCTCGGCGCCATGGCGGTCGGCGTGATCGCCGGTCTGCTCTGCGCCATGGCCGTGGGCCTGAAGTACCGGTTCAACTACGACGACTCGCTCGACGTGGTCGGCGTCCACCTGGTCGGCGGTATCGTCGGCTCGCTGCTGATCGGCTTCTTCGCCACCGGCGAGGGCCAGTCCGACGTCGCGGGCCTCCTCTACGGCGGCGGCCTCGACCAGCTGTGGAAGCAGGCGGCCGGCGTCTTCGGCGTCCTCGCCTACTCGCTGGTGGCCTCCGCGGTCCTCGCCCTGCTGATCCACAAGACCGTCGGGATGCGGGTCGAGGAGGACCAGGAGATCTCCGGCATCGACCAGGCCGAGCACGCCGAGACCGCCTACGACTTCAGCGGAGTCGGCGGCGGCTCCGCCAAGAACACCGCCCCCGCCCGCGCCGAGAGCAACAAGGTTGACGCATGAAGCTGATCACCGCGGTCGTCAAGCCGCACAAGCTCGACGAGATCAAGGAAGCCCTCCAGGCCTTCGGGGTGCACGGCCTGACCGTCACCGAGGCCAGCGGCTACGGCCGGCAGCGCGGCCACACCGAGGTCTACCGGGGCGCCGAGTACACCGTCGACCTGGTCCCCAAGATCCGCATAGAGGTCCTGGTGGACGACGCGGACGCCGATCAGCTCATCGAGGTCGTGGTCAGCGCAGCCCGCACCGGCAAGATCGGTGACGGCAAGGTCTGGGCGGTGCCCGTCGAGACCGCCGTCCGCGTCCGCACCGGTGAGCGCGGACCGGACGCCCTGTAAGGCAGCCAGCCAGAGAAAGCCCCCCGCGGGGCAGCCGGAGGAACAGGAGTCGCCGGGTGACGAGCACGGACACGCGTGAAGAGACCGACAACTCGGGACCCGGCGGCTACGCGGCGGCCCGGCTGGGCCTCCTCCAGGAGGAGGCCCGGTCCGGGCCGTCGCGCCGTAAGGCACTGGCCGAACTCACCGACCGCTGGCTGGCCGGACTGTTCGCCGCCGCCGCGCCCGGCGCCCGGGGGCTCGCCCTGGTCGCCGTCGGCGGCTACGGCCGTGGGGAGCTCTCCCCGCGCAGCGACCTCGACCTGCTGCTCCTGCACGACGGCTCCGACCCCGCCGCGGTCGCCGCCGTCGCCGACCGGCTCTGGTACCCCGTCTGGGACCTGGGCCTCGCCCTGGACCACTCGGTCCGCACCACCGCCGAGGCACGGAAGACCGCCGCCGACGACCTCAAGGTCCAGCTCGGCCTGCTCGACGCCCGCCACCTGGCCGGCGACCTGACCCTCACCACCGGCCTGCGCACCGCCGTCCTCGCCGACTGGCGCAACCAGGCCGCCCGGCGCCTGCCCGAACTGCGCGACCTGTGCGCCGAGCGCGCCGAGCGCGCCGGCGAGCTCCGCTTCCTCCTCGAACCCGACCTCAAGGAAGCCCACGGCGGCCTCCGCGACGCCACCGCGCTGCGCGCCGTCGCCGCCTCCTGGCTGGCCGACGCCCCCCGCGAAGGCCTCGACGCCGCCCGCCGCACCCTCCTCGACGTCCGCGACGCGCTCCACCTCACCACCGGGCGGGCCACCGACCGTCTCTCCCTCCAGGAGCAGGACCAGGTCGCCGAACGCCTCGGCCTGCTCGACGCCGACGTGCTGCTGCGCCAGGTCTACGAGGCCGCCCGCGTCATCTCCTACGCCGGCGACGTCACCTGGCGCGAGGTCGGCCGGGTGCTGCGAGCCCGCTCGTCCAGGCCCCGGCTGCGCACGCTGCTCGGCGGCGGCCGCCCGGCCCCGGAGCGCACCCCGCTCGCCGAGGGCGTCGTGGAACAGGACGGCGAGGTCGTGCTGGCCCGCGCCGCACGGCCCGACCGCGACCCCGTCCTCGCGCTGCGCGCCGCCGCCGCGGCCGCCGAGGCGGGGCTGCCGCTCTCGCTGCACGCCGTGCGGCGGCTGGCCGCCGACACCGTGCCGATGCCCGTGCCCTGGCCTGCCGAGGCCCGGGAACAGCTCGTCACCCTGCTCGGCTCCGGCCGCCCCGCCGTGGACGTCTGGGACGCCCTGGACGCCGAAGGGCTGATCACCCGGCTGCTGCCCGACTGGGAGAGGGTCCGCTGCCGCCCCCAGCGCAACGCCGTCCACGTCTGGACGGTCGACCGCCACCTGATCGAGACCGCCGTCCGCGCCTCCCGGACCATCCGCCGGGTCGGCCGCCCCGACCTGCTGCTGGTCGCCGCGCTGCTCCACGACATCGGCAAGGGATGGCCGGGCGACCACTCGGTGGCCGGCGAGACCATCGTCAAGGACGTCGCCACGCGCATCGGCTTCGACCGGCAGGACGTCGCCGTGCTGGGCGCGCTGGTCCGCCACCACCTGCTGCTCGTCGAGACCGCCACCCGCCGCGACCTCGACGACCCGGCCACCATCCAGCTGGTCGCCGACGCCGTCGGGTCGCAGAGCACGCTCGAGCTGCTGCACGCGCTCACCGAGGCGGACGCGCTGGCCACCGGACCCGCCGCCTGGTCGTCCTGGCGGGCCTCGCTGGTGGCCGACCTGGCGGGCCGCGTCTCGGCGGTCCTGGCGGGCGGGACGCCCGCGGGCCCGCAGCACGCGGCGCCCACCGCCGAACAGGAACGGCTCGCCCTGGAGGCGGTCGTCACCCAGGGCCCGGTGCTGTCGCTGCGCGCCCAGACCGGCGCGGGCGCCCACGAGGAAGAGACAGGACCGCCGGACCGGCAGGACCAGGGGGACCTGGCGGCGGACCAGCCGGAGCCGCTGGGGGCGGAACTGCGGATCGCGGTGCCCGAGCGCGGCGGGGTGCTGCCCGCCGTCGCCGGGGTGCTGGCCCTGCACCGGCTGACCGTGCGCACCGCCGAGCTTCGGCCGCTGGACCTGCCGGACGGCGTCGACGGGGCGGTGCTGCTGCTCGACTGGCGGGTCGCCGCCGAGTACGGCTCCCTCCCGCAGGCCTCCAGGCTCCGCGCCGACCTGGTCCGCGCGCTGGACGGCTCCCTCGACATCGCGGCCCGCCTCGCCGAGCGCGACGCCGCCTACCCGCGCCGCCGCGGAGGGCCGGCGGCGCCTCCGCAGGTCACCGTCGCCCCGGCGGCGTCCCGGCACGCCACGGTCATCGAGGTCCGGGCGCACGACGCGCCGGGGCTGCTGCACCGGATCGGGCGGGCCCTGGAGACGGCGGGGGTCAGGGTCCGCAGCGCCCACGTCAGCACGCTGGGGTCCAACGTGGTCGACAGCTTCTACGTCACCGACGTCAAGGGCGAACCCCTCCCCGACGGCGAGGCCGCCAAGGTCGCCCACGACCTCGAACGCACCCTCCGCACCACCTGACGCCCACGCCCCCGCGCGGTCGGCCCGACCGCCCCGCGCGGCGCACGCGCGGGCGGGAAGCCACCGGCAGGGACCGGGAGGGGCCCGGGGCGGATACCCTGGACACCACATTCATCCGCCCCCGACACCGAGGACCGACGAGCGCCGTGTTCGATACCCTCTCCGACCGCCTCAGCGCGACTTTCAAAAACCTCCGCGGGAAAGGCCGGCTCTCCGAGGCTGACATCGACGCCACGGCGCGCGAGATCCGTATCGCGCTCCTCGAGGCGGACGTCGCCCTGCCGGTCGTGCGCTCCTTCATCAAGAGCGTCAAGGAGCGTGCCCTCGGCTCCGAGGTCTCGAAGGCGCTGAACCCGGCCCAGCAGGTCATCAAGATCGTCAACGACGAGCTGGTCACCATCCTCGGCGGCGAGACCCGCCGGCTGCGCTTCGCCAAGACCGCGCCGACGGTGATCATGCTGGCCGGTCTGCAGGGTGCCGGTAAGACCACCCTCGCGGGCAAGCTCGGCAAGTGGCTCAAGGACCAGGGCCACTCCCCGCTGCTCGTCGCGGCCGACCTCCAGCGCCCCAACGCCGTCAACCAGCTGAGCGTCGTCGCCGAGCGCGCCGGTGTCGCGGTGTACGCGCCGGAGCCGGGCAACGGCGTCGGCGACCCGGTGAAGGTCGCCAAGGACTCCATCGAGTTCGCGCGGTCCAAGGTCCACGACATCGTGATCGTGGACACCGCCGGCCGCCTCGGTATCGACGCCGAGATGATGCAGCAGGCCGCCGACATCCGGGACGCGGTCGGCCCGGACGAGATCCTCTTCGTCGTCGACGCGATGATCGGTCAGGACGCGGTCAACACCGCCGAGGCCTTCCGCGACGGCGTCGGCTTCGACGGCGTGGTGCTCTCCAAGCTCGACGGCGACGCCCGCGGTGGTGCGGCCCTGTCGATCGCGTCGATCACCGGCAAGCCGATCATGTTCGCCTCGAACGGCGAGAAGCTCGACGACTTCGACGCCTTCCACCCGGACCGGATGGCCTCCCGCATCCTCGACATGGGTGACCTGCTCACCCTGATCGAGCAGGCGGAGAAGACCTTCGACCAGGCCGAGGCCGAGAAGATGGCCTCCAAGCTGGCCTCCAAGAAGGGCCAGGAGTTCACCCTCGACGACTTCCTGTCCCAGATGGAGCAGGTCCGGAAGATGGGGTCGATCTCCAAGCTGCTCGGCATGCTCCCCGGCATGGGCCAGATCAAGGACCAGATCAACAACCTCGACGAGCGCGAGGTCGACCGCACCGCGGCGATCATCAAGTCGATGACCCCCGGCGAGCGCAACGACCCGCTGATCATCAACGGTTCCCGCCGCGCCCGTATCGCCAAGGGCTCGGGCGTCGAGGTCAGCGCGGTGAAGAACCTGATCGAGCGGTTCCTCGAGGCCCGCAAGATGATGTCCCGGATGGCCCAGGGCGGCGGGATGCCCGGCATGCCGGGGATGCCGGGCATGGGCGGCGGCCCGAACCGCCAGAAGAAGCAGCAGAAGAAGGCCAAGGGCAAGCAGCGCTCCGGCAACCCGATGAAGCGCAAGCAGCAGGAGCTGGAGGAGGCGCAGCGCCGCGAGGCCGCCGCCGCGCAGGGCGGCAACGCCTTCGGCCTGCCCCAGCAGGACGCCCAGAACTTCGAACTCCCCGACGAGTTCAAGAAGTTCATGGGCTGACGCGCCGGTCCCACGCACCGTCCCGCGGTATCCCGCGCGACGCCGAGCCGGGTGCGCCCCCTCACGGGGGGCGGGCCCGGCTCCCGCGTTCAGGGACCCGACGGCGCCGTGGCGGCGGGCCCGGTGAGGGCCCGGCGGCACGTCAACGGGTGCGGGCGACGAGATAGCGGAAGACGTTCGGCATCCACACCGTGCCGTCCGGGCGCACGTACGGGTGCAGGGCCTCGCGCAGCTCCTTGTCGACCTGGTCGTGGTCCGTGGCGGCGGCCGCCGCGTCGAACAGCCCGGTCGACCACAGTCCCCGCACCGCGCTGTCGGTCCCCGCGTAGCCGAAGGGGCAGGAGACACGGCCCGAGCCGTCGGGGACCAGACCGGCCCGCCGGGCCACGTCCTCCAGGTCGTCCCGGCCGGCCGGCCGCCAGCTCCCCGGCGCCCGGGGCTCCGCCAGCCGCGCCGCGACCCGCAGCACCGCCGTCGTCGCGCACCGCTCCGGCGGCCCCCACCCGGTCAGCACCACGGCCGCGCCGCGCTCGGCGAGCGGCGCCGCGTCCCGCAGCCGGGCGACCAGGGCGTCGGTGTCCCCGGTCAGGCAGCCCACCGGCTCCAGCGACGTCACCACCGAGTACGCCCGCGCCCGGGCCGGCGGCTGCTCGGCCAGCCGCGCGCCGCCCACCGGGCCCGGGGCACCGGCGCCCTCCTCGTGGGCCGCGAGACGGGCCGCGAGCCTTTCCCGCGCCAGGCTGAGCCGTTCGGGTGAGTCGCTCTCCACGCCGGTGACGTCGGCGCCGCGCGCCGCCGCCATCAGCAGGGCCAGCCCCGAGCCGCAGCCGAGCCCCAGCAGACGGGTGCCCGGCCCCACGCCCAGGCGCGTGTGCACCGCCTCGTACAGCGGGACCAGCATGCGTTCCTGGATCTCGGACCAGTCGCGGGCCAGCGCCCGCGGGCCCGCCCCCGTGGTCCGGGTCGTACGGGGAGGGTGAGGTCGCAGGAGAGTGGATGTCATGTAGCGCCCCAATCGCCGAAGAGTTGCCGCTTTCCGGCCGTCCGTCGGTCCGTGCCGTCCGTGCCGTCGTCGTGCGCCGCGCCGCCCCCGTCCGTGCCCCGGCTTCCCCCCGTATGCCAGATAACTGCTAGGACGCTGTCCCGTCCAGGGCGCTTGGACACCCCATTGCCGGATGCGGGCGTATAAGGCGAGATTTCACATACCGGTAACCCGGAGGGCAACCGGAGACGGGGGTGGCGCGTCAGGAAGGGTGAGGATTCGTGAACCGGGACCCGCCGTCAGGCTTCGGCCTAACGGGGTGTAACCTCGCGATCACGTCGTAATCGCGCCAAGCTGTGGCGCGCGCCGGGGCGCACGTCGAGCCTCGTGCGCCGGGTACCGCCCTGTACGTACGTGTGACTACGTACCGGCTTGTGGTGAGACGTCAGCCTTCTGCGCAGATCAGCGCACCCGTCCTCGTCCGGACACATCAGAGAGAACTGACGGGTACGTGCAAATTATTTGAGATGCCCCGGAATAGGAACACCGAGGGCTGCGGCGTCGTTGTCATTACGTGAGCACGACACCACCAGTTCTCGCCGCCGAGCTGGCACAGGCATGGGCCGACATCCAACGGCACCATCCCGAGCTGCCTGACCTGGCCGCGCCCGAATCACTGATCGGGGAGTCCTCGTCCGCCTGTGGACACGAACTCTCCTTCGAGCGACTCCTCCATGAGGCAGTCCACGGCATCGCCGCCGCCCGTGGCATTCGCGACACGTCGCGGGCCGGCCGCTACCACAACCGCAGGTTCCTGGCGATCGCCGAGGAGCTCGGGCTCGACCACTCCGAGGAGCCGCATCCCAGCAGCGGCTTCTCGCTGGTCACGCTCAAGCCCGAGGCCAAGCGCCGGTACCGGCCCACGATCGAACGGCTGCAGCGCGCGCTCAAGGCGCACAACGCGGCTGTGGCGTCGGACACGGCCGGCACCTTCCGGGGCCCTGCGGCCCGTCACGGTTCCTCGGGGGGAGGTGTGCGGGTCAAGGCCGTATGCGACTGCGGTCGCAACGTACGCGTCGTTCCGTCCGTCCTGGCGCAGGCGCCCATCGTCTGCGGGGGCTGCGGGAAGCCCTTCAGGATCCCCGAGCCCGAGCCGCTTGCCGCGGCGAGCTGAGGCGGCGCGGGTCCCGCGTAGAGCCGGCGCATCGTGGACGCCGGCCCTGCGCGGGCCCCGTACGCCCCCGTTCGGATCCGGGGCCGGTCATATGGCAGAATGGCCAGCTGTACTCGACAGTCGCACAGGACCCCTCTCTCCTCCGGCTGACGCGTCCATCGGGCACTCGGTGCCGCAACCCCACGCGGCTTCCCGTCGCGCCCAACCACGTCAATTCCAGGAGATTCCACTCCCGTGGCAGTCAAGATCAAGCTGAAGCGTCTGGGCAAGATCCGTTCGCCTCACTACCGCATCGTCGTCGCCGACAGCCGTACCCGCCGTGACGGCCGGGCGATCGAGGAGATCGGCAAGTACCACCCGACGTACAACCCGTCGGTGATGGAGGTCGACGCCGAGCGTGTCGCCTACTGGCTCTCCGTCGGCGCCCAGCCGACCGAGCCGGTTCTCGCCATCCTCAAGAAGACCGGCGACTGGCAGAAGTTCAAGGGCGAGCCCGCCCCCGCGCCGCTGCTGCAGCGCGCCGAGAAGCCGGCGCGTCCGTCCTTCGAGGCGCTCGGCGGCGAGGACACCGGCAAGGGCGAGGCCATCACCCAGAAGAAGAAGGCCGAGAAGAAGGACGAGGCCGCTGCCGAGTCCGCTCCGGCTGAGTCGACCGAGGCCTGAGCATGCTCGAGGAGGCTCTCGAGCACCTCGTGAAGGGCATCGTCGACAACCCTGACGATGTGCAGGTCGCCTCCCGCGACCTGCGTCGCGGGCGCGTGCTCGAGGTCCGGGTCCACCCGGACGACCTCGGCAAGGTGATCGGCCGTAACGGCCGCACCGCTCGCGCCCTGCGAACCGTCGTGGGCGCCATCGGCGGCCGCGGCGTCCGTGTCGACCTGGTCGACGTGGACGACGTCCGCTGACACACGCAACACCGGCTCGGGCCGGGGACGGCCTTGGAGCCGTCCCCGGCCCGACGTCGTTCCCGGCGTCGTTCCCGACCTCGGGTCCGCCCCCCCCCCGCAGTCCTGACCAGGAGAGCAAGCACAGTGCAGCTGGTAGTCGCACGGATCGGCCGCGCCCACGGCATCAAGGGCGACGTCACCGTCGAGGTACGTACCGACGAGCCGGAGCTGCGGCTCGCGCCCGGCGCCGTCCTGGCCACCGACCCGGCCTCGGTCGGTCCGCTGACCATCGAGACGGGACGGGTGCACAGCGGGCGGCTGCTGCTGCGCTTCGAGGGCGTGCGGGACCGCACCGGCGCCGAGGCGCTGCGCAACACCCTCCTCATCGCGGACGTCGACCCCGAGGAACTGCCCGAGGAGGAGGACGAGTACTACGACCATCAGCTGATGGACCTGGACGTGGTGACCGTCGAGGGCGAGGAGGTGGGCCGGATCACCGAGATCTCCCACCTGCCCTCGCAGGACCTCTTCGTGGTCGAGCGTCCGGACGGCAGCGAGGTCTACGTGCCGTTCGTCCAGGAGATCGTCGTGGAGATCGACCTGGAGGAGCAGCGGGCCGTGATCGACCCGCCGCCCGGGCTGATCGACGAGCGCGCCGAGATCGCCTCCGCCCGGGACGCGGCCGCGGAGGAGCAGACGTCCGGCGAGGAGCCGGCGTCCGGCGAGGAGCCGGCGTCCGGCGAGGAGGAGGCGTCCGGCGAGGGGCAGGCCTCCGGCGGGCGGGCCGACGACGAGACGAAGCGGGACCAGGACTGATGCGTCTCGACGTCGTCACCATCTTCCCGGAGTACCTGGAGCCGCTGAACGTCTCCCTGGTCGGCAAGGCCCGCGCCCGCGGGCTGCTCGACGTCGGCGTCCACGACCTGCGGGAATGGACCTACGACCGGCACAACACCGTCGACGACACCCCTTACGGCGGCGGCCCCGGCATGGTCATGAAGACCGAGCCCTGGGGCGACGCCCTCGACGAGGTCCTCGCCGACGGGTACGAGGCCGGCGCCGGCGCCCCGGTGCTGGTCGTGCCGACGCCCAGCGGCCGCCCGTTCACCCAGGAACTGGCCGTGGAGCTCTCCTCCAGGCCCTGGCTGGTCTTCACCCCGGCCCGCTACGAGGGCATCGACCGCCGGGTGATCGACGAGTACGCCACCCGCATGCCGGTGTACGAGGTCTCCATCGGCGACTACGTGCTGGCCGGCGGCGAGGCCGCCGTCCTGGTGGTCACCGAGGCGGTGGCCCGTCTGCTGCCGGGCGTGCTCGGCAACGCCGAGTCGCACCGCGACGACTCCTTCGCCCCGGGCGCCATGGCCAACCTGCTGGAAGGGCCGGTCCACACCAAGCCCCCCGTCTGGCGGGGCCGCGGGATCCCCGAGGTGCTGCTGAGCGGCCACCACGGGAAGATCGCCCGCTGGCGCCGCGACGAGGCGCTGCGCCGGACCACCGCCCACCGGCCCGACCTGATCGAGCGCACCGCCCCCGAGGCCTTCGACAAGAAGGACCGCGAGATGCTCTCCATCCTCGGCTGGGCGCCCGACCCCGGGGCCGGAGCGCACGGCCGGTTTTGGCGCCGCGTCGAAGACGTGGAAGAATAGGCCGCTGTTGTGTGTGGCCCGGTCCGCGCCCCTGCCACAGGGGGACACGACGCGGCGTCCCGGCCACGGCGACGTTTTCCCGATGAAACCTAGCTCCCGTTGATGACCTGTGGCATCAGCGAAGAAAGCAGACGAAATGTCTCACCTGCTCGACTCCGTCGACGCCGCGTCGCTGCGCAGCGACGTCCCCGCCTTCCGCCCGGGTGACACCGTCAACGTCCACGTCCGCGTCATCGAGGGCAACCGCTCTCGTGTGCAGCAGTTCAAGGGCGTCGTCATCCGCCGCCAGGGCGCCGGTGTCCGCGAGACCTTCACGGTCCGCAAGGTCTCGTTCTCCGTCGGCGTGGAGCGCACCTTCCCGGTGCACACCCCGATCGTCGAGAAGATCGAGCTGGTCACCCGCGGTGACGTGCGTCGCGCCAAGCTGTACTACCTGCGCGAGCTGCGCGGCAAGGCGGCGAAGATCAAGGAGAAGCGCGACAACTGAGCTCGCGCCGGTGTGCCGGCGGGGGCCGGATAGCATCTGCCCCCTATGGACACCGAAGCTCAGCACCAGGAGCGCGACCGCTCCTTCCCGCCCGCGTCCGAGGACTCTCCTCGGCCGCAGGACGGGGAGGCGCGGTCGCGCTTCGCTGTTTCCCGGGGACCGGGGCGGGACGCGCCGGACGCCGGGGACGGTGACGAGGGCGGCGACGCGGAGGGGCGCGGCGGGTTCCGCGACTGGCTGCCCGGCGGGAGTCTCACGCTGACCCTGGGGGCCTGCCTGGTCTTCCTCCTGGCGGTCACGTTGTTCGTCGCCCAGCCCTTCCGGATCCCCAGCTCCTCCATGCGGCCCGCCCTGGAGGCCGGTGACCGGGTCCTGGTGAACAAGCTGGCCTACCGCTTCGGCGACGGACCGGCCCGCGGGGACGTGGTGGTCTTCGAGGGCGGCGAGCGGTTCGGCGACGGGTACTTCGTCAAGCGGGTTGCCGGGGTGGGCGGCGACCGCGTGGTCTGCTGCGACCGGGACGGCCGGCTGCGGATCAACGGGCGCGCGGTGGACGAGTCGCCGTTCCTGGCCGGCGACGCCCCGTCGGCGGTGCCGTTCGACGTGGTGGTGCCCGCCGGGAGACTCTTCCTGCTCGGCGACCACCGTGCCGCCTCCCGCGACTCCCGGGACCACCTGGGCTCGCCGGGCGGGGGCATGGTGCCCGTGGAGGACGTCACCGGGCGGGCCGACTGGATCCTCTGGCCGGCCGGCCGGTGGACGCGGATCGAACCGTCCGGCGCCTATGCCGGCGTGCCCGAGGCGGAGGGGGCCCATGGGTAGGCGGGGACGCACACGGGGAGCGGGGGAGGGGCCGGAGGCCGCCGGGCCCCCGCCGGGGCGCGCCGAACGGCGCAGACTGCGCCGCCGGGTGCAGCGCCGTCGCCGGCGGGCGCTGCTGAAGGAGATACCCCTGCTGGGCGGGGTCGCGCTGCTGATCGCGCTGCTGCTGAAGACCTTCCTGTTCCAGGCGTTCGTGATCCCCTCCGGCTCGATGGAGCAGACGATCCGGATCGGGGACCGGGTGATCGTGGACAAGCTGTCCCCGTGGTTCGGGTCGAAGCCCGAGCGGGGTGACGTGGTGGTCTTCCGCGACCCGGGCGGCTGGCTGGGGCACGAGGAGGTCGCCGCGCTCGCCGACGAGTCGGCGGTCACCCGGCGGATCAAGGAAGGGCTCGCCTTCGTGGGCGTGCTGCCGTCGGCCGACGAACAGGACCTGATCAAGCGTGTGGTGGGGGTCGGCGGCGACCACGTGATGTGCTGCGACGCCGAGGGCAGGATGACCGTGAACGGCACTCCGCTCGACGAGGACTACCTCCATCCGGGTGACGATCCGTCCGCGATGCCGTTCGAGGTGACGGTCCCCGAGGGGACCTTGTGGGTGATGGGCGACCACCGGTCGCGTTCGGCGGACTCCCGCGAGCACCGCGACGGACCGTACGGCGGGGCCGTCGCGGAGGACCTCGTGGTGGGCCGGGCGGTCGCGGTGGCCTGGCCGCTGGGCCACTGGGGGCGCCTGACCAAGCCGGAGACCTTCACCTCCGTCCCGGGGCCGGGAGGGCCACCGGGCTCGGCGGGGTCACCGGTCCCGGCGGGGTCGTCGGGTTCGGCGGCGTCATCGGGTTCCGCGGGGTCCGGCGACGACGGGGGGTAGCCGCCGGGCGGCCCGGCTCGCATAGGGTGGCAGCACCCGGGCAGGCGGGTCGGCCGAGGTGGTGGACGGATTTCCGGGACCACCGAGCCCTGGGGAACTCCCGCTCGTTAAGGGAGTGGTGGGCCCGCGCCGGGCAGCGGGCGGGCGGCGGTACGGAGTGAGGAGTTCGGTGTGGGGGATGCGGCGGTTGGCGCACGCTCCGGTGGCGGCGACGGATGGCGGGGGCGGTCTCCCGAAGCCGGCCCGCAGGAAGGTGAGGACGTGACGCACGGCAGTGACCCCGAGGGTTCCGGCGGGGCTCCGGAGGAGGACGGCGGCCACGGGTCGCGGCGCGGCTCCTCGAACCAGCAGGTGCGGTCGTTCTGGAAGGAACTGCCACTGCTGGTCGTGATCGCGCTGGTTCTCGCCCTGGTGATCAAGACGTTCCTGCTGCAGGCGTTCTCCATCCCCTCGGACTCCATGCAGAACACGCTCCAGCGCGGTGACCGGGTCCTGGTGGACAAGCTCACCCCGTGGTTCGGCGCGGAGCCCGAGCGCGGCGAGGTCATCGTCTTCCACGACCCGGACAACTGGCTCGCGGGCCAGCCGGTGGAGGAGCCCAACGCCTTCCAGAAGGTGCTCACCTGGGTCGGTCTGATGCCCTCCTCCGAGGAGCGGGACCTGATCAAGCGCGTGATCGGTGTCGGCGGGGACACCGTCGAGTGCCGCGGCACCGGCAAGGTCGTCGTCAACGGCGTCGCGCTCGACGAGCCGTACGTCTTCCCGGGCAACACCCCGTGCAGCGACGACGACGCCGGACAGTTCAAGGTCAAGGTGCCCAAGGGCTACCTGTGGGTGATGGGCGACCACCGCCAGAACAGCAAGGACTCCCGCTACAACCAGGAGGACGCCCACAACGGCATGGTCCCGGTCGACGACGTCGTCGGGCGCGCCGTGGTGAAGGCGTGGCCCATCGACCGCTGGGGCACCCTGCCGGTGCCGGAGACCTTCGACCAGCCCGCGCTGAACAAGTAGGCAGGGCCTTTCGCCCCGCCGTCCCGCGCCTCGACGCCGTCACGGCCCGCTCCTCCGCCCGCGGAGGGACGGGCCGTGACCCGTTCCGGGACCGGCGGGCGGGCGGTTCGCCGGGCGGTGACCCTTCCCGGGACCGGCGGGCGGGCGGTTCGCCGTGGCGGTGCCCCTTCCCGGGCCGCCGGTGCACTGCCGGTCGGCCCGGCTCGGTGACGTGTTCCCGGGCCGGTGCGCGGGTCGTCGGGTGTGAGGAGACCGTGTGCGAAGCCGGTCGACAGGGGCTGACCAGGCGCCGTACCGCCGGGTAGGGTGCGGGGCCATGGGCAGTGAGAGCAGGACCGACACGGCCGCGGCGATCAGCGGCGAGGGCGCCGTCGCCCCGAGCGGCACCCCGGCCGGCAGCCGGCTGGGCCAGCGGCTTTCCGGCCTGGTGGTCGCGCTGGGCACGCTGCTGTTCCTCGGCGGCTTCGGCTGGGCCGCGCTGATGTACGTGCCGTTCACCGTCCCCACCCTGTCCATGCACCCCACCATCGGCGCCGGCGACCGGGTGCTCGCCCAGCGGGTGGACGGCTCCGAGGTGCGGCGCGGCGACGTCGTGGTCTTCGAGCAGAAGTCGTGGGCGGACGCTCCCCTGGTGAAGAGGGTCGTCGCGGTCGGCGGTGACACCGTGGCCTGCTGTTCCGACGGCGGGCTCAAGGTGAACGGCGAGCGGATCGACGAGCCCTACACCCGCGACGACCCGTTCGCGGCGACGGCCTCCTTCTCCGAGGTCACCGTGCCCAAGGGCAGGCTGTTCCTGCTGGGCGACGACCGCAGCGGCTCCCTCGACTCCACCGCCCACCTCATGGAGAAGGGCGGGGGCACGGTCGCCCGCAGCGCGGTCAGGGGACGGGTGGACGCCGTGGTGTGGCCGATGAAGGGGATGCTGGAGCCCGCCACCGGCTTCCGGGTGCTCGGCGACGAACCCACCCCGGCGGGGCCGCTGACGACCCAGGTGACCCTGGTGACGGTGGGAGCGCTGATGATCTTCGCGGGGGCCGCCTACGGGCCGGTGGCGGGCCTGCTGACCCGAAGGCGGGGGACGCCCCCGGCCCGTGGCTGAGGGTGGCTGACCCTCCGCCCGCGCCCCGAGCCGTGGTGCGGGTGGTGGTCCCTCCTGGCCGCGACGACCGCGTCCCGCGCTTGCGCGCGGACGGGGCGCCCGCCGGGCGATGCCCGGCGGTCCTGCCTGGTCAGGGTCGATACGACCGGGATCGTCCTGGAGCGTGCGACTTTCGCGCGAGCGCGGTGGTGGACGTGTGGGGAACTCGGGCGGTCGCATGAGACGGTGTATCCCACGGGACTCGCCGGGCTGCCGCGCAGGCCGCTCGACGACGGTCCCCCTGCCGGGCCGGAGACCCCTGAGCCGGAAATCGCCCAGGGGCTCGTGGGACTGACGCACAATGGTGGGATCGCACGGCTGAAGGGGAACATGCCATGAGCGCCGAGGACCTCGAGAAGTACGAGACCGAGATGGAGCTGAAGCTCTACCGGGAGTACCGAGACGTCGTCGGACTGTTCACCTACGTGATCGAGACCGAGCGCCGGTTCTACCTCACCAACGACTACGACATGCAGGTTCACTCCGTCCAGGGCGAGGTGTTCTTCGAGGTCACCATGGCCGACGCCTGGGTGTGGGACATGTACCGGCCGGCCCGCTTCGTCAAGAAGGTACGGGTCTTGACGTTCAAGGACGTGAACATCGAGGAGCTCAACAAGACGGATCTGGAGCTCCCGGGCGGCTGACCTGTGGAAAACCGCCGCAAGCGGCCAAGAAGCCTCACTCGAAAGGGTGAGGCTTCTGTCGTCGAAGGGCCGTTCATCCACCAAGATCCACACGGTGCGGGACGAAGGACCACCGTGGGTGCCGGAGGTGGTGCCGGATGGGCGCTCGAAGTGGACACGGTGCACGAGGTGGACGGGACGAAGACCGACGGACGGCCGCCGGGACGGCCCCCGGGGCGGTCCCGGCAGGCGGGCCGACGGGGAGCGGCCCGGGAGGCGACCGCGGCACAGGGGCGCGTGGTGCGCTCGGGGCCTGGGGCGAGGAGCTCGCCGCACGCCGGCTGACCGAGGCCGGCATGACGGTGCTGGACCGCAACTGGCGGGGCGGCCGGACCGGAGAGATCGACATCGTCGCGCGGGACGGCGACGCGGTGGTGGTCTGCGAGGTGAAGACGCGCCGCGCCCCGGCGGAGGGGCGGGCGGCCTTCGAGCATCCGATGGCCGCCGTGACGCCCGCCAAGGCCGCCCGGCTGCGCGGCCTCGCCGAGCGGTGGGTGCAGGAGCACGGCGGCGCTCCGCCGGGCGGGGTGCGTATCGACGTGGTCGGCGTGCTGCTGCCCCGGCGCGGAGCGCCCCAGGTCGAGCACGTGCGGGGGGTGGCCTGAGATGGGCTTCGCGCGTACCTGCTCGGTGGCGCTGGTGGGCGCCGAGGGCGTGGTGGTCGAGGTGCAGGCCGACCTGGAACCGGGGGTGGCCGCCTTCACGCTGGTGGGCCTGCCCGACAAGAGCCTCAGTGAGAGCCGTGACCGGGTGCGGGCAGCGGTGATCAACTCGGGCGCCGCGTGGCCGCAGAAGAAGCTCACCGTCGGCCTCAGCCCCGCCTCGGTGCCCAAGGGAGGCAGCGGGTTCGACCTGGCCGTCGCCTGCGCCGTGCTGGGCGCGGCGGAGCTGATCGACCCGAAGACGCTGGCCGATCTGGTGATGATCGGCGAGCTGGGGCTGGACGGCCGGGTGCGGCCGGTGCGCGGCGTCCTCCCGGTGGTGCTGGCCGCCGCTGAGGCGGGCTACCAGCAGGTGGTGGTGCCCGAGTGCGCGGCGGCGGAGGCGTCCCTGGTGCCCGGGGTGTCGGTGCTCGGGGTCCGCAGCCTGCGCCAGCTGATCGCCGTCCTGACGGACGCGCCGGTGCCCGAGGAGGAACCGGTGGCGCAGGGCCGCCCCGACGCGATGCTGGCCGGCCTGCGGCTGCCGGGAGCCGCCGCGGCCGTCGGAGTGCCCGGCGGCGCCTTCTCCGAGCAGGGGCACGACCTCGCGGACGTCGCGGGAGGCCTGCGGGCGCGGGCCGCCCTGGAGGTCGCCGCGGCGGGCGGCCACCACCTGTTCCTCTCCGGGCCGCCGGGCACCGGCAAGACCATGCTGGCCGAACGTCTGCCCACGCTCCTGCCGCCGCTGGGGCGGCAGGAGTCCCTGGAGGTCACCGCCGTCCACTCGGTGGCCGGGCTGCTGCCGCCGGGCCGCCCGCTGATCGACCGGCCGCCCTACTGCGCCCCGCACCACTCGGCCACCATGCAGGCGCTGGTGGGCGGCGGGAAGGGCACGGCCAGACCCGGCGCCGTCTCGCTGGCCCACCGGGGCGTCCTCTTCCTCGACGAGACGCCGGAATTCAGCCGGGCGGCCCTGGACGCGCTGCGGCAGCCGTTGGAGTCGGGCCATGTGGTGATCGCCCGGAGCGAGGGCGTGGTGCGGTTTCCGGCCAAATGCCTGATGGTGCTGGCGGCCAACCCGTGCCCCTGCGGGCGGTTCTCCCGGACCGACGACAGCTGCGAGTGCTCCCCGCACGCGGTGCGGCGCTACCAGGCGCGGATCTCCGGGCCCCTGCTGGACCGGGTCGACCTGCGGGTGCGGGTGGAGCCGGTGACGCGGGCGGAGCTGGCCGGGCGGGGGCGCAGCGGGGAGTCCTCGGCGACCGTCGCGGCCCGGGTGCTGGCCGCCCGTGAGCGCACGGCGACGCGGCTCGACGGCACGCCGTGGCGCACCAACGGCGAGGTGCCCGGCCGGGAACTGCGCGGCCGCTGGAGAGCGGCCCCCGGCGCCATGGAGCGCGCGGAGCGTCTCCTGGAGCGCGGCACGCTCACCGCGCGGGGCCTGGACCGGGTGCTCCGGGTGGCCTGGACGGTGGCCGACCTGGTGGGCCACGACCGCCCGGACGCCCACGACGTCGCCTTCGCCCTGGAGCTGCGCACCGGATGCCCGCTGGGCGCCGCGACCACGATCGGGGAGCTGGTGTGAACGGGGAGGCGGCGCGCGCACCGGACGACGGCCGGGCGGTGCCGGGCGGTGGAGGGCAGCTCGCCCTGGAAGGGGTGGAGGTGCCGCCTCGGCTGCCGGGGGCCACTGTCGCGGGGCCGACGGCGGCGACCGAGGGCGTCGCCGTGCGGGTCGCGTCGGCAACCCCAGGCGTTGCCGTGGGGCCTGTGGGGGAGGAGCCGGCGTGCGGGGAGACGCCGCCCGCCCCGGAGGGTCCGCGGGGCGGGGAGTCGCCTGGCCTGTCGGGCTCGCGCGTCGAGGGGGTGACTGGGCCGGGGCCGGAGGCGAAGTGGGCGCGGGCCCTGCTGACGCGGGTGCTGGAGCCCGGGGACGAGGTGGGCGGCCGGTGGCTGCGGGAGCTCGGCCCCGTGGCGCTGGTGCGGCGGCTGCGGGAGGGCGGGCGGCCGCTCGCCGGGGTGCGCGCCACCCGGTGGTCGGGGCTGTGCGCCCGGGCGGCCGCCGCCGACCCCGCGCGCGACCTCGCCGCGGCCGCGGACAGCGGCGCCAGGTTCGTGGTGCCCGGCGAGGCGGAGTGGCCCACCCAGCTCGACGACCTGGGCGACGCCCGTCCGGTCGGCCTCTGGATCCGCGGACGGCCCAGCCTGCGGATGTGGGCGCTGCGGTCGGTGGCGGTCGTGGGTGCGCGGGCCTGTACCGAGTACGGCGCCCATGTGTCGGCCGGGCTGGCCGCCGAGCTCGCGGAACGGGGCTGGGTGGTCGTCTCCGGCGGGGCCTACGGGATCGACGGGGCGGCGCACCGGGGCGCGCTCGGCGCGGGCGGCGCCACGGTGGCCGTGCTGGCCTGCGGCGTGGACCGGGCCTACCCGCGCGGGCACGCCCGACTGATCAGCCGGATCGCCGAACAGGGCCTGGTGATCGGCGAGCTGCCGCCGGGCGACCACCCCACGCCGTCCCGGTTCGTGCTGCGCAACCGGGTCATCGCCGCGCTCACCCGGGGCACGGTGGTCGTCGAGGCCGCGCGGCGCAGCGGGTCCCTGTCCACGGCCCGGGCGGCCCGCCGGCTCGGCCGGTTCACCATGGGCGTGCCCGGTCCCGTCACCAGCGGGCTCTCCACCGGAGTGCACCAGTTGCTGCGGGAGGAGGCCGCGCTGGTGACCGACGCGGCCGAGATCGTCGAACTCGTCGGCTCGATCGGGGAGCTGGAAGAGGTTCCCGAGGGGCCGCTGCTGCCGCGTGACCTGCTGGGGGCCGACGTCCGCCGTGTGCTGGACGCCCTGCCCGCCCGGGGGCCGGTCCCGGTGGAGGTGATCGCCCGGGAGGCGGTGACCACCCCCGACGACGCGGTGGCCAGGCTCTACGAGCTCCGCTCGCTGGGTCATGTCGAACGACACGGCGACGGATGGCAGTTGACACGCCATGCGGTGATCTCGGCGCGGGGCGGCGCGGGGCCGCCATGAGGTGACCGCTCGGCCGTCCGGGTGGTCCCGACGCCCTTGCGACGTCCCGGAGTTGGGCCTTCCGGGTGGTCACACGCGGTGAGCCCCGGGGCTTCGCAGGGCCGGCGGACGGGGCGTAGAGGAACGTATCTGCGGATCGGTCCCGGTTCGTCCTTCACGGACTGCGATGCTCCAGTCGCGCTACGCTCACGAAGTTCCCCGGCGCTCCGGTGCGCCGGAGCGCGCGACCGGTACCACGGCAGAACGGCACAAGGCGACGAATGCCCCAGCACACCTCCGGGCCCGACCGGGCGGCGGCGGTCACCCCCGCGGCCCGGGGCAGAGTGCGGCCTCCCGCTCCCTCGACCGTCGACGAGCTGTGGCGGACCTACAAGGCGACCGGGGACGAGCGGCTGCGGGAGCAGCTCATCCTGCACTACTCGCCCCTCGTCAAGTACGTCGCCGGCCGGGTGAGCGTGGGGCTGCCGTCCAACGTCGAGCAGGCCGACTTCGTCTCCTCGGGCGTCTTCGGGCTGATCGACGCGATCGAGAAGTTCGACGTCGAACGCGAGATCAAGTTCGAGACGTACGCGATCACCCGGATCCGCGGCGCGATGATCGACGAACTCCGGGCGCTGGACTGGATCCCGCGCTCGGTGCGGCAGAAGGCGCGGAACGTGGAGCGCGCCTACGCCACCCTTGAGGCGCGGCTGCGGCGGACGCCCACCGAGGCCGAGGTGGCCGACGAGATGGACGTCACCGTCGAGGAGCTGCACGCGGTGTTCAGCCAGCTCTCGCTGGCCAACGTGGTCGCCCTGGAGGAGGTGTTGCACGGGGGCGGTGAGGGGGGCGGCCGGATGAGCCTGATGGAGACCCTCGAGGACACCGCCGCCGACGACCCCGTCGAGGTGGCCGAGGACCGGGAGCTGCGGCGGCTGCTCGCCCGCGCCATCAACATGCTGCCGGACCGTGAGAAGACGGTGGTCACGCTCTACTACTACGAGGGACTGACCCTCGCGGAGATCGGCAACGTGCTCGGGGTGACGGAGAGCCGGGTCAGCCAGATCCACACCAAGTCGGTGCTGCAGCTGCGGGCGAAGCTGGCGAGTTTCGGGCGCTGACACGTTCCGCGGCGTGGCTCCGTAGAGTGGTGACGTGCCAAGGATTCGAGCGGCCTCCGTGGCCGAGCACCGGTCGATGCAGCGAGCCGCACTGCTGGACGCTGCACGGTCCCTGTTGTCCGAGGGCGGTACGGAGGCGCTGACCTTCCCCGCGCTCGCCGAGCGGACGGGGCTGGCGCGGTCGTCCGTCTACGAGTACTTCCGTTCGCGGGGCGCCGTGGTCGAGGAGCTGTGCGCGGTCGACTTCCCGGTCTGGGCCGCTGAGGTCGAGGCGGCGATGGCCGCGGCGGACGGGCCGGCCGCGAAGGTCGAGGCCTACGTGCGGCAGCAGCTGTCGCTGGTGGGGGACCGGCGGCACCGGGCCGTGGTCGCCATCTCCGCCGGGGAGCTGGACCAGGGGGCCCGGGAGAAGATCCGTGCCGCGCACGGCGGCCTTGTCGCGATGCTGGGCGGCGCGTTGCGGGACCTGGGGCACGAGCAGCCGCGGATGGCGGCGATGCTGTTGCAGGGGGTCGTCGACGCGGCGGTGCGGCGGATCGAGCTCGGTGCGGCCGAGGACCCCGCGGACATCACCGAGGCCGCCGTCCACATGGCCCTCCACGGCGCCCTCACCACCCCCACGACCTGACCCGACCCCGCGCCGCCCTGCGGGCGACCCCGCCGTCCTGCGGGCAGGGCGGCGCGCCTCCGCGGCGAGCGGTTCGCCCCCCCGGCGTAGGCCGGCGGCACGGTACGGACGGGCCCCCGGCGCAGCACGGCGCAGGAGCGAGCCCGGCCGGCAGCACCGGCTTGTCCCTCCTACTCGCCCTACCCGCCGCCCCCTTCCCGGAGGGCTTACGCGTCGTGAAGCGCACCGTCCTGTGGGGACGTGGGCGCCGGCGCCCACCCGTGCCGCCCCAGCGGCAGGATTGCCCGCTGGGGATGGCAGAGCGACGTCGTGACGCACTCAGTGGCGCCCCCTGCTATGGCCACCGCTGCGGAAGCGGCAGACCTGGCGGTACCGGGAGGAGCCGGGGTGGGAGGGGCGTGAGGAGGTGGAGCGGGAGGAGGGTGAGGGGGTCGAGGTAGGCGGGGCCACGGCGCAGGCCCCAGTGGAGGCAGACCGCGCCCCCGCAGTGGTCGCCCGCGGCCAGGCCCCCCAGCACGGAACCGGCCCCCACCCCGTCGCCCCGGCGGACCCCCGGGCTCACCGGCTGGAACGTGGTCCGCAACGGCGGATCCCCCGTACCGGTGAGTTCCACGGACACCACCCCCCGCCCCGCCACCCGTCCCGCGAACGACACCCGTCCCGCCGCCACCGACCTGACCTCCGCCCCGACCCCGGCCGCCAGGTCCACGCCCCGGTGCCCGCGCCCGTACGCCGAGGCCGGCGGCTCCCACCCCCGTAGCACCGAGGGGCGCACTCCGATCGGCCAGTTCCGGGCGATCCGCGGCACCTCCGCCGAAGGCCCAGCAGGCCCAGCAGGCCCAGAAGGCGCCGAGGGCACAGCAGGCGCCGAGGGCCCAGAAGGCCCAGGCCCGGGCACGGGTGGCTCGGGCGCGGCAGCCGCCCCCAGTACCGCCCCGGCCAGCACCGCGAGGGTCCAGCCGCTCCTCCGCCGCCGGTTCCTGGCCTGGTGGTTCCGGGGATCCCGCGCTTCACGTCGCATCTCTCGCATGCCGGAACCGTCCCGGAAAACGGCCGGTGTCCGCCCCGGCCTGTGGACTACCTGCCGGTTGTGGACGGCGGCGTCACTCGGGGCCCCGGCAGTCCCGTACACTTTCTACGGCGATCCGGGTCACCGGGTCGACTTCGCACGCCTCGATGAGGGCCCCGGCGCAAGCCGGTGGCCTGGGTCGGCGCCCCTCGGTCCTTTGTGGCAGGGCGTCGTACGCGGGCGTCAGGCGCGGATGCCGTCCGGTGTCCGCGGCACAACCGAGAATCTCAAGGAGAACGGCCATGGCCGTCGTCACGATGCGGGAGCTGCTGGAAAGCGGCGTCCACTTCGGTCACCAGACCCGTCGCTGGAACCCGAAGATGAAGCGCTTCATCTTCACCGAGCGCAACGGCATCTACATCATCGACCTGCTCCAGTCGCTGTCGTACATCGACCGCGCCTACGAGTTCGTCAAGGAGACCGTCGCCCACGGCGGCACGGTCATGTTCGTCGGCACGAAGAAGCAGGCGCAGGAGGCCATCGCCGAGCAGGCGACCCGTGTCGGCATGCCTTACGTCAACCAGCGCTGGCTGGGCGGCATGCTCACCAACTTCTCGACCGTCTACAAGCGTCTGCAGCGCCTCAAGGAGCTCGAGCAGATCGACTTCGAGGACGTCGCCGCGTCGGGTCTGACCAAGAAGGAGCTCCTGGTCCTCTCCCGCGAGAAGGCCAAGCTGGAGAAGACCCTCGGCGGTATCCGCGAGATGCAGAAGGTGCCCAGCGCCGTCTGGATCGTGGACACCAAGAAGGAGCACATCGCGGTCGGCGAGGCCCGGAAGCTCAACATCCCGGTCGTCGCCATCCTCGACACCAACTGCGACCCCGACGAGGTCGACTACAAGATCCCGGGCAACGACGACGCGATCCGCTCCGTCACCCTGCTCACCCGCGTGATCGCCGACGCCGTGGCGGAGGGCCTGATGTCCCGTTCCGGCGCCGCCGAGAACAAGGGCGAGAAGGCCGCCGGCGAGCCGCTGGCCGAGTGGGAGCGCGACCTGCTCGAGGGCGACAAGAAGACCGACGCCGACGCCGACGCCGAGGCCGAGAAGCCGGCTGACGCCGAGAAGCCGGCCGAGGCCCCCGAGGCCCCCGCCGCCGAGGCCCCCGCGGCCGAGGAGGCGCCCGCCGCCGAGGCCGAGAAGCCCGCCGAGGGCGAGCAGGCCTGACACCCGGTCCCCGGACCGTGAGGTCCGGGGCGGCGATGCCCGTACGGCTGATCGTGTGACCACACGGCGGGCGGCGCCCTCCGCGCCGCCCGCCGTGTCGGTCGATCCGCACCGCGTCGGAACCCCGGCTCCGCCGGATCCACGACCGTGCCGGATCCGCGACCGTGCCGTCCGGGCCGTAGATCTTCCATTCGCACTCGTACTCCGAGAAGAGAAGCACAGACATGGCGAACTACACCGCCGCCGACGTCAAGAAGCTGCGTGAGCTCACCGGCGCCGGCATGATGGACTGCAAGAAGGCCCTCGACGAGGCCAGCGGCGACGTGGACGCGGCCGTCGAGGCGCTCCGCATCAAGGGCCAGAAGGGCGTCGCCAAGCGCGAGGGCCGTTCCGCCGAGAACGGCGCCGTCGTCGAGATCATCGCCGACGACAACTCCGCCGGCGTCATCGTCGAGCTGAAGTGCGAGACGGACTTCGTCGCCAAGGGCGAGAAGTTCCAGGCCGTGGCCAATGCCATCGCCGAGCACATCGTGAAGACCTCCCCGGCGGACATCGACGCCCTGCTCGCCTCCGAGATCGAGGCCGGCAAGACCGTCCAGGCGTTCGTGGACGAGGCCAACGCGAACCTGGGCGAGAAGATCGTCCTGGACCGCTTCGCCCAGTTCAAGGACGGCTACGTCCTGGCGTACATGCACCGCACCATGCCGGACCTGCCCCCGCAGATCGGTGTCCTCGTCGAGCTCGACAAGGAGAACGCCGAGGTCGCGAAGGGCATCGCCCAGCACATCGCCGCGTTCGCGCCGCAGTGGCTCTCCAAGGAGGACGTCCCGGCCGACGTCGTCGACAAGGAGCGCCGCATCGCCGAGGAGACCACCCGCGCCGAGGGCAAGCCCGAGGCCGCGATCGCCAAGATCGTCGAGGGTCGTGTCAACGGCTTCTTCAAGGACGCCACCCTGCTGGGCCAGCCGTACGCGCTGGACAACAAGAAGTCCGTCCAGAAGGTCCTGGACGAGGCCGGTGTCACCCTGAAGCGCTTCGCGCGCATCAAGGTCGGCATCTGAGTCAGTACCGTGATCGGCGCATCCGACCGCTAAGGTCGGAAGCAGTCGTCCGGGTACGCCGCCGCGCACTCGCGCGTGGCGGGCGACAACAGATCTGACGAGGGAGGCCATTGCCGCATGGGATGCGAATCACACCCCACCGGCAATGGCCTTCTTCGTGTGTGTGCACTGCAAACGAAGTGAGAGTCCCCATGACCACGAAGGCCGAGAAGAGCGACGACGGCAATGTACGCGGCCGGTATCTGCTGAAGCTGTCCGGCGAGGCGTTCGCCGGCGGTGGCGGACTCGGCGTCGACCCGGACGTGGTGCACGCCATCGCGCGCGAGATCGCCGCCGTGGTCCGGGACGGTGCGGAGATCGCCGTCGTCATCGGTGGCGGCAACTTCTTCCGCGGCGCGGAGCTGCAGCAGCGCGGCATGGACCGCGCCCGATCCGACTACATGGGCATGCTCGGCACGGTGATGAACTGCCTCGCCCTCCAGGACTTCCTGGAGAAGGAGGGCATCGACTCGCGTGTCCAGACGGCGATCACCATGGGCCAGGTCGCCGAGCCCTACATCCCCCTGCGCGCCGTGCGGCACTTGGAGAAGGGCCGTGTGGTCATCTTCGGCGCCGGTATGGGCATGCCCTACTTCTCCACCGACACCACCGCGGCCCAGCGCGCACTGGAGATCGACGCCGAGGCCCTGCTGATGGGCAAGAACGGCGTCGACGGGGTCTACGACTCCGACCCCCGCACCAACCCGTCCGCGGTCAAGTACGACGCGCTGAGCTACGGCGAGGTCATCACCCGCGACCTCAAGGTCGCCGACATGACCGCCATCACGCTGTGCCGCGACAACGACCTGCCGATCCTCGTCTTCGAACTGCTGTCGGCGGGCAATATCGCCAGGGCCGTCAATGGTGAGAAGATCGGCACGCTCGTGGGCGACGCGGGCGGCCGGGACTGACCGGCGAACCTCGCCCGGCCGTGCCGGGTGAGGTCCCTGGTCCGGGCGACGTCCCGGCCGGGGGATGGACAATGTCCTGCCGGTCCGGAACCGTGCAGGAAGAAGACGCGACGCAACCGTCCGCCGGCGCGCACAGGAGTGGCGGACGGGCCTACTTCAAGACACGCAGGAGCAAGTGGTGATCGAAGAGACCCTCCTCGAGGCCGAGGAGAAGATGGAGAAGGCCGTCGTGGTCGCCAAGGAGGACTTCGCCGCGATCCGCACCGGCCGTGCGCACCCGGCGATGTTCAACAAGATCGTGGCCGACTACTACGGCGCGCTGACGCCGATCAACCAGCTGGCCTCGTTCTCCGTGCCGGAGCCGCGCATGGCCGTGGTGACCCCGTTCGACAAGAGCGCGCTGCGCAACATCGAGCAGGCGATCCGGGACTCCGACCTCGGCGTGAACCCGAGCAACGACGGCAACATCATCCGCGTGACGTTCCCCGAGCTGACCGAGGAGCGCCGTCGCGACTACATCAAGGTCGCGAAGACCAAGGGTGAGGACGCCAAGGTCTCGATCCGTTCCGTGCGCCGCAAGGCCAAGGACGCCATCGACAAGCTGGTGAAGGACGGCGAGGTCGGCGAGGACGAGGGCCGTCGCGCCGAGAAGGAGCTGGACGACACCACCGCCAAGTACGTCGCCCAGGTCGACGAGCTGCTCAAGCACAAGGAAGCGGAGCTGCTCGAAGTCTGATGAACGACTCTTCCTGGGGGGCGCCGCCGCAGGCAGGACACGGGTGGCCGTCCGAGCACGAGCAGAGGTATGGACCGCCCGGCGGCCCCGTCCAGGGAGCTGTTCCGACGGGTCCGGCGTACGATGCGCATGCGGCGCACGCGCCGCACGAGTCGTATGCGGCGCCGGTGGCGCAGGACGTCCCCGTGGCGTCCGGGCCGTACGGCGCCTACGGGCAGCCGTTCGGCGCGCCCGCGCAGGAGGGTGTCGTCCCCGCACAGCACGGGGCCGCGCGTCGGAGCACCGCGGGGCATGTGATCGCGGAGCACGGGGCATTCGTGCCGCAGGGTGACGCCGTCCAGCACACCCGCCCCATGCCCGTCGTCAGCGAGAAGCCGCAGGAGCCCATGTCCGACGCCTCCCAGCCGCCCCCGGCCGCCCCGCACGGGCCCGAGGAACCGCGGCAGCGGAAGAAGAAGAGCGCGGGACGCGACCTCGGTGCGGCGATAGGGGTCGGCGTCGGACTCGGCGCCGTCGTCCTGGTCGCGCTCTTCGTCGTGAAGGCCGTCTTCGTCGGGGTCGTGGTGGCCGCGGTGGCCGTCGGTCTGTGGGAGCTCACCTCACGGCTCGCCGAGCGCAAGGGGATCAAGGCGCCGCAGGTGCCGCTGATCGCCGGCGGCGCGGCGATGGTGATCGCCGGGTACGCGGCGGGCCCCGAGGGCGCCTGGGTGGCCACGGCGTTCACCGCGCTGGCGGTGATGGTGTGGCGGATGACCTCCCCGCCGCAGGACTACCTGCGGGACGTCACGGCCGGCCTGTTCGCCACGTTCTACGTGCCGTTCCTGGCGACCTTCGTCTCCCTCATGCTGACCGCCGACGACGGTCCGCAGCGGGTGCTCACCTTCGTCCTGCTGACCATCGTCAGCGACACGGGCGCCTACGCGGTGGGCTGGCGGTTCGGCACCCACAAGCTGGCGCCGAGGATCAGCCCCGGCAAGACCCGCGAGGGCCTGCTCGGCGCGATCGGCTTCTCCATGGTCGCGGGCGTGCTCTGCATGACGCTGCTGGTGGACGACGGTGCCTGGTGGCAGGGCCTGCTGCTGGGCGCGGCCGTCGCGATCAGCGCCACGCTGGGCGACCTCGGCGAGTCGATGATCAAGCGGGACCTGGGCATCAAGGACATGGGCGCGCTGCTGCCGGGCCACGGCGGCATCATGGACCGCCTGGACTCCCTCCTCCCCACGGCCCCCGTGGTCTGGCTCCTCCTGGAGATCTTCGTCGGCAGCTGACCGCAGCCGACCCCGCCGCGGAACCGTTCCACCGAAGCCCCGCTCCGCCGCCCCGTCCGGGGCGCGAAGCGGGGCTTCGCCGTTCCTCGCGCCCCGCCGGCCCGTCCCGCGTGACCCGGGCAGGGCGAGACCGGCGTCACCGTGACCGGCCCCGGTGGGCCGACGGGTCACCCTTTTCGATCTGCCACACTGGTACAGCCATGCCTAAGCCCGGAGAACTCACCGCGCTTCAGCGCTCCTAGGTCTTCTAGCTGCGCTTTTGCCTCAGGTGCGAGGGAGGCAATGCCCTTCTGGGCCGTCCCTGGGCCGTCGGTGCGGTGCGGGTTCGCTCACCTCTGTATGAGCCGTAGCGCTGTGCGGGCTGAAGCAGGGCTTGGCGGACGCGGCCCGCGCCAAGGGGAAGAGCTGCGGTGTGTGCGGCGAGGCGACGGCCTGGTCGTTGCCGCGGTAGTGGGCACGCAGCGGGGCCACGACCCCCTTGTGGGATCTACAGGAAGTCGTTGGCACCCTCGGCGTGATCTCTGTCAGCTAATTTTTAGGTCCGTGGGAAGCGTTATTTTCAGGGTTGTACCACCCTAAAAAAGTGTCCGCGAGTCTTCGTAAGTATGTGACACGAGATTTGTGCGACGCTAGGGTAGATACATCGACGCACTTCGGGTGCGTCGTTCGGGATCTAGATCTGTTACGGAAGATCCGTCCCGATGTGAAGGGGGTCCCCTCCGCCCGCCAAAGCATCAGGGACCCCACGCGGACTAGCGGCCGTGTGAGCCGGTGAGGGGCAGAAGGGCGATGGCTGTAGCTACAGCCACGGCCACTTCCCAGACCAGACGCTTCACACGGCCGTAGTTCTTACCGGCGCGTGTGAGCGCGAGCCGTCTCCGGACCCACTTGTTAACCGCTGCACCATTTTCCGCCAAACGGCGCCAGAACTTCTTCATCGGGCTTCTTTCCGTGGGGCGGGCCCGTGCCCGACATCCTGGATGGATGTCCGTGCGACACAAAGCTTTGACCCACTGCACGAGAAAAGGTCCGTGATGAGCTCTGGGGATCTAGTAAACCGCCTCGCCGGCGTTATTGCGCCCGAACCGTGAACCCCGATGGGAATGCGTCGCAACAGCGTATTCATCGCGCATTCGCGGTGAGGAAATTGCCAAAGCTGAAGATCTTTCGATCAATTTCACAAAAGGGCTTCATCGATGGCTTTCTGTGTGCGTTCCTGGCTGGACGGCATGAGGTGCGCGTACACCCGCAGCGTCAGCCCGGGGTCGGCGTGCCCCAGGTACTCGCTCACGGCCTTGATGCTCTCGCCGGCGTCCAGGAGCAGCGAGGCGTAGAAGTGCCTCAGCGCGTGCATGCCGTGCTCCCGAGCGGACTGGTGCTTACCGTCCTCCCCGGCTTCCGGGATCAGTCCGGCCGACGCGAGGGCGGGCTTCCACTCCTGGATGTTGAAGTTGCTCCGCCAGACGAGTCCGCCCGCGGTGTTGGTGAACAGGAGACGGGCCGACACCCTGGGGCCGTCCGGCTTGCGCCAGGGCAAAGTGATCTCCACCGGCTTGAAGGCGTCCATGTGAGCACGCAGAGCCTCGGCCACCGACGGCGGCAACGGGACGTCCCGCTCCTTGTTGCACTTCGGCGGAGCGAACACGGCCTTGCCCCGGATCAGCTTCACCTGCCGGACCACGCGGAGGAGGCCGCCGTCGAAGTCGAGGGCATCCTCCGCCAGCCCCACGATCTCGCCCTGACGAAGCCCGCACCCGGCGCCCACGTCCACCATGGGCCGGTAGCGCCGGGGGAGTGCTGCACGGACCGCCCGGACCTGGGCGGGCAGCCAGGGCACGACACGGCGCTGCTCAGTGGCCGGCGGACGGACGGACTTCGCGGAGCACGGGTTCCGGGGCAACAGCCCGTCATCGACAGCCGCACTGAGGACGGCCCTCACGTCGCCGTAGATGTTCCGCGCGTAGCCGCCACTCACGGCCGGGTCGTTCTCCAACGCGCCCACCAGGCCCCGAATGTGCTCCGGACGGAACGAGTCCAGCGGCCGGGAGCCGATCAGCCGGAACGCGTGCAGGCGTAACCGCTGCTCCACCACCACCTGACTTGCCGGGTCGATGCCGTGCGTCTTGAGCCACTTCTCGGCATAGCCCTTGAAAGTGATCCGAGCCGCACGCGGGTCGATGTACCGGCCGCGGGACATGTCCGAGGCGATCTCGGTCAGCCACTGCTCAGCGAGGCGCTTCTGCCGGTCAGGGAAGCTCTTGGACTTCTCCGTGCCGTCGGGGCCGACGTACCGGGCCCGATAGCGCATGCCGGAGCCGTGGCGGTCGGTCTTGACCCTGACGGTCTTACCGTCCGGGCCGGTCTCGGTCCGGTACCAGCGGTCCTGCACATGTCCGGCCATCAGGCGGCCTCCCCGATCTGCGAGTCGACCCAGGCCCGCACGTCGGACGGGTCGAAGCGGAGGTGCCGGCCGACGCGGAAGCCGCGGGGACCGGTGCGCTTGCGCCGCCACTGATAGACCGTCTCGACGCTGGGCAGCTCGAACATCTCGACCAGGTCCTCAGGGGTCAGGAACCGGTTCGGCAGCTCCGAGGCCATGGTCAGCACTGCCTTTCGTTGGCGAGCTGGTCGCGCAGGGCTTCGCGGGCGGTTTCGCGATTGAGCTGGAGGCCGCGGGCGATGGTGGCGGCGAGGACGGATTCACCGGGGGTGTGGCCGTGGTCGGCGTACTGCCAGTCCGCGAGAATCAGGACGGTGTCCGGCTCGACGTCGTCCAGGCCGAGGGCGGCGTGCTCCTGGGCGGCGCGGTAGTCGGCGCGCGCCTGGCGCAGGACGCCGAGGGTGGTCGAGTAGCGGCGGGACTTGGTGGAGAAGTGACCGCGGAAGCCGAGCATGTGCGCCCAGGCCCACAACCGCCGGTCCGGATAGAGCGGGTCGAGTTGCTTGCAGGCTTCGATCAGGCGGCGGGTGTGGTCGGGCACGCCGTGCCGGTCGAGTTCGGAGAGTTCCCCGATGCGGCGGTCGAGGGTGCCGGTGTTCTCGGCGGCCTTGGTGGCGTACTTGGCGACGTAGGAGGCGACGGCCTGTTCGGTGATCTCGGAGCCATCGCCGAACGCCTTGACCGGCCGGACGTCGAGCTGGGTGCCCCAGCGGAAGGTCCGGGCCGGTTGGTCCTCCGCGGCCGGGACCGAGACCGAGGTGTAGGAGTGCGCGGCGGCGGCGCGGATCGCGTCGGCGAGCAGGTCGACGGTCGCCCAGGACGGCGGCGGGGTGTTGGGGCCGTCGGGTCCGTCGAGGCGGATCACGGCATGGAAGTGCAGGGCACCACGCTTCTGGAACTCGGCGACCTTGCCGTAGGACAGCCGGGCGCGCTCTTTCAGCTCTCGTTGGGTGAGGCCGGCGCGGGCGGCGATCTCGCGGCGGAGCCGGTTGGTGAAGCGCTGCCAGAGCTGCCCGGCGTGGTTGTTGAACAGCACCGCGCCCGCGTAGTCGTACGTTGCCGGGTCGAGGGCGGTGCCCAGGACGGGATCGTCCTCCTGGTGGTGGGTGCCGCAGCGGCAGACGCCGCGATCGGGCCGGTTGTGCACCGGGCCGAACGAGGGCGCGGTGAGGGTGGCGAAGACGCGGGGATGGTCGCGGACGGTGGCGGGGATGTCCCGGCGGTCGTCACCGGCGAGCCCGGCGCGGATGAGGTGGTAGGTATCGCCCGCATACGTCCAGGCGCAGGACGGGCAGCGGGAGGCGCGGCGGTTGCCGCAGGCCAGGCGGAGCCGTCCGCCCGGTTCGGTCTTGGTGGAGTAGTGGTGCAGGGTCTCGCCGCTGGTCTTGTCCTTGTGGAGCACCCAGCCGGTCAGGTGGATCGGGTCGGCGCAGCCGCCGGTGCGGCGGATCTGTTCTTCCCAGCGGTGGAAGTCGGAAGCCGAAGCCACCCTCAGCAGGTCGCCGAGGGTGGTCGGGTCGAGCAGCGTCTCAGGCACGAATGCCCTCCTGGACGCGGCGGACGGGAACGGTGCCGGCACCGCGGCAGGCCGGGCAGTCGACGGTGATGATGCGCAGGTGACCGCGTGCGTCACGGCCGCCGATGGTGACGGCGGCGGAGGCGATGCCGTCACAGGCCGGGCAGATCCTCGGCGCAGGCGGAGTGTGCTGGGCCATGATGGGGGTTCCTTTCGATTGCGGTTGGAAGGAACGGCCCCGGGTGGCGGCGTGCTTTGGCGGCTTGTGCGCCACCCGGCGGCCGGTCAGCGAGAGACGTGCAAGCCGCCCCGGCGGCTACGGCCCTTGGCCGCGTACATGGCCGCGTCGGCGGTAGCGAGGGCATCCGTCAGAGCAGGCACCGGCAGCTCGGCGAGGCGGCAGGCGCCGACCGAGGCGGCCAGCGGCAGCGACGTTCCGGCGTAGGACAGCGGCTGGTGCAGTGCGGCGGTGAGCGCGTCCAGGTCGGCGACGGCCAGGTCCTGGACGACGGCGACGAACTCGTCCCCGCCCAGACGGCCTGCGATGCCGTGGCGTCCGCACCAGGCCCGGAGTCGGTCGGCGGTCGCGACGAGGGCGGCGTCCCCGGCGGCGTGGCCGTGGGTGTCGTTGAGGGTCTTGAAGTGGTCGAGGTCGACCAGGAGCACGGCCGCAGCCGGGTGCCGGCGGATGAGGTGTTCGGCGCGGATGGTCCATCCGGCGCGGGTGTGCAGGCCGGTGAGCGGGTCGCGGCGGGCGGAGGAGAGCTGGTGGGTGAGGAGGCTCCCGTGCACGGCCCAGCCGAGTAACGGCACCAGGCTGGCGGCTGTCTGCAGATCCATGACGTTCCCCTTCAGCGATGGCGGTTGGTGAGGTGAGGGTCCTGGTGGCGGCGGCGTGCTTGGCGGCTTGTGCGTCGCCCCCAGGACCGTTCAGCGGCGCTTGGCGTCGGAGGCGAGGAGCGAGCCCAGGACGACCGCGCAGACGGCGACCGAGGCCGCGGTGACGGCGACCGCCAGGAGCATGGAGACCAGGACGGTGCCGACGACCAGGACCACGGCGGTACCGCCGCCGACGAGGGCGAGCGCGGTGCCGGGGGTGAGCTGGACCGTCGGCCGGGTCGAGACCGGGACCGGGGCGGCGGATGCCGGCGGCGGGGTCGGGGTGCCCGGGGTGATGGTGGTCGGCTCGACGACGACCGCGGGCGGGGTGACCTGGCCGGTGGGCTGGGGCATGGCCGGGAGCTTGGGCCGGAACATGAGCGGATCTCCTTACTTGACGGCGGTGTCGATGGCCGGGGCGAGGAGGCTGTCGGCGAGGAGGTAGCCGCCCAGCAGGAGCACTGCGACGAGCCACCAGGGTGGGCGGATGAGCTTGATGCCGAGTGCGCCGACGACGGTCAGGGCGAGCCAGAGCGGGACGTCCATGGCGGTTGGCCTCCTAGCGGACTTTGCAGCGGTGGGTGCGGGCGGCGAGCTGGGCGGCGGACTGGCTGGAGTAGTCGGCGGACCAGCCGCAGTCGTCGGAGCTGCACACGGCGGCGTGCTTGGTCTGGCCGTTGCGGTCGCGGTGGGTGCCGATCTGCACCGGGCCGATCCGCAGCACGGAGTGGAAGAAGTCGCGGGCAGGCATGAAGGGGTTTCCTTTCGGGTCAGGTGAGCTGGGCGGCTATGGCGTCGGCCAGGTGCGGCGGAACGCCGAGGCGGGCGCGCAGGGTGTCGGTGTCGATCCGGGCACCGGTGCGGGCGTGGTGGTCGGCGGCGACCTTGCGGGCGTGGTCGACCAGCGCGGCCGGGACCGGCACCGCCGGGCGGGGTGCCGCGGTGGGCAGGGCCGGGGTCTCCTCGGGCGCCGGGACCGCGACGGGCTCGGGCACCGGGTCCGGCTCAGTGGCGGCGACCGGTTCGCGCTCCACTTCCGGCTCGGGTTCCGGGGTCGGGGCGGCGGGTGCCGGCGCTTCCGGCTCCGTGGCGGTGGGTGAGTGGGCGAGGAGGGTGCCGCCCATGAAGGCCAGGGCGGGCCAGGCGGCGACGAGGATGCGCAGCCAGTCCGGGACGTCGTCGAGGTCGAGGAGTCCGGCGGTGGCGACGTTGGCACCGAGGGAGGCCACGAGAGCGATCAGGAACCAGCACCAGGCCAACCGGGATGGGCCGTCCGAGCGCAGCTGACGCCAGGCGGCGACCAGGAGCAGGTCCACCGAGACCGGGTAGGCCCAGGCTTTCCAGCCGTCTTGTCCGGCAGCGGCGGCCAGGTCGTGCAGGTGGGCGAAGGACAGTGCACCGGCGATGACGGCCTGGACCAGGACGGCATCCACGCGCAGCGGCAAACGGGGCATGGCGAACCTCCGGGAAGGTCAGGCGGCGGCCGGGGCCGACTCGTCTGCTGGGGTCGGAACCGGGGCGAGGGTGCCGAGCGCCGGGCGGAACGGCGCGAGGGCGGGGACGTCCGGGGTCAGGTCGGCGTGTCGGTTGCAGGCGTTCACGGCTTGGCGCAGCGAGGTGTGCGGGGCGCGGATCCGGGCCCATCCGCCGCTCGAATCGCCGGTGATGGCGACGCCGGGGGTGTCGGTGGGGATCTGGATTGCGGCCAGCACGGCGTCCGGGGCGATGTCGCCGAAGGCCATGGTTGCCGAGGACTCGTCGTTGACGCGGTGCGCGGTGCGGCCGGTGAGCTGGGCGCGGAGCATGGTGATGCCCTTGCCGAGTTCCGAGCCGAAGCGCTGCCCGCAGATCTCCAGGTAGATGCCGGCCGCACGACCGAGCTGGGCGAGCCGGGCCAGGGCGGTGATGATCCGGTCCCGTCGCTTCTCCTCCTCCTTGTTGGCGAAGAGGGCGAGTTCGGCGACCTCGTCGACCAGGACCACGATGGGCACCGGCCGCAAGTTTTCGGGGAGGTCCCAGATGTCGGCGGCGATCTCCGCGTCCGGCACGTCGGCGGTGATCCGTTGCTCGGCCCGGATGAGCTGGTAGACGTCCTGCATGTGGGACACGAGCGCGTCGAGGAGTTCGGCGGCGGTGTCGGGGTTGTCGGCGAGCGCGGAGAACCGGCGGGCCAGCGGGAACAGCTCGACGCCCTGTTTGCAGTCGATGCCGACCAGGGCGACCCGTTGCGGGGCGAGCGCCGCCACGAGGTTGCGCTGGTAGACCGACTTGCCGGACTCCGTGGCACCGAGGGTGAGCGCATGCGGCACGGTGCGGTAGTCGCGGTAGTGGACGGCTCCGTCCTCGCGCAGGGCGACCGGGACCCGCATCGGTCGGGCGTCGACGAGGGCAGGCATCTGCACCCGCTTGAGCACGTCGTAGCCGGTCATCCGCAGCTCGACCACACCTGAGCGCAGTTCACGGGAGGTGACCCCGTACATGGCGAACGAGTGCCGCAGCCGATCACACGAGGCCGCCACGTCGAAGGCGTCCTGACCGGGGCGGAGCTTGAGCCGGAGCACCAGGCCGGTCCGGGTCACCCGCACCCGCAGGATGCGCGGAGCACGAGGACCGGGAACGGGCCGGTTGGTCATCCGGGCCAGGGACAGCCGCCAGCGGGGGGCCGGGACCGTCAGGCCGCAGGCGTCCATGACCGAGCCGTAGCGGACCAGGACCCGCAGCGCGGCGAGGGTGACCCCGAAGGTCAGCCAGTACCAGGCGGGACGCCGCCACCGCAGGAGACCTGCAGCGGCGACGACCAGCACCAGGGCGACTAACAGCCACGTCATGACTCAGGCCGCCTTCGAGGCAGAAGCGCCGGCGGCGAGCGAGGTCACCGCGACCGCGCGGAAGGCGATCCCGTGCCGCTTCTGGCCGTTGAACTCGTTCTCCCACGCCGAGGCGACCAGGCCGGTCAGCGCGACCGGGGTGCCCATGGTCAGGTCCTCGGAGACGCCGGGCTGCGGGACGGTGAGCTTGAGGATCTCGACCTCGTCGGGCGTGGAGAACATGACCTCCACGGTCATCAGCGTGACGCCGTCCTTGTCGGTGGCGATCTCACCGGTCCGGCGGTCCTTGACCTTGGGCTGCGGGGCCTTGGCGACCATCACGGTCGCGTTGGTGGTGTCCACGGGGATCTGACGCACGAAGATCACTCCTCTAGAAGTGTTCGACTCCGTCACTCATGTATAGGAGTGACGATATGAAGAGTGCACGACTCCTATACATGAGTCAACCCGCCGAGACGAAGAAGTCCCGGCG